>PMIF01000095.1 GCA_003157035.1 Rhodocyclaceae bacterium
TTCTGAAGCCGAAGGCATGAAGTCATTCCATCGTCGCACCTCACGTCCGGCGCCGCAACCTGTGGTGGCCGCGGCGCCCGTCGTGCATCGCGACGGCCTGCGTGCCGACCAGTTGCTGGTCGAACGTGGCCTGGCGCCTTCGCGCACCGTGGCGCAGCGGCTGATTGAGGCCGGTCGCGTCTCCTGGTCGGGCGGTGCCGTCGCCAAGGTGTCGGCGATCCTGCCGCTCTCAGCTCAACTGGCAGTCGCCGACGACGATACCGATCGCTATGTTTCGCGCGGCGGCATCAAACTCGCCGGCGCGCTGGCACAGACCAAGCTGGATGTCGCTGGCCGGCGCTGCCTCGACGTCGGGCAGAGCACTGGCGGCTTCACCGATTGCCTGCTGCAGGCAGGCGCCGCCTCGGTGCTCGGCATCGACGTCGGCCATGGTCAGTTGCACCCGAAACTCGCTGCCGATGCGCGTGTCACCTGCATCGAGGCTGTGAACGCCCGCGACCTGGCGAAGTCAGCCATTGCCGGACACCACTATGACTTGATCGTCGGCGATCTCTCGTTCATTTCGTTAACGCTGGTGCTGCCGCAACTGCCTGCGCTACTGGCCCCCGGGAGCGACATGCTGCTGCTGGTGAAGCCGCAGTTCGAGGTCGGCCCGGAGCACGTCGGCAAGGGTGGCATCGTCCGCGACGCTTCGCTCTATCCGTCAGTCGAAACCAAGCTACGCCGGGCGGCGGAAGCGGCGGGCCTTAGCGTACTCGACTATTTCGCAAGCTCGATTGCCGGCACCGACGGTAATCGCGAATTCTTCATCTGGACAAGAAAATGACCATCGAACTCTCCGTCGAGTTCTTCCCGCCGCAGACGCCTGAAGGTGCCGATAAACTGCGTGCTGCGTGGACCCGGCTGGCGCCGCTGAAGCCGGCATTTTTCTCCGTCACCTTCGGTGCCGGCGGCTCGACCCAGGATCGAACCTTCGACACCGTCGAGGAAATTCGCGCCGCCGGTCTGCCGGCTGCTCCGCATCTATCGTGCATCGGCTCGACCAAGGCGCGGGTGCGCGAGATCCTGGCGCGCTACCAGGCCGTCGGCATCCACCGCATCGTCGCCCTGCGCGGCGATTTACCCTCGGGGATGGCCGAACCGGGCGAACTGCGCCACGCCAACGAACTGGTCGAATACATCCGGGCGCAAACCGGTGACTGGTTCCACATCGAGGTTGCGGCCTACCCCGAATACCATCCGCAGGCCAAGAGCCCGAAGGACGACCTGGCGAATTTCCGGCGCAAGGCCGACGCCGGCGCCGATGCGGCGATCACGCAGTTCTTCTTCAACGCCGATGCCTACGAGAATTTTGTCGCCGAGGCACGAGCAGCCGGCATCACCATTCCGATCATTCCGGGCATCATGCCCATCGCCAGCTTCAGCAAGCTGTCGCGTTTTGCCGATACCTGCGGCGCCGAAATTCCGCGCTGGATGCGCAAACAGTTCGAGAGTTACGGCGACGACGCGGCGTCGATCCGCGCCTACGGGCTCGACGTCGTGACGCAGCTTTGCCAGCGCCTGATCAAGGCCGGCGCCCCCGGCCTGCACTTCTACACGCTCAACCAGGCCGGGCTGACGACGGAGATCGTCAATCGACTTGGCCTCAAGGCCTAAGCCGGATCTTTCGCCGCCCCATGTTTCTCGCCTTCCCGCTCAACAGCAAGCCGGATTGGCGCAACCCGCCGTGGGCGACGATGCTGCTGATCCTGATCAATTGTTTGATCTATTTCGGTCCGCAAAGGAGCGAACAATTGGCATGGCAAGGCGCAGCCGCGTTCTACCTGAAGAGCGAACTGCCGGCCATCGAGTTGCCGCGCTATGCCGAGTATCTGCAGCGGGCGGATGCGCACGCCGCCGAGCGTCTGCAACGTGCCCGGAGCGCCGGCGCGACGCTCTTCGCCCTGCGTCTGATGGACAACGATGTCGAGTTTCAAAGGCTGCTGCACACCGAGTTGATTGTCCGGCCCGACGATGAGCGCTACTCGCGCTGGCGGCAACAACGGGCACGCTTCGAGGTGCTCAAGGGACCGTCGTTCACGCACCGCTGGGCTTCCAATCCAGCCGACTGGCAACCGATCACCCTGATCACCGCAGCCTTTCTTCATGGGTCGGCCGCCCACTTGATCGGCAACATGATCTTCCTGTTCGCTTTCGGTTACACGGTCGAGATGGCCTTGGGCCGTTCGCGCTACCTGCTCTTCTACCTGCTCGCTGGCGCCGCCGGCGAGGTCGGCGATCTCGCCGCACGCTGGGGCTCGACGGTGATCGGCCTGGGCGCGTCGGGCGCCATATCCGGCCTGATGGCGATGTATGCGCTGCTCTATGGCCGCAGGCGCATCCGCTTCTTCTACCAGTTCCTGTTCTATTTCGATTACGTCAAGGCGCCGGCCATCATCTTGCTGCCGGTTTGGATCGGCCACGAATTCCTCCAGCAGTGGCTCAACCCGGAAGGAGGCATTGCCTACATGGCCCATGCCGGTGGCCTGATCGGCGGGGCCTTGCTGGCGGCCGGCTACAAGTACCGCCATCCCGACGCCACTGTTCCCATCGTCGATGAGTCGCCGGTCGACGCTTATGTCGAGCGGCTCGGCGTGGCCGAGGAGCAGGTCAAGGTGATGCAGCTCGACGAGGCGCGGGNNGAAGTACTTCAATCTGGCCAATCTCACCGGCGCCAAGGACGACTTGCATGCCGCCGCCCACCGCATTTTTTCGCTCGACGGCATGGACGCCGCAACGGACACCTTGCTGCACGACACCTTTCGCGCCTATTGGACCGCGGCGCGACCGCGACCGGAATTGTCGGCCAGCGAAATGTCACGGCTGGCAATTCGTTTCGCCCGCCTGGGTCAGATTGTCGATGCCGAGCGCCTGCTGCGTCTGCAGGTCAGCCAAAATCCGGGCCACGCCAACCTGCCTTCCGTGCTGCTTGGTCTCGTCCGCGCCGAGATGGCCCGCAACGGCCGGGCACGTGCGGCGCAATTCGCCGCTGAACTCACCAAGGGCTTTCCGCAAGCCGCCGAAGCCCGCATTGCTTCCGATCTTCTTGCCGGGGCAGCCAGACCTGGCGATCAGCCAGCCGCCATCGGCTGATCCCCGAGGACCTTGAGATAGATCGCAGCCTCGGCGGCAAGCGGATGGTCCGGGTACTTTCGGCACAACGTTCGCAACAGCACGCGCGCCGGCTCGTCCTTGCGCAACTGCTCGCTCATGAGGCGCGCCGAAAGCAGGTAAATGGCCGGCACGTCGGCATGGCCTGGCTGCAGGCGATCGAAACCGCGCACCAGAGCGAGTGCCATAGCGGACTCGCGACAGCGGAAGGCCGTTTGCGCCAGCGGCAGAACCTGATGCGGTTCCGGCGCAAATCCGCCGTCGAGGTCGCGCAGGCGCCGAAACAGCTCGAAGGCAAGATCGTCCTTACCCAGCCGCAGCAGCGCCGTCAAATAGCGATGCCCATGGTCAAGTGCGCGCTCCTGCTTGCCGGCAAGCAAGAGCAGCTTTTGGTAGCGGTCCTGCACCACGATATTGTCAGTCTCGGTCCGCTGCTGCTCGTAGGCAGCATCGAGAGCCCCCTCGAGATCGCCGGCCGCCACTTTGGCAGCGATCGCGTCGGCAACCGCATCTTTGCTCGTGTCACTGCGCCGCGCAGTGTTTTTGCCGAAATCAACCACAACATCGACACCAAGTTCGCGGTGGTACTGGTAGAGCACGTAACCCATCATGTTGAACATGACGAGGTTGAA
>PMIF01000246.1 GCA_003157035.1 Rhodocyclaceae bacterium
TTCATGGCCAGCGGCCTGCGCTGGCAGGATTACGACAAAGTGATCGACCAGTTGCGTTCGGTAACCGCCGACGAAGTTCAGGCAGTGGCGAAGAAGTACTTCGGCGAAGACGGACTGACCGTGGCGGTGCTCGATCCCTTGCCGCTCGACAAGGCGCCAGTGCGCAGGTCCGGCGCCGCAGTCAGACATTGAGCGGAGAATGAACATGAAGAACCTGATCATCGTCCTGTTTGCCGCCGCGGTCAGCTTGGCCCACGCAGGCGTCAAGATCGAACATTGGCTGGCGCCGTCGGGCGCCAGCGTTTATTTCGCCGAGGCCCATCAACTGCCTATTCTGGACGTGCAAGTCGATTTCAGCGCCGGCAGCGCCTATGATCCGCCCGGCAAGGCAGGGTTGGCGGCGTTGACCCATGGCCTGCTCGATGCCGGCGCCGGCGATCTCGACGAGGAGGCGATTGCCGGCAAGCTGAGCGACATTGCCGCCCATCTGGGGGGCAGCCTCGACAACGATCGTGCCGGTCTCAGCCTGCGCACACTATCGAACAAGGCCGAACGGGATACTGCGCTCGATCTGATGCGCCTGGCGCTGACCCGACCGAGCTTTGCCGAGGCAGTCGTGGCGCGAGAGCGGGCGCGCACCGTGGCGGCGATTCAGGAAGCCGATACCCGGCCGGACAGCATTGCCGGCCGGCGTTTCGCCGCGGCGATCTATCCCGATCATCCCTATGGTGTCACGGCAGTGGCCGCCAGCGTTGGCGGTCTGAGCCGCGATGATCTGGTCGCCTTCCACCACGACCATTACTCCGCCGGTCGTGCCGTGATTTCCATCATCGGCGACATCAGTCGCGCCGAAGCCGAGCGCATCGCCCAATTCCTCTCGGCTGACCTGCCCGCTGGAGTTGTCGAGCCGCCGGTCGCCGCAGTGACCTTGCCCGAGGCGGCGACCATTCGTATCGCGCATCCGGCGACGCAGAGCCATATCCTCATCGGCATGCCTGCCGTCCGCCGCGGCGATCCGGACTATTTCCCGCTGCTGGTGGGCAACTACACGCTCGGCGGTGGCGGTTTCGTTTCCCGCCTGGTCAATGAAGTGCGCGAAAAGCGCGGCTATGCCTATAGCGTGTACTCGTATTTCGAGCCGCGCAAGCTTGCCGGACCGTTCCAGATCGGTTTGCAAACGAAGCGCGATCAGGCCGCCGATGCGATCAAGGTGGTAGGCGACGTCCTCGATGGCTTCATGCACGGCGGTCCCACTGAGGCGGAACTGGCAGCGGCCAAGAAGAACCTGATCGATGGTTTCGGCCTGCGCATCGACAGTAACGCCAAGTTGCTCGGTTACTTGTCCACGATCGGCTTCTACGGTTTGCCCCTGACCTATCTGGACGAGTTTCCCGGCAAGGTGGCAGCCGTGACGGCGAAGCAAGTGAGGGACGCTTTCGCTCGCCACGTCTCCACCGGGCACTTGGTCACGGTCGTGGTTGCCGGCGATTGAGCCGGATAAGGATAGCCGGCGGTGAATGGCGCAGCCGTCTGGTCGATGTTGGCGACCTGCCGGGACTGCGGCCAACACCGGACCGGGTGCGCCAGACCTTGTTCAACTGGNNGGCGTTCTCGGCTTCGAAGCGGCATCGCGGGGTGCCGCCAGCGTCGTGCTGGTCGAATGCAACCCCCCCGCGGTTGCCGCCCTGCGCAAGAATGCTGCCCGTTTTGGCGATAGCCGTCTGGTCGTGACCCGTGCGGATGCGCTAGAATTCGCCGCCCTGACTGCCGGCCAGGGGCGGCAATTCGATGTTGTGTTTCTGGATCCGCCTTATCGGCAGGACTGGTTGACGCGGCTCTGGCCGCTGCTGCCGGCGTTGATTGCCATCGATGGTTGGCTATATGTCGAGGCGGAGACGGTGGTCACGCCACCGGAACCTTGGCAGGTTGTCCGTGAGGGCAAAGCGGGGCAGGTTTGTTATCACTTGTTGCAGCGTATGGGAACGTCAGACCAGCAATGAACAGCCGAGTCGCCGTCTATCCGGGAACCTTCGATCCGCTGACCCGCGGACACGAGGATCTCGTTCGGCGCGCCGCCAGGCTGTTCGGCCGTGTGGTGGTCGGTGTTGCCGAGAGCCCGTCGAAGCGGCCGTTTTTTTCGCTGGCCGAACGGGTGGAAATGGCGCAGCAGGTGCTGGCGGGACTCGAGAACGTCGAAGTGGTCGGCTTCGACGAGCTGTTGATGAATTTCCTGCGCCGCAAGGGGGCGACGGTCATCATTCGCGGTTTGCGTGCGGTTTCCGACTTCGAGTACGAATTCCAGATGGCTGGAATGAACCGCAATCTGTATCCAGATGTCGAAACCGTATTTCTGACCCCCGGTGAGCAATACATGTTCATTTCGGCGACAATGGTGCGGGAGATCGCATCCCTAGGGGGGGATGTTTCCAAGTTCGTTCAGCCGCAGGTGGGGGCCCGACTGGTCGAGAAATTCAATTTACGTGAGAGGTAAAGAGCATGGCCCTGATCATCACCGACGAATGCATCAATTGCGACGTTTGCGAGCCCGAGTGCCCGAACAACGCCATCTCCCAGGGTGACGAGATCTACATCATCGATCCGAACAAGTGCACGGAATGCATCGGCCATTTCGATACGCCGCAGTGCCGCGAGGTATGCCCGGTCGATTGCATTCCCAATGATCCGAACCACGTCGAGAACCACGATCAGCTGATGGCCAAGTTCGTCAAGCTGACCGCCAAGTAAGCCAGTGCGCTGGCGGCCCTTTTGGGCCGCTATGCCGCTATGCGCTGGGCGCCGCCGGGCGGCGCGTGGAGCGTCGCCGTCAGTCCCTTGTCAATTCCGACAAGTTCGCCGATCTGCCCTTCAATGACGGCGCGTGCCTGGCTGAGTTCATCGATCCGTTCTTCCAGGCTGTCAGTGGCATCCTGGATGCGCCGTACGTTCTCGAGTCGGTGCTTGAGTTGGCGCTGGACTTCCCGCACCTGACCTTCCAGGGGGGCCATCAGCGCGCGCAACCATTGCTCGGCGTCGCGGTTGGCGTGATCGAAGGTCTTGCGCAACTGCGCGGCAATGGTCTCGAAGAACTGTTGGATCAAGGTGCGCTTGTCGCGGGTGACCAGCGTCATTACGCTGCCGAACTGCTGGCGGAAAGTGTTTTCCAGTGCCTTGAGCTGCTGCTGGCGGTCCGTCAGGGAGAAAGTCGGCGGCGGGCCGAGTTCAACGCCGTAGGCTCTGCCAAAACGGTCGCGCATTGCCGTCATCATCTGGGCGATCTCGGCGACTTTCTCTTCCGATGCGGTCAGGTGTTGCGTCGCGGCGGCGAACAATTTGCTCATGGCGCCGACCAGTTGCGGGGTAAAACGGGCGGTGCGCATCGATTCGCGCGCCTCGCGGCCGTGCTTGCGCATGCTTTCCATGCCCAGATTGGCGAACAAGCCGTCGGATAGCTGGGTGAATACGCTGCGCACAGCGTAGTAGTCGCGCAGACCGCGCTCGAAGGCCTCCTTCTCGGCCTTCGCCTTGTCGACCATGTAGTTCACCACCGACTCGTTCTTGCCACGCAGTTCGGCAAACTCGCCGAGCTGAGAGGACAGGGCGTTGCGCCGGGTCTCCAGCAGCTTGCGGATTTCAACCGCCAGATGACTGGCCTCGGCAGCCGTACCGCGCGAGACGATTTCGCGTTTGGTCGGCAGTAGTCCTTCGGCGAGGGCGTCCTCGAGCTTGGGCAGCCGGCTCTTGATCAGCAATTGGCGGTCGCTGTTGATCTTGCCGACCAGGCCCTTCTGGGCCGAGACGGCATAGACGTTATCGGCGGGCAGCTCGAGAATGCGGGCACAGGACTCGATCTGGCGATCTATCTCGGCGTCGATTTCCTCGTTGCTGCGCAAGCCGTCCCAGAGGCCGTCGATCTTGTTCAGCACCACCAGTCGTCCGGGACCGCTGCCGACATGGTCGCGCCAGATGGTCAGGTCGGTTTGTGTCACGCCGGTGTCGGCGGCGAGGATGAACAGGACCGCATGGGCGCTGGGCAGTAGCGAAAGGGTCAGCTCAGGCTCGGCACCGATGGCATTGAGGCCAGGGGTGTCGAGCACGACCAGACCTTGCTCCAGCAAGGGATGCGGAAAATTGATCAGGGCGTGACGCCAGCGCGGGATTTCGACCTGGCCGTCGGGATCCGCCGCCAGGCTGCCGTCGGTGCCGTCGCCGACCGAGAAGCCGAATCCCTGGGCAGTCTCCAGCGGCACGCGCTTGGTTTCACCGACGCGACGCAAAACGTCAGCCAGGGCCTCGGCCGAGCGCACGTCCGGCAACGGCACGTTTAGCCACGCTTCGGCCACGGCACGCAAGTCCGCAATGCTTACGCCTTCGGCGCGCGTCTCGATCGGCAGCAAAGCGATCCGCGGCGGCACGGCCTTGTCCCAGGCGATCTCGGTCGGGCACATGGTTGTGCGACCCGCCGACGACGGCAACACGCGGCCGCCGCGATCGGCGAAGAACAGGGCATTGATCAATTCCGACTTGCCACGCGAAAACTCGGCGACGAAGGCGACCACCAGCCGGTCTTCGGCCAGGCGCGCGCGGATGCGGCGCAGGCGCTGTTCGGTTTGCGTGTCGAGGAGATCGTGGTCGGCAAGCCATTCTTGCAGGCCATCGATCTGTTGGCTGACGCCGGAGCGCCAATTGCTATAGGTGTCGAGTTGCTTGGCCAGAGTCATGGTCGGGTCACCGTTGGCAGCGTGGACAGTAGTAGGTAGCGCGGTTGGCCTGTCGGAGCATTCGGATCGGCGACCCGCAAGTGCGGCAGAGTTGACCGGCGCGCCCATAGACGCGATGTTGGAACTGGAAGTCACCGGCGGCGCCGTCACAGCCGTAGTAATCGCGTAGCGTACTACCCCCGGAGCGGATCGCGGCGCGCAACGTCGTCTTGATGGCCGGCACCAGTTCACCCAGGCGGGCAGCAGAAACACGGCCGGCCAGCGAACGCGGATCGATGCCGGCGCGGTGCAGGCTCTCCGAAGCGTAGATGTTGCCAATGCCGACGACAATACTGGCGTCCATGATCGCCGGCTTGATCGCCGTGCGTTTGCCTGCCAGGCAGGCCGCCAATCGTGCCGCGGTGAATTCTCGCGACAGCGGCTCGACGCCGAGATGGGCCAGGAGCGGGTGTTGCTCCGGATCACCGGCAATCCAGAGTACGGCGCCGAATCGACGCGGATCGTGCAGGCGCAGAACCTCTTCGCCGAATGAAATGTCCAAGTGGTCGTGCTTGCCCGCGGCCTCCTTCGATGACGCCAGGCGCAGGCTTCCCGACATGCCGAGGTGGATCAGCAGATGACCGCTATCAAACTGGAACAACAGATACTTGCCCCGCCGGCTGATGTGGGCAAGCGTGTGGCCGACAAGCTTGGCGCCGAGATCTTCGCACAGCGGATAGCGCAGCGCCGTCGTTCGCGCTACCACTTCGCTGATCCGGCGTCCGCTCAGGTGCGGCGCCAGACCCTGACGCGTGACCTCGACTTCGGGCAGTTCGGGCATTCCTGTCAGTGCCTTTCCGTGGGCGAAACTGCTAACATCAGTCAGCTATTGTATGTGAGCTTGGCCCGCGCGCCAGCCCCGAGATGACTGATCGATGAAACCCTACCTGTTCTGCGTATTGCTTGCCGCCCTGTCTGCGGGTGTTCGTGGCGAAGAAACGGCGGAGGTGCCAGAGGCGGCCACCGACACCGCGATCACTGACCGGCTGCCCAGCGTCGAGCTTACACCGGCGCTGTTCTACCAGTTTCTGCTGGCGGAAATCGCCGGTGGTCGCGGCGAGGTGACGCTGGCCAGCGACACCTATCTGAAGCTTGCCGAGACGACGCGGGATCCCCGTGTCGCCAAGCGTGCTGCCGAGGTGGCGTTGTACTCCCGGCGCCAGGATGTCGCGTTGGCGGCGGCGAAGCTGTGGTCCGAGCTCGAACCGGATTCCATCCAAGCCCAGCAAATGGTCACCAGTTTGCTGGCGGCGGTTGGCAAGCCGGAAGATCTGGCTGAACATGTGTCGCGCCAGTTGGCTGCCGCCAAGGGAAATATCGGGCCGATTCTGCTGCAGTTGAACCGAATGCTGGCGCGACACGAGGACAAGGAGGTGATCCGGCGGTTGGTGTTCGAAGTCACTGCCCCCTACCTGGGCATCGCCGAAGCCCACTTCGCCCGTGCTCAAGCCGCCGCCGGCGTCAATGACAAAGCCGGCGCAGCCACGGAAATCGATCGCGCGCTGGCCCTGCGGCCCAACTGGGAGCACGCGGCGCTGATACGGGTTCAGCTGCTAAATGATACGGCGGCCGCGGTGACGTTTCTCGGTCACTTTGTCGACGCCAACCCGGCCGCGCGCGAGGCACGCATGGCCTACGCGCGGGCATTGGTCTCCGAGCGAAGTTATGCCCTGGCGCGGGAGCAGTTCGACAAGTTGTTGGCCGCCAATCCAAATGATGTCGACGTTGTTTACGCGGTCGCGGTGCTGTCGGCGCAGCTCAAGGATCTTGACCGCGCCGAGAAGCACTTCAAGGCGTTGCTGACGCTGGGCTACAGCGACAGCAACAACGTGCGCATCTACCTCGGGCAGATTGCCGAAGAACGTCACCAGTGGGACGACGCGCTTGCCTGGTACGGACGCGTGACCACAGGCGAGCAGTATCTGGCCGCGCGCGGCCGCGCCGCCCACGTGTTGATGCAACAGAAGAAACTCGACGAAGCGAGAAAGTTCCTGGAGGAGTCCACGGCCTCGACGGTCGAGGAGCGCGACCAGTTGCTGATCCTCGAAGCCCAGATGCTGCGCGATGCGGGGCGCGCCGAGGATGCCTATGCCGTGCTCGAGGGCGGGTTGGCGCAACGTCCCGATGAGCCGGATCTGCTCTATGAGGCGGCACTGACCGCCGAGAAGGTCGGTAAGACCGATGTTCTTGAGAGTCATCTGCGTCGCCTGATCGAAATCAAGCCCGACAATGCCCACGCCTACAACGCGCTGGGCTACTCGCTGGCTGACCGCAACGAGCGTCTTGACGAGGCTCAGAGCCTGATCGACAAGGCCTTGAAACTGGCGCCGGAGGATCCGTTCATCCTCGACAGCAAAGGCTGGGTGGAGTTTCGTCGCGGCGATGGGGCGGCGGCGCTCGACACGTTGCAGAAGGCATTTGCCCTGCGCGCCGATCCGGAAATTGCCGCCCACATTGGTGAAGTACTCTGGTCGCTCGGGCGCCGGGACGATGCCCGCAAGACTTGGGCTGAGGCGATGAAGGCAAGCCCAGACAACGAGCTGCTGGTTGGCACTGTCAAGCGGGTTAGCGGGCCCTGAAGCTCGCAGCCCTGGTCCTCGGCCTTGTCCTTGCCGGCTGCGCCAGCCAGCCGGCGCTGATCGAGCCTCGATCGGCTGACGCATTTGACCTTGAGGGACGGCTTTCCGTGCGCCAGGCCGACATCCGGCATTCCCTGACCATCTCGTGGCGGCATCGACCGGCGGGGGACCGCATGCTGCTGGCGACGCCGCTCGGGCAGAATGTCGCCGAATTGACTCGCGATGCTACGGGTGCTCGGCTGGTCTTGGCCGACGGTCGAAGTTACGTCGGCGCCAATTGGGACAGTCTGTCTGAAGCCTTGTTTGGCAGCCCCTTGCCCCTTGACAGTCTGCCGGCCTGGCTGGCTGGCCAGGCTGGGCCAGCGCCGGCCGGCTGGCAGGCGACGGTGCTCGATGCACCGGGAGCGGCCGCAGGCGGACCGACGATGGTCGAATTTGCCCGCGGCGAATTTGCCGTGCGGCTCAGGATCGACAGCTGGAGCGCGCCTTGAGCGATTGGCAGCGGCTCTGGCCAGCACCGGCCAAGCTCAATCTTTTTCTGCATGTGGTCGGGCGTCGCCCGGATGGCTATCACCTGTTGCAAACTGTATTTCGATTCGTCGACTACGCCGACGAACTTCGCTTCTCGCCGCGTCCGGATCGTCGCGTCGTCCTGGCGACACCGGTTGCCGGCGTTGATCCGGAAAGCGACCTGACGGTGCGCGCGGCTCGCGCTCTGGCTCAGGCGAAGGGCTGCGACCGAGGCGTCACGATAGAGCTGACCAAGCGCATTCCAATGGGCGGTGGCCTCGGCGGCGGCAGTTCGGACGCGGCGACGACGCTGCTGGCGCTCAATCGTCTCTGGGGATGTGGACTCGACCTGAGCGACCTGCAGACGATAGGCTTGACCTTGGGTGCTGATGTGCCCGTGTTCATTCACGGCCGCAACTGCTTTGCCGAAGGTATTGGCGAACGTTTTTACGATGTTCGGTTGCCGCCCGCCTGGTACTTGCTGGTGGTACCGCCGGTGCAGGTGCCGACTCTGGCCGTATTCACCGATCCCGGCTTGCGCCGTGATACACCGCGGCTCGATGCCGCCTGCTGGCAGCCGGGGTCGGGCGGCAACGATCTCGAACCGGTGACATGCCGCCTTTTCCCCGCGGTGCGAGAAACGCTGGATCTGCTCGGCCGTTACGGGCGGGCGCGCATGAGTGGATCAGGCGCCTGCTGTTTCGTCGAATTTGCTGATGAGCAGCAGGCGCGTGCTGTCTTGGCGGTCTTGCCGGCCGGGGTCTGCGGCTTCGTTGCCCGCGGTCTTGACGCGCACCCAATCCAGAATTGACATTGCACCGCAAAAACAGGACAATTCGCGTCCTTTCGGCGCCCGGTTAACGGGTTGTTGAGATTGGGGCTTCGCCAAGCTGGTTAAGGCACCGGATTTTGATTCCGGCATTCCCAGGTTCGAATCCTGGAGCCCCAGCCAGAATTTCCTCGGGCAGACGATCGTCTGCCCATGTCTTTTCTGCGGATGCGGCCATGGCTTACGACAGCATGATGGTTTTCACCGGCAACGCCAACCCGAAGTTGGCGTCGGACGTCGTCAAGCGACTGAACATCTCGCTTGGCCGTGCTGCGGTCGGTCGCTTTTCCGATGGCGAAACCAGCGTCGAGTTGCTGGAGAACGTGCGCGGCAAGGATGTCTTCATTCTGCAGCCGGCTTGCGCGCCGACCAACGACAACCTGATGGAAATCATCATCCTTGCCGACGCCCTGAAGCGTGCTTCGGCAGGGCGCGTCACCGCTGCGATTCCCTACTTCGGCTACGCCCGCCAGGACCGTCGGCCGCGCAGCGCCCGGGTGCCGATCGCGGCGAAGGTCGTCGCCAACATGCTGCAAGCCGCCGGCGTCCAGCGTGTGCTCACCGTCGATTTGCACGCCGACCAGATCCAGGGATTCTTTGACATCCCCGTCGACAACATCTATTCGACCCCGATCCTGCTCGGCGATATCTGGCGCCAGCGCCACGACGACCTGATGGTGGTGTCGCCGGACGTGGGCGGCGTGCTGCGGGCACGCGCCGTCGCCAAGCGACTGGAAGCCGATTTGGCGATCATCGACAAGCGGCGGCCGCGCGCCAACGTTTCGGAGGTCATGCACATCATTGGCGATGTCGAAGGCCGCAGCTGCGTGATCATGGACGACATCGTCGACACCGCCGGCACGTTGTGCAAGGCGGCGCAAGCGCTCAAAGAGCACGGCGCCAAGCAGGTCGTCGCCTACTCCACGCACCCGGTACTTTCAGGTAGTGCCATCGCTCGTATCGAGGAATCGCAACTCGATGAAATTGTCGTCACCGATACCATACCGCTGCGTGACGATGCCAAGGCGTGCTCGCGTATTCGCGTAGTCTCGATTTCGGCGCTGCTCGCCGAGACCATGCTGCGCATCAGTAACGAGGAGTCCGTGTCCTCGCTGTTCATGGAGTAAGCCATTTCGTAGTTTCTCAACCCACTGTCTGGTCGCGGGCAGTTCATTTGGAGCAAATATCATGTCAATCGAAGTCAAAGCCACCAAGCGCGAAGTACAGGGCACGGGTGCGAGCCGCCGCCTGCGTCGCGCCGGCCGTGTCCCCGGCATCATCTACGGCGGTCCCGTTCAGCCGCAAAATATCGAGTTCGACCACAACCATCTGTGGCAACACCTGCGTAAGGAGTCGTTCTACTCCTCCGTTCTCGACCTTGAAGTCGACGGTACCAAACAGATGTGCCTGCTGCGCGACGTGCAGCGCCATCCGTTCCGCCAGTTGATCCTGCACGTGGACTTCCAGCGCATCGATGCCACCCACGCGATCCACCAGAAGGTGCCGCTGCACTTCGTGAACGCTGAACTGGCACCGGGAGTCAAGATCGATGGTGGCATGGTCCAGCACGTCATGACCGAGCTCGACGTCAAGTGTTTGCCGAAGGATCTGCCTGAGTTCATCGAGGTGGATCTGAAGGACCTGCAGGGCAACAGCTCGATGCACGTCACCCAGCTCACGCTGCCGGCTGGCGTCGAAGCCGTGCTGCACAAGGCTGAGGATCCGGTCGTCGCCACCATCGTCATTCGTGGCGCGGGCGCAGCGAGCGATGAGGTTGCCGAGGCCGCGCCGCTCGAGACCCAGATCACCACCGAGAAGAAGCCGGCCGAGAAGGCGCCTGAGAAAAAGTAGTCTTGGCCCCCCACGCTCGCAGAATCGGCTCGCTGCCCCCCACGGGGGGGCGTACGCCTCCTAGGGACGGCCCGGCGGAGGCGTAGTGACCCAGTCTGCACTGCGCTTGATCGTCGGTCTCGGCAACCCCGGGGCCGAATACGCTGAAACCCGGCACAACGCCGGGTTTTGGTTTTGTGAGCGTCTCGCCAACGACCTCAAGGCGCCGTTCAACAGGGAAGCGCGCTATCACGGCTGGGTTGCCAGTGCCCGCGATGCGGGTATCTGGCTGCTGCTGCCGGCTACCTTCATGAACGAGTCAGGTCGTGCCGTGCAGGCGTTGATGCACTTCTACCGCATTGAACCGTCCGAGATGTTGGTGGTGCATGACGAACTCGACCTGCCGCCCGGCCGGGCGCAACTGCGCTTCGGCGGCGGTCTTGGCGGCCATAATGGCCTCAAGAGCCTGACTGCGTCCGTGGGCACGCAGGACTACTGGCGGTTGCGCGTGGGCATNNCTGGCCTGGCCGCAACTGGCGAAGGCCGATTTCAACGCGGCGATGCAGAGGATCAATGCCAAGCCGGCGGCACCGAAAAAGGAAGAATCATGAGTTTGAAATGCGGCATCGTTGGCCTGCCCAATGTCGGCAAATCCACCCTGTTCAATGCCCTGACCAAGTCGGGCATCGCG
>PMIF01000092.1:0-461 GCA_003157035.1 Rhodocyclaceae bacterium
GAGATCAGCGGCGAGATCGAAGACCTGTCGGGACGCTTCGATATCAACAGCCTGGTCGGCAAGACTGCCCTCGATGCCGGACAGGCGGCTGCCTACCGGCGTTTGTTGTCGTTCGTCGGCATTGGCGATGCCGATGCCGCGACCATGACGGCGGCGATGGCCAACGGCCCGCTGGCCGATGTCGACGAATTGGCGCTCTTCCGTGGCTATGATGCTGGCCGCCTGGCCAGGCTGCGGCCTTTCCTGGTGGCGACGCCGGCCACGGCACCGGTCAACGTCAATACGGCACCGGCAGAGGTACTCGCAGCACTGATGCCGACGCTCGGCATCGCCCAGGCGCGCGTCATCGTCGGCGAACGGCAGCAGAAGCCGTTCAAGGATGTCGAGGATTTCGTTCTCCGTACCGGCCATGTGGAACTGCGGACGCAGACGGCAGTGCTTGCCACGGCCAGCCGCTATTT
>PMIF01000092.1:516-1387 GCA_003157035.1 Rhodocyclaceae bacterium
CCGCTCCGCAGGCAACTTGGCTGCGCACTACGCTGCCGCGTGTTGCGCGCGCCGAGCGGGCACGAGCTTTGGCCTATGCCCTGGAAGATCGCCTGGTGCGGGAACCCGACAGCCAGCACCTGACCGTGCTGGGTCAGCCGGTGGGCGACGTCGCTGTGCTGGCAGTCGCGCGTGAGCGCCTGAAGCAGGTGCTGGCCGGACTCGAGGCCGCCGGCCGGGTGGTCTCGCGCGCCTACTGTGAGTTGCAGACGGCGCCCGGCGGCGAGGGTCTGCACCTGACACTCAGTCGAGACGGCGCCGTATTGCGCTCGGGCGATGCATTGGCGATTGCCCTCGATCGCGATCCGGCTGCGTCCGTGCCGCCGCCGATGCTGGCCGCCTTGCTGGAGCGCCTTGGCGGTGATCAGACGGCCACGCGGCGACTGATCGTCCATGCGCAAGCGCAGCAACGACCGGATACGCAGGTGTGGACAGCGCAACTCGGCGTTGAGGTGACTGCCGGTGCCGATCATCGCTGGCATGAGATCGGTAGCGACGGCGTCGACTTGCTGCACGGCGAGTTTGCACCGCGTCGTCGCGGCTACCCGTGGCTGGTGAGACTACGACCGGCGCTGGTGGCGGCTTTGCTTCTGCTTGCCGCCGATGCCGTCGTGGCCACGGCGCAGTGGGCCTGGCAGCGGCATGTTTTGTCCGCCCGCAATGACGATATCGCGCGGCTGTTCACCAGCGCGTTCCCCAAGATGCCGGTGGTCGATCCATCGGCACAGGCGCGCAAGCAACTCGACCTGGCACGCGCGGCGGTCGGCCAATTGCGCAGCGACGATGCCCTGGCGTTGATGGCCGACTTGTCGGATGCGCTGGGCGCCGATGC
>PMIF01000092.1:1488-3309 GCA_003157035.1 Rhodocyclaceae bacterium
GAACGGCTGGCGAGGCGCATTGCCGAGGCGGACGCGCGGTTTGAGAGCTTGCAGGCGACGGTGTCCGAAATCGAACGGCTGCACCGGGAAGCCGTGGCGCCACCGGAGCCGGCCGGCGAAGAAACCGTGCGCGCCGCCTTTCGCAGCGCTGGACTGGCGATGGCCGTCAAGCGCGAGGGAGTCGATCGCCTGCGCGTTCAGGGTACGGTCGATTTCGATCATGCCGTGACTGTGCTGGCGGCGCTGCATCGCGACTATCACTTGCGGCTGGTGACACTCGCTGCCAGTCGCGACGGTGTCGGCGTGCGCATCGACGCGCTTCTCGGCCGCAGCGATTCGTGATCCGTCTGTTGCTGCTGCTCCTGGCCGTTTCGCTGGCGCTACTTTGGCGCTTGCCGGCCGGTCTACTCGACCAGGAGCTGGCGAGAATTTCTCACAACGAGGTTCGCCTGGCGTTGGCGCAAGGCAGTGTCTGGGCGGGAAGCGGGGATCTCGTCGTCTTCGATGCCGTCGAACGACGCTGGCAACCGTGGCTGGCCGTTGCCTGGCATGTCGACGCCGGCTCACTGTGGCGCGGCGTCCTCGGCATCCGGCTGGCCATCGACGGCCGGCCCGAGGCGAGTGTCGATCTTTCCTGGCGCGAGATCCACACCAGCGGGCTTGCGTTGACCAGCCCAGCCGGACTGATTCTGGCACGTATTCCCGATGCGCTGGGGCGCGCTGGCTGGAAGGGCGACATGAGTCTTGTGGTGGCCGATTGGCATTGCGATTGGTCGTGGCACTGCGGCGGCCATTCAGAGCTGACCTGGATGGGTGCCGCCAGCGATCTCTTCCCCGGACGCCAGTTCGGCGACTACCGGCTTCAAGCCGATGGCCGCCAGAGCGATGTGCGGCTCGGCTGGACGACGCTACGTGGCGACATTCGCATCGAGGGTTCTGGCCGTTGGCAGCCGCAATCGCTGGCCGAATTCTCCGCCACCGTCAGCGGTGATCCGGCGTTTCTCGAGCACTTGCCGAGCGTCGGCGGGCGTTGGGTGAGGCCAGGCGAAACGCCAGGGACCTGGCTGGTCGATTTCCGCCCCTAGCCCCCTAGTAGCCGGAACAATTCCTTCACGGCAACGACCCGGTCCTTCAGCGTCGCTGTCGATTTCTTCCAGACGAGTTTGTCCGGACCGCCGAGCTTGAAGTTGCGATCGGTCTGGATCAGGCGGACGATGCGTGCTGGATCGATGGGTGGGTTGGCAACCAGTTGCAACTGGATCGTCGTCGGGCCGGCGTCGAGCTTGGCCACGCCGATGGCACGGCCGAGCAGGCGCAAGCGATGGGTCTCGATCAACGCCTGGGTCTGCCCCGGCAGGTCGCCGAAGCGATCGATCAGTTCTTCCTGCATCGCTCGCAGGTCATCTTCGGCATCGCAGTTGGCCAGGCGCTTGTAGAGCGTCAGGCGTTGGTGCACATCGGGGCAGTAGTCGTTGGGTAGCAGTGCCGGCGTCCGCAGGTCGATTTCGGATGTCACCGACAGTGGTGCCGTCAGATCGGGTATCTTGCTGCCGCTCTTTAGTGCCGCCACTGCGGCGTTGAGCATGCTGGTGTAGAGGGCAAAGCCGATCTCGTGAATCTCGCCGCTCTGGCTTTCGCCCAGCACCTCGCCGGCACCGCGGATCTCCAGGTCATGCATGGCCAGGAAGAATCCGGAACCGAGTTCCTCCATCGCCTGGATGGCTTCGAGACGGCGCTGTGCCTGCGTGGTCGGCTTGGCCTCCTCGTGCGTCAACAGGTAGGCGTAGGCCTGGTGGTGCGAGCGGCCGACGCGGCCGCGCA
>PMIF01000259.1 GCA_003157035.1 Rhodocyclaceae bacterium
GGCCTGCGCCGCGAAGAAGTGGCGCAACTCGCCGGCATCAGCCCCACCTGGTACACCTGGATCGAACAGGGGCGCGCCGTCAACGTCTCGGCAGATGCGCTGGAGCGCCTGGCGCAAACGCTGCGGCTGACGCGCTCGGAGCGCGCTTACCTCTTCGAACTGGCCGGTCGGCGCGATCCGCTGGCGGCAGCGCCGGAAAGCGATGTCGCATCGGCATTGCTCACTTCGGTCGTCGGCGATATTGCCGTCCCCGCCTACATCCTCGACCGAACCTGGAACATGCTGGCCTGGAACAAGCCGGCGGCTCAACTGTTCACCGGCTGGCTGGACAAGCGGGCGCGGGAAGACGAGCCGGCGAAGAATCTACTGCGCTTCGTCTTCTTGCGGCCACAAACGCGAGGCTTTCTCGTCGATTGGGAGACGCGGGCGAGCCGCATCACCGCGGAGTTTCGCGCCGATTGCCGCACGCGGCTGGAGGAGCCGGCGCTGATACGCCTGGTCGATGAACTCGCCGCCGGCAGCCCGGAATTCGCGCGCTTCTGGAAACAGCACCACGTGCTCGAGCGCCAGGGCGGCCNNGCCGGTCGATCAGGAACAGATGAAGCTTGTGCTGCTCAGACCCGATCAGCGCTGAACGACCGACTGCTTACCAAATGTGCACGCGCTGTTCAGGCGACCGGTACATCTGGTCACCCTCCTTGACGGCAAAGGCCGAATAGAAGACCGGCAAATTCGACAAGGTTCCATTGGCGCGAAACTGTGCCGGGGAATGCGGGTCTACTTTCACCCGGCGCACCGATTCGGCCTCGCGCGACTTCCTCCGCCACCCCTGAGCCCAACCCAGGCAAAAACGCTGGTCGCCGGTCAATCCGTCGATTACGGGCGCAGCCTTGCCCGCCAGGGAAAGCCGATATGCCGTGTAGGCGATCGGTAAACCGGAGTTGTCCGCGATGTTCTCGCCGAGCGTCAGCTCGCCATTGACCTTGTAGCCGGGCACCGGGCTGTAAGCTCCATACTGCGCAACCAGGGCCTTGCCTTTGGCGGCGAAGCTGGCGCGGTCGGTCTTGCTCCACCAGTCGTGCAAATTGCCATCGCCGTCATAGCGGCTGCCCTCATCGTCGAAGCCATGGCTGATCTCGTGGCCGATGACAGCGCCGATACTACCGTAGTTGACGGCATCGTCGGCGGCAACGTCAAAGAACGGCGGCTGCAAAATCGCCGCCGGAAACACGATCTCGTTCATGGCCGGGTTGTAGTAGGCATTGACCGTCTGCGGCGTCATCTCCCACTCTGTGCGATCGATCGGCTGATCCAGCCTGCTCACCCGACGCTCGAGCTCGAAACGGCGCGCACGCATCACATTGCCGACCAAATCGGTGCTGTCGAAGGTCAACTTGCCGAAGTCCCGCCAGCGATCCGGGTAGCCGATCTTCAGTGTCAGCTTATCCAACTTGGCCAAGGCCTGCTTCTTGGTCGGCGCGCTCATCCAGTCGAGCCCGGCAATGCTCTGGCGATAGGCGCTGATCAGATTTTCCACCAGCGCCTGCATGCGAACCTTGTTCGGCGGCGGAAAGTGGCGAGCAACGTAGCTCCGCCCCAAAGCCTCGCCAATCGTTTCGTCGACCAGGGCAATGCCACGCTTCCAGCGCGGCTCGTCCTCCGGAATGCCACGCAGCGTCCGGCCGTAGAAGTCGAAATTGGCATCGACGAAGGCCTTATCCAGGTATGCGGCATAGGAGCCGAGCAAATGCCACTTCAAGTAGGCCCGCCAGGTCGAAAGCGGCGTCGCTTCGATCAACTTGCCAAGGCCGCCGAGATAACCAGGCTGCCGAACGATAACGTAGTCTGCCCGCCCTTCGACGCCGAGGCCGGACAGATAGGCCTTCCAGTCAAAGCCGGGCATCAGCTTCTTTAACCGCGTCACCCCGACCTTGTTGTAGGTCTTGATCGAATCGCGATTTTCCACCTTGCTCCACTGGATCCGGGCAATGCCCGTCTCGAGCGCAAGAATGCGGGCGGCGAGCTCCGGCGCGTCGGCAAGTCCGGCCAAGGCCAGCGTTCGCCGCACGTGCTCCTGATACGCCTCACGCGCATTTTTCAACCGCGCATCGTCCTTGAGGTAGTAGTCACGATCTGGCAGACCCAAACCTCCCTGATCGAAGTGCACCGCATAGCGAGTCGACTCGCGCTCATCCTGGGCAATGAAGAAATTGATCGGCAAGTGTTCGCCCGGCACCTCCATGCGAGCAAGCAGGGCTGCCAAGCCCCGCTTGTCGGCAAGCATGTCAATCTTCGCGAGTTCTCCGCGCAACGCCGTCAAGCCCCGGGTTTCGGCCAGTCCCTCGTCGATGAAGCTCTTGTACAGCTGCGCGATCTTGTACTCATCGGAACTGGACTGCAGATCCTGCGCCGCCACGAGATCCTCAACGATCGTCCCAAGTTGCTGCTGGGTCGCCTCGCCAAGCGCGTCGAAACTGCCATAGACAGCGCGATCGGCCGGAATCACGTCTGCCGCCAACCACTTGCCCGACAGATAGCGAAACATGTCGTCCTGGGGTCTCACTGCATGATCAACGTACTGCAGGTCGACGCCGGATCGAAGGGGCGGCGCGTTGTCCGCGTTGGTCGCGCCGAAGCAGAGTGAACTGGCAAGAAGGAATACGCCAACGGCATGTTTCATGTGCACCATCCCAGCAAAGAATCGACAATTTGCGATCATATCGGATAACGGCAACAGGC
>PMIF01000178.1:0-7406 GCA_003157035.1 Rhodocyclaceae bacterium
CCCGCCGGCAGGGCAGCGAGTATCCGCTCCCTGTAAGCCACGGCCGCCGCGACCGTAGTCACCGGCGGTTTCAGGTTGGGCATGACGATGGCGCGGCCGAAGCGCCGCGCCGTGTCCGGCAACACAGCGGCAAGCGCATCGCCATCGCGCAGATGCAGGTGCCAATCGTCGGGACAAATCATGGTCAGGGTTTGCATCGGCGAATTATGCCTTCAGTTCAAGAGCCCGGTCATAGAGGATGTTCTTCGCCACGCCAGAAATCTCGGCAGCGAGCCGGACCGCCTGCTTGAGCGGCAAGTCTTCGAGCAGCAGGCGCAGGATGCGCTCGCTCTCGGCATCGATGCCCGAACACTCCGGCGCCCCGGAGACAATGAGAACAAATTCGCCGCGCTGCCGGTTCTGGTCGGCCGCCAGCCAGGCGGGTCCTTCAGCCAGCGGCAGCACGGCGATTTGTTCGAACAACTTGGTCAGCTCCCTGGCAATCACCAGGGTCCGCTGCGGCTCGAGCACGCTTGCCAGATCTGCCACGGCATCGACGATCCGATGGGGCGCCTCGTAAAACACCAATGCCGCGGCAACACCCTTCAGGGCCTCGATCTGTTTGCGCCGGGCCCCGGCCTTGGTCGGCAGGAAGCCGGCGAACAGAAACTGCGCGTCGGCAAGTCCGGCCGCCGACAGCGCGGCAATGGCAGCGTTCGGCCCCGGCAGCGGCACCGTCGCGTACCCGGCAGCGCGCACCGCGGCGCAGGTGCGGGCGCCCGGATCCGAGATTCCAGGGGTGCCGGCATCGGATACCAACGCCACCCGTCGGCCGTCGGCNNTCGAACAGGTGCCGACTGTGGCGGGTGTCCTCGCAGGCGATCAGGTCTGCCGAGCGCAGGATCTCGATCGCGCGCACCGTGATGTCGGCCAGATTGCCGATCGGCGTGGCGACGACGTACAATGCATTTGTCCTATTTTGCGTTCCCATACTCAGCATTGTCCCGTCACCATGACGACTGCGCAAGTCCAGGGAAATTTAGCTGAAGACCGGGCGGTGCGATTTCTCGCTGACCGCGGCTTGACTTTGATCGGCCGCAACTATCGTATCCGCCAGGGCGAAATCGACCTGGTTTGTCGCGATGGTGGCGTCACAGTGTTCGTCGAGGTCCGCTCGCGCAGCCGTCAGGACTTCGGCGGCGCCGGGGCCAGTATCAACGCCGCCAAGCAAAGGCGGTTGATCGCCGCTGCCCGTCACTGGCTGGCCCGCCACGGCGAGCGCCCCTGCCGCTTCGACTGCGTCTTGATCGACGGTGCCAGTCTGACCTGGCTAGAAAATGCGTTCACTGCTGATTAGCTTGTTGCTGTTGCCGGTTGCAGCGAGCGCCCAGACCATCAAGATGCTGGTCCAGAGTTCTCCGCTGGCAGGATTTCAGTACCATGACGGCGCAACCATTTGGTCGGAACTGAAGGTCGGCGATCCGCTCGGCCTGGTGCGCGAAGCGCAAAACCCCCACGACGGCAATGCCGTGCGCGTCGAATGGCGCGGCCATGTCCTCGGTTACCTGCCACGAGCCGAAAACCGCTCAGTCGCCACCGAGATCGACCACGGTGCCAGGGTTTCCGGACGGATCGGTGATCTGCGCGATGACAGCAACCCGTGGCGGCGTCTGTTGATCGATGTCTATGTCACCCTGTGACGACGAAAAGTCGCCAATAGCCGCATGCTAGAATCAATTCACCTGCCACTCGATGAAATCATGAACCTCACCGACCGAATCGCCAGGCAGTTTGGGGACAGTGCGCAGACCAAGCTCGATGCCGCCAAGACCCTGGCGGAACCGATTGCCGATGCCTGCCGTCTGATGGTGGCCTCGCTGCGCATGGGCGGCAAGATCATGGCCTGCGGCAACGGCGGCTCGGCCGCCGATTCGCAACATTTTGCTGCCGAACTTCTCAACCGCTTCGAAAAGGAACGCGTGCCGCTGGCAGCGCTGGCGCTGACGACCGACACGTCGACGCTGACCTCGATCGCCAACGATTACGCCTTCGACCAGGTGTTTGCCAAGCAAGTGTGGGCGCTCGGCCGCAAGGATGACGTCTTGCTGGCGATCTCGACCTCGGGCAATTCGCCCAACGTAATTGAGGCAATGGCCAAGGCGCATGAACTTGGCGTTCACGTCGTCGCCTTGACCGGCAAGAGCGGCGGCCATATGGCCGGCGCACTACATCCGGGCGATGTCCATCTCTGTGTCACGGCGGAGCGCACGGCCCGCATCCAGGAAGTGCATCTGCTCGTCCTGCATTGTCTGTGCGACGGCATCGACACCCTACTATTCGGAGACAACGAATGACCCCCATCAATCCCCGTTTCGGCCGCATCCTGCTTCTTGCGTCGCTGACTTCCCTCTTGTCCGGCTGCTTCGGCGCGGCTGTCGTCGGTGTCGGAGCTGGCGCGCTGATGGTATCCGATCGGCGCGTGACGGAAAATTACCTGGCCGACGAAGGCATCGAGATCCGCGCCGGCAACCGCATCAGCGAGAAATTCGGTTCGCAGACACACGTCAACGTCACCAGCTACAACCGCATGGCGCTGCTGACCGGCGAGGTTGCCGACACGGCAGCGAAAGCAGAGGTCGAGAAGATCGTCACCGGCGTTCCCAACGTAAAATCGACGGTCAATGAGTTGCAGGTCGGCAACGCCAGTTCGCTCTCCGGTCGCAGCAGCGACGCCTACATCACGTCCAAGGTCAAGGCGCGTTTCGTCGACGCCAACAAGTTCTCGGCAACTCATGTCAAAGTCGTCACCGAAGCCGGCAGCGTATATCTGCTCGGCATGGTCACTCAGCGCGAGGCGGACGATGCCGTCGAGATCGCCCGCACCACCAGCGGCGTGCTGAAGGTCGTACGCGTCTTCGAGATGATTTCTGGTGACAACGCCAAGAGTCTGGACCAGGGGGCGGCGAAGAGCCAGGACGCGGGCAAAGCGACCAACAAGTGACCTTCGGCGCTCCGGGCTTCGAGCGGAAGATCTGCCCGCCTGACGGAATCGCCAGCCGCTTGCAGACGCTAGCGCGGCCGCTGGTGTTTACCAACGGCTGCTTCGACATACTGCATCGCGGTCATGTCACCTACCTCGCCCAGGCACGGGCCCTTGGGGCCAGCTTGGTCGTCGCGGTCAATTCCGATGCCTCGGTAAGGCAACTCGGCAAGGGCGACGAGCGACCACTCAACGTACTTGAGGATCGACTGTCGGTCATGGCGGCGTTGGAATGCGTGTCGCTGGTCACCTGGTTCGACGAAGAAACGCCGCTGGCCAGGATTCTCGAGTGCCGTCCGGACATCCTGGTCAAAGGTGGCGACTGGCCGGTCGACCGAATCGTCGGCAGCCGCGAAGTGCTGGCCTGGGGTGGCCAGGTCTGTTCGATTCCCTTCATCCATCAGCGGTCGACCACCCGCTTGGTGGAGAAGATCAAGCGCCTCCAGGCCTGGCCGCTCTAGAACGGAATATCGTCGTCAAAGTCGTTGAAGTTGCCCGCCGGAGCAGCCGGCTTGGCGCCACCGTTGCGTGCCGGTGCGCTGCTTTCGCGTGGCGGCGCTTCACCGGATCCTTCTCGCCGACCGAGCATCTGCATGCGGTCACCGCGAATCTCCGTCGTCGAGCGCTCCTGACCTTCCTTGTCCTGCCACTTCTTGGTGCGAATCGAGCCTTCGATGTAGATCTGGCTGCCCTTCTTCAGATACTGGCCGCAGACCTCCGCTTGCCGGCCAAAGAACGCCACACGGTGCCACTCGGTGGTTTCCTGCTTGTTGCCGTCCTTGTCCTTCCACGAATCCGTGGTGGCCAGACGCAGATTGGCCACCGCCTCACCGCTGGGCATATAGCGGATCTCGGGATCCGCACCGAGGTTGCCGACCAAAATCACTTTGTTGACCGATGCCATGCCATTCTCCTCCCTAAGACGAAGCTCTGCGCGCTGGCGGCGTCATCGTCGCCGCCAGCCACAACCAGACCAAGCCGAGGATGGCGCAAAACGATTGCACCACGCCGGCGCCAAAATGCTTCATGAGGCCACCGCCCAATGCGCCGCCGAGAAACAGCCCGATCGATTGCGTCGTATTGTAGATGCCCAACGCAGTTCCCTTGGCTTCGACTGGCGCCAGCCGCGAAATCAACGAAGGCTGCATCGCCTCCATAATGTTGAAGCCACAGAAGAATACCATCAACCATAGGCCAATGGCATATTTGTCATCGCCGAACCACGCCAAGCCGCCTTGGACGACCACCAGACAGAGGATGGCACCGACAAAGACCGGCTTCATCTGGCCGTATTTCTCGGCGGCGATGATTGCCGGCACCATGACGACGAAGGACAACAGCACCGCCGGTAGATACACTTGCCAATGCTGGCCGACCGGCAATCCTCCGACCTCGACCAGCAGTGGCGGGACCACGACCCAGAGCGCCGTCTGCATCATGTGCAGCGCCAGGACGCCAAAATTGAGCCGCGCCAGTTGCCCATCGAGCAGAACCTCGCGAAACGCCGTCCGGACGATGCGGTGGGGCAGCGGCGGTGAGGGCACCGCCTTGGCAAGAAGCACGATCGCCGCCAGCGCCAGGATGGCCGTCAGCCAGAAAATGCCCGCCATGCCGAGCTGCACGTACAGTAGCGGCGCAATGATCAGCGAGAGCGCGAACACCAAGCCAATGGTGGAACCGATCATGGCCATGATCTTGGTACGGTGTTGCTCGCGGGTCAGGTCGGCGGCCAATGCCGTGACCGCGGCAGAAATGGCGCCAGCCCCCTGGATAACCCGCCCGGCGATGATCCAGTAGATGCTGGTGGCCATAGCCGCCACGACACTGCCGAGGGCAAACAACAATAGCCCGGCGATGATTACGGGCTTTCTGCCCCAGCGGTCGGATGCGATTCCGTAGGGAATTTGGAACAGTGCCTGGGTCAAACCATAGGCGCCGAGCGCGAGACCGACCATCAAGGAGTCATTGCCTCCGGCAACCGTCGGCGCGTAGATGGCGAACACTGGCAGGATCAGGAACAGCCCGAACATGCGCAGGCCGAAAATGGAGGCCAAAGCCATGCCGGCGCGCCGTTCGGTACGGGTCATCGGATCAGGAACGGGAGAGAGCATGCGCGGCCACAGAAAAGCGGGAGGGCTGCGTATCTTAGCAGGGGCAGCCGAGGCGCTACGGCAACAGTCGGCACCGGTGATTTCTTTGGCAACCGAAGCCGCGTATATTTCCCGGTTGCCCATCATTTCTCTAGCCCCCAATGGACGAGATCAAGATCCGCGGTGCCAGGACGCACAACCTCAAGAACATCAACCTGGATCTGCCGCGCAACAAGCTCACCGTGATCACCGGCCTGTCCGGTTCCGGCAAGAGTTCGCTGGCCTTCGACACGCTCTACGCCGAGGGNNTCGCCGGCCATTTCCATCGAGCAGAAGGCCGCCAGCCACAATCCGCGCTCGACGGTCGGCACGGTGACGGAGATCCACGACTACCTGCGCCTGCTTTACGCCCGTGCCGGCACGCCACACTGTCCCGAGCACGGCGAGCCCCTGGAAGCCATGAGCGTATCGCAGATGGTCGATCATGTACTGGCGCTGCCCGAGGACAGCAAGCTGATGATCCTGGCGCCCGTGGTGGCCAATCGCAAGGGCGAGCAACTCGACCTGTTCGCCGAGCTGAAGGCGCAGGGCTTCGTGCGCCTGCGCGTCGACGGCAAGGTGTACGACGTCGATACCTTGCCAAAGCTGGCCAAGAACAGCAAGCACTCCATCGATATCGTCGTGGACCGCGTCAAGGTCAGGGCCGACTTGCGTCAGCGTCTGGCGGAGAGTTTCGAGACAGCGCTCACCCACGCCGAGGGGCGCGCCCTGGCGGTGGAAATGGACAGCGGCACCGAGCATCTGTTTTCTGCCAAGTTCGCCTGTCCGCACTGCGGCTACGCTTTGCAGGAACTGGAGCCGCGCCTGTTCTCCTTCAACAACCCGATGGGCGCCTGCCAGAAATGCGATGGCTTAGGCAGCATCCAGTTCTTCGATCCGGCGCGCGTGGTCGCCTTTCCCCATCTCTCCCTTGCCGCCGGCGCCATCAAGGGCTGGGACAAGCGCAACCAGTTCTACTTCCAGATGTTGGACTCGCTGGCCGCCCACTATGGCTTCGACACGACGCTGCCGTTCGAGCAAATGCCGCAAGACATCCAGCACATCGTGCTCTATGGGTCCGGCCGGGAACAGATCAAGTTCCGCTACCTCAACGAGAAGGGTACCCGCTTCGACCGCAACCACAGCTTCGAGGGCATTGTGCCCAATCTCGAACGGCGCTACCGGGAGACAGACTCGGTCATGGTGCGTGAGGAGCTGGCCAAATACTTGAATGCCAAGCCCTGTCCCGAATGCGCTGGTACGCGCTTGCGCCGCGAAGCGCGCTACGTCTTTATCGGCAGCCGCAGCTTGCCGGAAGTGAGCGGCATGTCGCTCATTCACTGCCGCGATTTCTTCAACCTCTTGCAACTTACCGGCCATCGGGCACAAGTTGCCGAGAAGATCGTCAAGGAAATTACCTCGCGCCTCACATTTCTTATCAATGTCGGCCTCGACTATCTGTCGCTGGATCGCTCAGCGGAGACACTCTCGGGCGGCGAGGCACAGCGCATCCGCCTGGCGAGCCAGATCGGCTCCGGACTCACGGGCGTCA
The DNA here is from genome assembly GCA_003157035.1 of Rhodocyclaceae bacterium. GTDB lineage: Bacteria > Pseudomonadota > Gammaproteobacteria > Burkholderiales > Rhodocyclaceae > Fen-999. Next base: position 6,701 of record PMIF01000178.1, read on the forward strand.
TGTACGTGCTCGATGAGCCGTCGATCGGCCTGCACCAGCGCGACAACACGCGCCTGCTCGACACCCTGCGCAATCTGCGCGACCTCGGCAATACGGTGATCGTCGTCGAGCACGACCACGAGGCAATCGAGTCAGCCGACTTTGTCGTGGACATGGGACCCGGCGCTGGTGAGCACGGCGGCCAAGTGGTCGCCCAAGGCACGCCCAAGCAAGTCGCCGCCAATCCAGCGTCTTTGACTGGCGACTACCTGTCCGGTCGGCGCAGTATCGCCCTGCCCAAGAAGCGCACGCCACCAGACAAGCAGCGCCAACTGAGGATCCTCGGCGCCAGCGGCAACAACCTCAAGCAGGTCGATGCGCAAATTCCGGTCGGCCTGTTTACCTGCGTCACCGGCGTATCGGGATCCGGCAAGAGCACACTCATCAACGACACGCTCTACGCCGCGGCCGCACACCACCTTTACGGCTCGGCGGTCGAGCCAGCGGCGCACCGCGAGATAGAAGGCATGGAGTTCTTCGACAAGGTGATCAACGTCGACCAATCGCCGATCGGGCGCACACCTCGTTCCAACCCGGCAACGTACACCGGCCTGTTGACGCCGATCCGTGAGTTGTTCGCCGGCGTCCCGGAGGCACGCGAGCGCGGTTACGGCCCGGGCCGCTTCTCCTTCAACGTCAAGGGTGGCCGCTGCGAGGCCTGCCAGGG
>PMIF01000178.1:7482-9955 GCA_003157035.1 Rhodocyclaceae bacterium
TCCGGCGGCGAGGCACAACGCGTCAAGTTGGCGCTGGAACTGTCGAAGCGCGATACTGGTCGCACGCTGTATATTCTTGACGAGCCGACGACCGGCCTCCATTTCCAGGATATCGAGATGCTGCTCACCGTCCTGCACCGGCTACGCGACCACGGCAACACCGTCGTGGTCATCGAGCACAACCTCGATGTCATCAAGACGGCTGACTGGCTGCTCGACCTCGGCCCCGAGGGGGGCGACGGCGGTGGCCGCATCATCGCAACCGGCCCGCCCGAAGACGTGGCCGCCCAGAGTGCCAGCTACACCGGGCGTTACTTGGCGGCAATTCTTGCTTCGCCAGCCAAGACAACAAAGAAGAATCGGTAGCGACAATCATGTTCGAAGACTACGGCACGGAAGCGCAGCGCATCGAGCAGGAAATCGTCCGCTATGGCGTCGTACTGGACATCGATTGGAGCGATGACATGGTGGTAAACGCTCTCGCCCGCGAAGCGCTGGCATGCCATGCCGGCAATGTCGGGGATCTGTCGGCGACACCGGAAAATCGCGCCAAGGTCGAACTATTCGGCCTTGCGCAACTGATGCTGAAAGTGATGACCGAGAGTGCTGGCGAAAACATCGAAACCCACGGTGGCCCCGCCTGGAAAGCGTTTGGCCGCGCGTTGTGGCGGCAATCGGGACTAGGTTGACAGCATCGGTGGCGCGAATAGGTCGTCTGCCCGATCCACTGCCAGTGGTTTGGAGAAGTAATAGCCCTGGAACTTGCGGCAACCATAGTTGAGCAGCAGGTCGAGCTGCTCCGGCGTTTCAACGCCCTCGGCAAGGGTCTCCAGATTCAGCGCCCGGCCAAGGCCGACGATGGCGGCGACGATGGCGCCGTCGTCCCAATCGATGCCAAGGTCGCGAACGAAGCTCTGGTCGATCTTGAGTTTGTGCACCGGGAAGCGCTTCAGGTGATTCAAACTCGAATAGCCGATGCCGAAGTCGTCGATCACCAGGCGTACACCCATCGCCGAGAGCTCACGCAACTTTTCCAATGCCTCGTCGACATCCTGCATTAGCGATGACTCAGTGATTTCAAGCTCCAATAGACGCGCCGGTTGTTTGGCTTCGGCCAACAGCAGACGCACGGTGTCAACCAGGCTCTTCTGGCGGAACTGGCGCGGCGACAAATTCACCGATATCGGCAGCAGTGGCCTGCCGGCATCCTGCCAGCGTCTGTTCTGGCGCAGAGCCTCGCCCAGGACCCATTCGCCCAGCGGTAGGATCAGGCCGGTTTCTTCGGCGACGGGAATGAAATCCGCAGGCGGCATCATGCCCGTTTCCGGATGTTGCCAACGCACCAGCGCTTCCTGACCGCAGACAGCGGCGGCATCGTAGTCGATCAGGGGCTGGAAGTGCAGCAACAACTCGCCATTTGCCAGGGCCCGGCCGAGTTGCTGTTCGAGATTGAAGAAGCGGGTCGCCTCTTCGTTCATGTGCTGAGTGAAAAATCGGAAAGTATTGCGTCCCTGCGCCTTGGCGTGATACATGGCCGTGTCGGCGTTCTTCATGAGCTGTAACGCACCACTGCCATCATCGGGGTAGATACAGATGCCGATCGACGGCGTCGCCCGCAGTTCATGACCAAGTACATGGACCGGCGCCGCCAGGGCGGCGATCACCTTCTCGGCTACCAGCACCGCATCATCGGCACCACCGATTTCACGGAGAACGACGATGAACTCGTCGCCGCCAAGGCGCGAGACCGTGTCGACGGCACGCACAGCGCCGGCAAGACGCGCGGCAACATGGCGCAGCAACTCATCGCCGACGGCGTGGCCAAGGGTGTCGTTAATGCTCTTGAAGCGGTCGAGATCGAGGAACATGACACCGACCCGATGGCCGTCGCGGCTGGCCTGAGCGAGCGCCTGCTCGAGACGGTCGTGCAACAGCGCCCGATTGGGCAAGCCGGTCAGCGAGTCGTGGTGCGCCACCTGCCAGATGCGCCGCTCGGCCTGCATGCGCTCGAAGATTTCCTTTTGCAGCTGTTCGTTGGCNNACCCACAGCAGGCTACCGGTCTTCCGCTTCAGCTGCACCTCGGAAATGCAAACCTCGTCCCGCGCCAGGATTTCATCGATCTCGGCGCCATGGTCGGCGAACTCCGCCTCGCTGGGATAGAGCAGCCGCATCGAGCGGCCAACCAGTTCACCGTTCGGCCAGGCGAAGATCTCCTCGAAGCGCCGATTGCATCTGAGAATGCGGCGGTTGCGCGCAAACAGGATGCCGACAGCGGCGTTGTCAAAAATCATTTCCTGTTCGGCCAGCGCCTGACGAACACGCAATTCGCCCTCGTACTGCGCCGTCACGTCCTCCATGATCCAGATCGTGCCCGCATTGGGATGAGCAGGATCTACGGCCTTGGCCGACATCCGGCAGCGGAACAGGCTGCCGTCCCGACGGCGCATGTCGACTTCCGTCCGAAAGGATTCG
>PMIF01000238.1 GCA_003157035.1 Rhodocyclaceae bacterium
TCCGTTCGTTGAGCATCTTGGTCTGTGCTCCGCGTTGCCCGGAACCTGACGTCGCTTCAGCGCTGCGCCGACCTCAGGTCGACGCCGCGGACGGCAGGGCGTCGGCAACGCGGCGAAGCGGCGTGGCCCAGTCGCCATGGTGCGGTTGCCGGAACAGACGGGCCGTCGGATACCAGGGTGAATCGTCCCGGTCCAGCAGCCAGCGCCAATCCGGGGGGAAAGGCAGCAACAGCCACACCGGCTTGGCCAGGGCGCCTGCCAGATGGGCAACCGAGGTATCGACCGAGATCACCAGGTCCATCGCGGCGACGAGCGCCGCGGTGTCGGCGAAATCACGCAACTCATCGCCGAAGTGGCGTATTCGGTCGTCGGCCTCCAGCGCAGCGCGATCGTCGGCGCGCACGTCCTTCTGCAGGCTGAAACATTCGACGTCGGCACCATCGAAGGCAGCGAGGAGCATGGCCAGCGACAAGCTGCGATTGCGATCGTTCTCGTGCGCGCCCGAGCCGGACCAGGCCAGACCGATGCGCAGCGGCGCGCGCCGGGCGCCGAGTTTCGCCTGCCAAGCCGCGGCCAGGGCGGGATCAACGCCCAGATAGGGCACGCCACCCGGAATGGTGTCGGCGTCGGTGTGCATGGCCAACGGCAGGCTCAGCAGCGGACAGCGGTAGTCGACGGCGGGCAGGCGCTCGCCTGTGGCCAACACGGCCGGCGCCCCTGCCAGGGAGGCCAGCAAGGACTTCAGCGAGGGCTGGACCTCAAGGACGACCTTGGCGCCGCGCGCCGCCAGCAGGGAAGCGTAGCGGCAGAATTGCAGCGTGTCGCCGTAGCCTTGTTCGGCGTAGAGCAGGATGGTCTTGCCTGCGAGATCGGTCTGGCCCAGCCAGAGCGGAATCTCCTGATGCCGGTCATCGGCCGAGCGGTTCCTCGCCCGCCAGCGCCACTCGAGCAAGGGCAGGCCCATGGCGAGATCGCCGAGCAGCAGGTGAGTGTAGGCGCTGTTCCACTGTGCCTCCGCATAGTCCGGGCGCAGCGCTACCGCCCGCTCGAAGCTGACGAGTGCCTGGGCAAACTGTCCCAGCACCTGACACAAATTGCCGTGGTTGCAGTGCGCCTGGGCAAAGGACGGTTGCAAGGCGATGGCCCGGTCGACGCTGGTCAGCGCCTCGTCGAACCGCCCCAGTTCCTTGAGCGCGTTGCTGCGATTGAACCAGGCATCTGCCGCGCTCGGCTGGCAAGCCAGGGCCCGATCGAAGCTGGCCAGTGACTCTTCGCAACGCCCCATGGCCTGCAAGACGTTGCCGCGATTGCTGTGCGCCTCGGCGTAATCCGGCCGTTGCGCCAGCGCGGCGTCCATGTGGGTCAGGGCGCCGGCGTAGTCGCGTTGTTGCAGCCGGCAGACACCGAGATAATGCAGGGCACCGACATGACCGGGAAGCGCCGCCAGAATGCGGCCGTAGACCATCTCCGCCTCGCTGATGCGACCGGCCTGGTGGGCGCTCAGGGCGTATTGGAAGGCCTGTTCGATATTCAGTTTGTTTTGCACTGGCGGTAGGTCGGAAGCGGGCAGTTGCGCCAAATTGAGCGGCCCCTTTGCTCAAGTCCAGGCCAACCAGCGACGTCTGAGCCGCTGGACGACGCCACGAAATGGTGAGTTATCGGCATAGAGTGAAGGATCATTCAGATCGAGGTGAAAGCAATCCGCGACGATTCTGGGAATATCGTTGCCAATGCCATCGATGCCGCCGGCAGATGACTTCCCGCCACCCGTAAACTTGGCGATGATCTTGTCGACATACACGAGTTCTCCGGCGGCAGCGCAGCGGATGTTGTATTCCCAGTCGGCCGCAATGAAATACTTCTTGTTGAAATAGCCCACCTTGTGCATCACGGCCGCCGGGTAGAGTATGGCCTGGTGGCAGATGTTCTTTCGAAAGAGCTTTTCCAGGTCAAAGGGGCCATCGTAGCGGGCACCGTCCGTCGCCCAGGACGTGTCGCCGAGAATCAGCACGTTGCCGTAAATAACCCGGTCGGTGCTCAGGTGGCCCTCATCGTTGAGCTCGCCGAATATGGTATCGCTGAACAAGAGATCGTCTGAGCCAAGAAAGTAGATCCAATCCCCGCTGCAGAGATCGATTCCCTTGTTCATGGCGTCGTAGATACCGGCATCTTTCTCGCTGACAACGCGTATATGCGGACACTTCTGCCGGTATCCATCGACAATGGCAAGCGTGTCATCGGTCGAACAACCGTCGATGATCAAGTGCTCGATTTGCTCGTAGCTCTGATTGGCGACGCTCGATAGAACGCGTTCGATCGTTGCCGAAGCGTTGTATGTCGGCGTAATAATGGAAATCTTAGGGCGATTCATGAATCGAACGACTCCGAAACCAACCATCCGGCAGCAACGATGTGCCCGACAAGACTCACGGGGACCCGCACACTACGCCCCCGTGGGGGTTCCTGGCGAATCAGCCCATCGGCGATTCTCGAAAAGTGCATTGGTACATAAGCCCTGGCCAAACAATCCGACAACCTCAAAATCAGGCAACATTCCCCGCAGCCCTTCCAGGTTCAGTTGACCTTCATACATCGGAGTGTCGTAGTACTCCGTGTACAAGTAACGGGTGCGTTCCAGCGTTTGGGCGGCGCCGCTGAGCACCAAGTGCTCGGCGCCCTGCACATCCATCCAGATAAAATCGACCGCACCAAACATTAGCCTGTCGAGGGCAACAACTTGCACCCGCATCTTGCGCTCGAAAGTACACCAGGGATAGTGCTCCAGATGCGCCGTGGGCTTCAGTAGACTCGAACTGTAGTCCCAATCCTGCCGTTTGCCGTCCGGACTGCCGCCGCTCTGATACCAGTCCATCAGGCCACTCTCACCAGCCACGGCACATGCATGGACGGTGCATCTCGGGTGACGCCCCACGGCTTGACGCAGCTTCTCTATGCAGCGGGGATCGGCCTCAAATACATGCAATCTGCAATTGGCGAAGACCTGGAGAAACTGTCTGCTGTCCTCACCGTGATGAGCACCAACTTCTAGAATCAGTGGATCGTCACGATGCACGAACATCTCCCTGATCCTGCTCGGAGTCAAAACTTGCTGATCGATGATCACATTGGGGCCATTCTTTATACAGATCAAGCCGTCTTAGGACGACAACTACCGCTCTCTGACGCTCGACTGCGCATGGGCTAATCCGTCGCGAAGCGCCTCGAGATACTGCCTGCCGTAGCGCTGGTCCGGCTCGAGATGGCAGCCCTCTCCCCACTCGTTCCAAGCGTTGACAAAAACCAACCGCTCATCGCCCGCGAGCCGGCTACGCGTTTGAGTGACGATCTCCTCGACCCAGTGGCCAAAGAGCTCTGGCGACGAGCCGGTGAAGATCGTTCCGCTGTGTTGCCGGCGCGCCGTGTTGTCCCACATCGGCATGACCGTCCGAAATAGGGGATAGCTTGGCGGACGCCGATCCAGCGACTGAAGGATGTGAGAGCGATAGCTGGTCACAATCCCGTCGAAATTAGCCGACAATCCCGGCATCTTCGCATTCAAGCTGACTGCCTGATGGCGATGCGGAGGAAACTCCACAGCGGCATCGAAACCGTAGCTGCGCGGATCTAGTGTATCCGAGGTCTCGCAAGCGCAAAGATAGAGGCTCGGCACTCCCGCTTCGGCAGCGACGCGTCGCCAAATCGCGGCGATCGAAGCCAAGTCAGGAATTAGGTGCGTCTTGTAGATGAGCAATAACGGGCGGCCATTGATCCGAATGTAGCGGCGATCACGAAACAACGTCAACAGCTCCAGCATTAGGTCCTCTGCGTCCGCAGGACCATAGATCTGTTCCATCAGTATTTCACGATCAAGTCCATCCCAGCGACGGGTCCAGTTCTCGTTCGCCCAGCAAACGCAGAATGGAAAGTCTGGCGTGCCGTCCGTCAGCATGTCGTTCAGCGGCCGCTCCAGCAGGCGTTTGCCGTTGAACCAATAGAAGTAGTAGCAAAATCCATATACGCCATGGCGACGCGCGAGGTCGGCTTGCGCAGCGCGGACACTTGCCTCGCGCAGATCGTAGCAGCCCAACTCTTCGGGCTCATGCGGCTGGTAGTGGCCAATGAATTGCGGCTTCCCGCGACGCGCGTTGGTCCATTCAGTGAACCCGGTACCCCACCAGAGGTCGTTCTCGGGTATTGGGTGGAACTGCGGAAGATAGAAGGCAATCGTCCGCATCGCCGCCGATTCACACTCGGTCATCTTCACGGGATCGGTCATTGCTCACTCAGCCCCAGCAACTGCCATCGCATCGCCAGGCACCAGAGTCGCGGCGATCTCTCCCAGAGTGGGAGCGGGCAACACCGAGCAATCACGCAGCGAAACATCGCTGAAACACGGCAGCACTTGCGCCCGCCCCTCACCGGATAGTTCGCGAAACCGATCAAGAAACTGGCACGGGGCATCGCAAGTCATCAGCAGAACACGCAATCCCAGAGCGGTGTCTGTTGCCCATTCACCGACCGGCAATTTGGTGCCGACAACGATCGCCAGGTCATGGGCCCCAACTGCCTCGGCGCGCAGCCTGCCTCGTTCAAACACCGTGTCTTGCCTGACAATACCTGACTCAGGGCCTGCAAACCACACCCGCAACTGCCTCGCCAAAGACAGAAGGTTTCGCGTTTGCTGAAGCAAGTGGGGCGCCACATCAGGATCGGCAACTACGATATGAGCGGCGCCGCACGGCGAACGTAACCAGGTCTCAACGTCCTTGGCGGGAAGCAGCAGCTTCGCCAGCCGCGGCAATACGCGGCGACAAAGCTGGCCCTCACGTACGCTGAACTCACGACACTGCCGGATCAGACTCAAGTTGTATTCTGCCGCAGTATCCCTGCGCATTGAAAGCGCCTGAGTAACCAATACCTCGGCTCGCTCGAGGTGACTGCGTTGCAAGCATATGACGCCGAGCATATGCAACGCATCGAAATTGTTCGGTTCTTCCAGGAGTACCAACTCATACTTGTCGCTCGCCTGATCGAGGTTGCCCGCCCGCTGAGCGTCAAGTGCCTCCTGCAGAAGCGTCGCGACGGTTTGCCGCTCCATCGACCCAATAGCGGCACTCGCCTCCAACGTACCGTGACAGGCCTTGTAGCGTCTTCCACTGCCGCATGGGCACGGCGCGTTTCTCGAAACTGACACCCGCGGCTCCAATTTCACCTTTGTTGAAAAACACCCTGCGAACTCAAGGTGTCTGCATGAACGCGCATCAGCTCCGGCCACGACAACGTCAAATTCTACTGAATTTGCCCCAAAACTCAAACACCGAATCATGGACTCCGTGGCCGGATCATCGCCGTTGATGATCAGGCCAGGCGTGGATCGGCGCGCGCTACCGACTTGAAGTCGGGCAGGACTTGATGCTCCGGTCCTGCGACGAAAAGCATCACGCTTGAACTCAATCGCTCGACCAACGATAATTGGCGGCCCATTTTTGGCGACCCTGCGCCGCGGGCCAGGCAATAGGTGCAACTTGGGCAATCAGCCATGAGTCATGGAAACCACATCGCATAGCCCCACGCAGGAAGCTTCCCGTCGCGCCCTCTGGTTGGCAGGGATGGCCATATTCGCACTTTGCCTGTGGCTGCGCCTGGATCAATTCTGCGCTCAACTGGTGACCGACGATGAATGGCATGCCGTCCATCAACTGATCCTGCACCCGCCAGCCAGCTTCTTCTTTTCCTTCGGCGCCGCCGACTACAGTATCCCGCTGGCGCTGTTCTACTGGTGCGAAGCACAGCTGTTCGGCTTGAGCGAGCTGGCCATGCGCTGGCCGATGATGCTGGCCGGATTGGCCACCGTCGTGCTGTTCCCCCTCTGGGCGCTGCGCCGTTATGGCTGGCGCACGGCGCTGGTGTTCGCTCTGCTGCTGGCGATCTCACCAATGCTGATCAACTACAGCCGCTTTGCCCGGCCTTACGCGCTGACACTGCTGCTCGGCTACCTGGTTCACGCGGCGTTCTGGCGCTTCTGGGCGCGCGAGGGGAAACTTGCCGTCACCGGCAGTTTCTACGTTCTGGGCAGTGCCCTGTGCGCCTGGCTGCATCTGATCGCCCTGCCCTTCGTGATCGCGCCGCTGCTGACCGCCGCGCCAGCGGCAATCCTCGCCTGGTGGCGAGGCGATCGATCGCAGTTCGATCGCTTGCTGATGCTTGGTCTGGCCACCGCAACGCTGACCGCCGTGCTGATCCTGCCACCCCTGCTCGGCGACGCCGCGGCGTTGCTGGGCAAGACCAGCGTTCATGCGCCGAACATCGACACCTTCAAGGGCATCTGGCACATGTGGCTGGGTTCGCCGTCGAAGCCAGCAGTATTGTTCTGCCTGGTCCTGGCGATTGCCGGTTTTCCGGCTGTCTTCCGTCAAGGCGGCATGCTGGTCAGAAGCGCCTCGGTCGGCCTCGGGCTCACCTTGGTGCTCATTCTGCTTTCCGGGCCAGCGTGGATCCAGAATCCGTTGACGCTCGCCCGCTATCTGCTGCCGGCCATCGCTCTGTTGCTTCTGGCCGTCGCCATCGGTGCCGTGAGGCTGGCAGAACTGGCGGCGGGCAGGCTCGGGGCCGGCGCAACGACGCTGGTCATGATGTTGCCGGTTGCCGCCTTGCTGGTGCACACGCCGTTGGCGCAGACCATGCGTCAGCCCAACAGCAATACGCTGCACTCGGAATTCCAGACCGACTATCGCACCCACCGCGAGGGTGTCGCCGAGTTCATGCGGCGAGCGATCCCGCTGTCGCCTTGGTGGCAAACCCTGCACGGATTCGACGACGGCTTGCTTGTTGCCGTGGCGCCCTACCACTTCGTCAGCTATCTCTGGGATGCGCCGCGCTGGGAGGAGATGAGCGGACACCGCGTCCTGCCAGGCGCCCTCACCGGCCTGTGCGTCGACTGGCGCGAAGGCGAAGTGCCGCGCGACGCGCGCTTCCGTTTGCGCAATGCCGTCCATCTCGCAGATGCTGACGCGCTGACGGCCAAGGGCATTGCCTACGTCGTCTGGCAGAAGCCATTCACGGTCGTGCTGGACGACCAACGGGCCGAGATCGGCACGGATACGGCGCAATGCCTGGACAGCCTGCGCGCGCGGTTCGGCAACGCCAGCTACGAGGATGATAAAATTGTAGTTTTCTCCCTCAAGCAGACCGTCGCCGCTGGCGCCCATGCTCAATAACAAGACTGTGACGGTCGTCATGCCCGCTTACCGGGCGGCGACCACGCTCGAAGCGACCTGGACCGCGATCCCCCACGACGTGGTCGATTATGTCTTCCTGGTCGACGATGCCA
>PMIF01000223.1 GCA_003157035.1 Rhodocyclaceae bacterium
GGCTGGACCCAGCAACAGGAAGAAATCTTCGCCCTCGGCGACAAATTGTTGCCGCCCGGCCTTGAGAACCTGGCGCTGTGACTTCCGGCTCCCATCTCAGCGTCCTGCTGAGCGAAGCCATCGCTGCGCTGGCCGTGAAACCGGCAGGCTGCTACGTCGACGCCACGTTCGGGCGTGGCGGTCACTCGCGGGCGATTTTGCAGCGCTTGTCCGGCGCGGGACGCTTGCTGGCGCTGGACCGCGATCCGGCCGCGATCGAGGCCGGCAAGGAGATCGTCGATCCGCGGCTGACCTTGGTGCACTCCGCCTTCGGCAATCTGGCGCAGGTTCTCGATGCGCTGCAGATCGATCAGGTCGATGGCGTACTGCTCGACCTGGGTGTGTCGTCGCCGCAACTCGATACGCCCGAGCGCGGCATGAGTTTTCGTTTCGATGCGCCGCTCGACATGCGCATGGACACGTCGCAAGGGGAGACCGTGGCCGATTGGCTGGCTCGGGCCGAACAACATGAAATCGAAAAGGTACTCAGGGATTATGGTGAAGAACGGTTTGCTCATGCGATTGCAAAGACGATTGTTGCTACTCGGCGCGAACTCAGTATTGCGCGGACAGGACAACTTGCCACGCTCGTGGCGCAAGCCGTGCGCACGCGGGAACCGGGCCAGCATCCGGCGACGCGCAGCTTTCAAGCTCTACGGATTCACCTCAATCGGGAGCTTGAAGAGCTATCGCTAGTTCTGCCGCAATGCCTCGATCGGCTGGCTCCTGGAGGGCGCCTGGTGGTCATTAGTTTCCATTCCCTCGAAGACCGCATCGTCAAGCGCTTCCTGCGCGACCAGTCGCAGCCGCCGAAGTTGCCGTTGCGACTGCCGTTGCGGGCAGCGGAGCTGCCGCAGCCAAAACTCCGCTTGCTCGGCAAGCCCGCCTATGCCGGTGAAGCCGAACTGGCGGCCAATCCGCGTGCCCGCAGCGCCGTCATGCGCGTTGCCGAACGTCGCTGAGCCATGGCCCGCCTGAATCTCATCCTGTTGGTCATCGCCGTCGCCTGTGCCCTGGCGACCGTGGCGGCCAACCACAAGGGGCGCAAGCTGTTCGTCGAACTCGAACGCGAGCAGGTGCGAATGCGCCAGTTGGAAGTGGAGTGGGGACAACTGCAACTTGAACAGAGCACCTGGGCTGGGCATCCGCGCATCGAGAAGATCGCGCGCGAGTTGCTCGGCATGAGGCCACCGGTGCCGGGTCAAATAGTCTCGCTCGAGGCGCGGGAGAAATGAAGTTCGCGCAAAGCCCCGTGCTGCTGCAGCGCCTGTCGCCGGGGCGGTCGCGTCTTGTCCTGGTTCTCATGCTGGCGGGCTTTGCTGCCCTGATCGGTCGCGCGCTCTACCTGCAGGTGTTCCAGAACGACTTCCTGCAGAAGAAGGGTGAGTCCCGCTACGAACGGCAGATCGAGATCCCGGCGACGCGCGGTCGCATCATGGATCGCCACAACGACGTGCTGGCGGTATCGACACCGGTCAAGGCGATCTGGGCGATTCCGGAAGATGCGCGTCTGTCGCCGGCGCAGGCCCGGGATCTGGCGCGCCTGCTGGAGATGGATGTTCATGAACTCAGTCGCAAGCTGGCGGCCGACCGTGACTTCGTTTTCGTCAAGCGGCAGATCGCCCCCGACGTGGCCGCGAAAATCCTGGCGCTCGGCCTGCCGGGCATCCACGAACAGAATGAATACCGTCGCTATTATCCGGCCGGCGAAATGACCGCGCACGTGCTCGGCTTCACCGGTGTCGAGGACGAAGGCCAGGAAGGCGTCGAGTTGGCGATGAACGATCAACTGATCGGTCGCCCCGGCAGCCGCCGAGTGATCAAGGACAGGCGAGGCCAGATCGTCGAGGACGTTGAATCGGTGCATCCACCGCAGGATGGCAAGGACGTCGCCCTGGCTCTTGATGACAAGATCCAGTACCTGGCCTACAGTCAGCTCAAGCANNGGCGAGGTGCTGGCCTTGGTCAACGCCCCGACCTACAACCCCAACAATCGCATCCGCCTGGTTGGCGCGCAGTTGCGCAACCGGGCATTCACCGATTCCTTCGAGCCCGGTTCGACCTTCAAGCCCTTCACCGCCGCCATGGCTCTGGAGAAGGGATCGTTCCACTTCGACACGCCGATTCAGACGGCGCCGGGGAAGCTCACCATAGGCACGGCGACCATCCACGATGCCCATCCGCACGGCCTGCTGACGCTGGCGCAGGTGATCCAGAAGTCATCCAATGTCGGTGCGGCGAAAGTTGCGCTGACCTTCAAAGCCGAGGAAATGTGGACGACACTCGACAGCCTGGGCTTCGGCTCACCGTTGAAACTGGGCTTCCCCGGTGAAGTCGGCGGTCGTTTGCGCCCGGCCAAGACCTGGCGACCGATCGAACAGGCGACCATGTCCTACGGCCACGGCATATCGGTCACCCTGATGCAGCTGGCGCGCGGCTACCTTTCTTTCGCCCGCGACGGTGACTTGATACCGCTATCGTTGACCAAGGTCGATGCGCCGCCGCTGACCGGCAAGCAGGTGTTCTCGGCACAGACTGCCCACGAGGTCCGCGCCATGCTGGAACTGGCCGTCCAGGCTGGCGGCACGGCGCCGAAGGCGCAGATCATCGGCTATCGCGTCGCCGGCAAGACGGGCACGGCCCGCAAGATCGAGGGCGGTGTGTACGCCGAAAAGTATGTCGCCTCGTTTGTTGGCTTCGCACCGGCAAGCGATCCGCGCTTGATCGTGGCCGTGATGATCGACGAACCATCGGCCGGCCAGTATTTCGGTGGCGAGGTGGCGGCGCCGGTGTTCGCCCAAGTCATGGCGGGTGCCCTGCGCACGCTGGGCGTCGCGCCCGACGCACCCATGAAGCCGCTGATCATGGCCGAAGCGGTCAAGGAGGGGGTATGAACGCTCTGGCCGAGTCGGTCATCGCCCAACTGGCCGCGCAAGGTGTTATGGCCGTGCGCCTGTGCGCCGATTCGCGCCGTATTCGTCCGGGCGATGTCTTCGTTGCCATGCCGGGCAAGCGCAGCGATGGCGGCGCCTATGCCGCTGACGCCGTGGCGCGCGGCGCCGTGGCGGTATTGCATCAGGGCACGCTCCCCCCTCTTGGCGTGCCGACGTTGGCGGTGGCGAACCTTGCTGATCTAGCCGGCGAGATCGCGCATCTGGTCTTTGGCCGGCCATCGGACCAGTTGTGGTTGGCCGGAGTCACCGGCACCAATGGCAAGACTTCGGTATCGCAATGGATTGCCCAGGTGATGACGGCCTTTGGCCGCAAGTGTGCCGTCATCGGCACGCTGGGCACGGGCTT
>PMIF01000199.1 GCA_003157035.1 Rhodocyclaceae bacterium
ACGATCATGACCGACCCGGAGATGGCCGACGTCACCTACATCGAGCCCATCACCTGGCAGGTGATCGAGAATATCATCGCCAAGGAACGTCCTGATGCGGTGCTGCCGACCATGGGCGGCCAGACGGCGCTCAACTGTGCGCTCGACCTGGCCAAACACGGCGTGCTGGAGAAGTACGGCGTCGAGATGATCGGTGCCACCAAGGAGGCCATCGACAAGGCGGAGGACCGCGAGAAGTTCAAGCAGGCGATGACCAGGATCGGCCTCGGCTCTGCGCGCTCGGCCATTGCCCACAGCATGGAAGAGGCGCAGCAGGTGCAGGCGGCGCTGGGCTTTCCGGCCATCGTTCGACCGTCGTTCACTATGGGCGGCAGCGGCGGCGGCATCGCCTACAACCAGGAAGAATTCATCGAGATCTGCAAGCGCGGTCTCGAAGCCAGTCCGACCAGCGAGCTGCTGATCGAGGAGTCGCTGCTCGGCAGGAAGGAATACGAAATGGAGGTCGTGCGCGACAAGCACGACAACTGCATCATCGTCTGTTCGATCGAGAACCTCGATCCCATGGGCGTGCACACCGGCGACTCGATCACCGTGGCGCCGGCCCAGACGCTGACCGATAAGGAATACCAGATCATGCGCAACGCCAGCATCGCAGTGCTGCGCGAGATCGGCGTCGACACCGGCGGCTCCAACGTCCAGTTCGCCATCAATCCCGACGATGGCCGCATGATCGTCATCGAGATGAATCCGCGCGTGTCGCGCTCGTCGGCGCTGGCCTCGAAGGCGACCGGCTTCCCGATCGCCAAAGTGGCGGCCAAGCTTGCCTGCGGCTACACGCTCGACGAGTTGAAGAACGACATCACCGGCGGTGCGACGCCGGCGGCGTTCGAGCCCTCGATCGACTACGTCGTTACCAAGGTGCCTCGCTTTGCCTTCGAGAAGTTCCCGCTGGCCAACGACCGCCTGACGACGCAGATGAAGTCGGTCGGCGAAGTGATGGCCATCGGCAGAACCTTCCAGGAATCGTTGCAGAAGGCGCTGCGTGGGCTGGAGACCAGTGTCTACGGGTTCGACCCGATCGATGCCGAGCGCGAGGAGATCGCCCACGAACTCGCCAACCCGGGTGCCCAGCGCATGTGGTATCTGGGCCAGGCCTTCCGTAGCGGTTTCACGCTCGATGAAGTCTTCCAGTTGACCAAGATCGATCCCTGGTTCCTGGTGCAGATCGAGGAACTCATCGGCATTGAAGGTGCGATCTCCGGCCGGCAGCTTTCCGGCTTCGACGCCGATGCGCTGCGGGCTTTGAAGCGCAAGGGTTTCTCCGATCGTCGTCTGGCGAGCCTGCTCGGTACGAGCGAAACTGCGGTGCGTGAGCACCGGCACAGGCTGGGGGTACGGCCGGTCTTCAAGCGCGTCGATACCTGCGCCGCCGAGTTTGCCACCTCGACCGCCTACATGTACTCGACCTACGAGGACGAGTGCGAGGCGCGGCCCACTTCCCGCCGGAAGATCATGGTCCTCGGCGGTGGCCCCAACCGCATTGGTCAAGGTATCGAGTTCGACTACTGTTGCGTCCATGCCGCCCTGGCCATGCGCGAAGACGGCTACGAGACGATCATGGTCAANNTCGGCGGCCAGACGCCGCTCAAGCGCGCCCGCGAGCTTGAGGCCAATGGTGTGCCCATCATCGGCACCACCCCGGACATGATCGACGCCGCGGAAGACCGCGAGCGCTTCCAGAAGCTCCTGCACGACCTCGGTCTCAAGCAGCCACCGAACCGCACGGCGCGTACCGAAGCGGATGCTATTCGGCTCGCCGCCGAGATTGGCTACCCGCTGGTGGTGAGACCAAGCTACGTGCTCGGCGGTCGGGCAATGGAAATCGTCCACGAGCAGAAGGACCTTGAGCGCTACATGCGCGACGCCATCAAGGTCTCGAACGATTCGCCAGTGCTGCTCGATCGCTTCCTCAACGACGCCACGGAAGTCGACGTGGATGCCCTCTCGGACGGCAAGCAGGTCATCATCGGCGGCATCATGGAGCACATCGAGCAGGCCGGGGTCCATTCCGGCGACTCGGCCTGTTCACTACCGCCTTACACCTTGTCGTGGGCGCTGCAGGACGAACTGCGCCAGCAGACCGAACTGATGGCCCGCGGTCTCAGCGTCTGCGGCTTGATGAACGTCCAGTTTGCGATCCAGAACGATGTTGTCTATGTGCTGGAAGTGAATCCGCGCGCTTCGCGCACCGTGCCCTTCGTCTCCAAGGCGACCGGCATGCCGCTGGCCAAGATTGCCGCGCGTTGCATGGCCGGTCGCAGCCTGGCCGAGCAAGGCGTGACGCACGAAGTGATTCCGCCCTATTTCTCAGTCAAGGAAGCCGTGTTCCCGTTCATCAAGTTCCCGGGCGTTGATACCATCCTGGGGCCGGAAATGAAGTCGACCGGCGAAGTGATGGGTGTTGGCCGCACGTTCGGCGAGGCCTTCGTTAAGTCGCAGGTGGCGGCCGGGACACGACTGCCCAAGCCCGGCAAGGCTTTCATCAGCGTCAAGCCCGCCGATAAGCCGAAGGCGATCAATGTCGCCCACCAACTGCATGAGCTTGGCTTCACGTTGCTGGCCACCCGTGGCACGGCGGCGGCCATCGCCGAGGCCGGCATACCAGTCACGGCGGTGCACAAGGTCACCGAGGGACGCCCGCACATTGTCGACATGATCAAGAACAACGAGATCGTCTTCATCATCAATACCGTCGAGGAGAAGCGTGCGGCGATCGCCGACTCGCGCTCGATCCGCACGTCGGCTCTGGCCCAGAAGGTAACGCTCTACACCACCATTGAAGGTGCCTGGGCTGCCTGCGCCGGCATGCGTCACGCTGGTCTCGAGACTTATTCCCTGCAAGCCCTTCACGGCGAGATCGTCACGACGCAATGAGCAAGATTGCCATCACCCTGCGCGGCGCCGAGCTGCTGCGCGACGAATTGAAGCGCTTGAAGACCGTCGAACGGCCCGCCGTGGTTGCGGCGATTGCCGAGGCGCGCTCGCACGGCGATCTGTCGGAGAACGCCGAATACGATGCCGCCAAGGAGCGCCAGGGCTTCGTCGAGGGCAGGATCGCCGACGTCGAGGGTAAGCTGGGCAACGCCCAGATTATCGATCCGGCGTCACTCGACGCCGACGGCCGCGTGGTCTTCGGCGCCACCGTGGACCTCGAGGACGCCGACAGCAGCCAGAAGGTTACCTACCAGATCGTCGGCGACGACGAGGCGGATTTGAAACAGGGAAAGATTTCGCTCAATTCGCCAGTGGCGCGGGCACTGATCGGCAAGTTCGCTGGTGATGTCGCCGAAGTGCAGACGCCCGGCGGGCGTCGCGAGTACGAGATCCTCGACGTCAAATACGTTTGAGCCGCCGCGGCCTCTCGGCTGCTGCCGCCGCCTGTTTCTTGGTCAGCGGTTTGCCGCCGGTCCTGGCTTTGGGCGCGTCCTTGTCCGGATTTTCCTTCCACAGTACCAAGACGTTGCCAATATGTTGAACCGGCGCACAGTCGAGGGCGGCGCAGATTTCGCCAAGCATGGCGTCGCGCTGGTCGCGCTCGATGCCGTAGAGTTTGACTTTGATCAGTTCGTGGGCGGCCAGGGCGCGGGAAATCTCCTTGACTACGGCTTCGCTGAGGCCGTTGTCAGCGATGCTGACGACCGGATGCAGGTGGTGGGCGGCGGCGCGCAACTGCCGACGCTGTATTTGAGTGAGTTCGATCATGGCGGGATTCTAACGTGACACGCAAGACCCGGCAGCACAAGAAATCGGCGGCGTGGATGCACGAGCACGTCAATGACCCCTACGTTCAGCGCGCCAAGGCCGAAGGCTGGCGCTCGCGGGCGGTGTTCAAACTGATCGAGATCGACGAAAAAGACCGTCTGTTCAAGTCCGGCATGCTGGTCGCCGACTTGGGCGCGGCGCCGGGCAGCTGGTGCCAGTACGCGGCGCGGCGGATCCAGCCAGGCGGGCGGGTCATCGCTCTGGACTTGCTGGACATGGTGCCGGTGGCCGGCGTTGAATTCATCCAGGGCGACTTTCGTGACGATGACGCCTTGCGCCGCCTGGAGACGATTTTGGCCGGCCGTCAGCTGGATCTTGTAATGTCGGATATGGCCCCCAATATCTCTGGCATCGCTGCGGCCGATGATGCGCGGGTGATCCATCTAGCGGAACTGACCCTGGAGTTTGCCCGTCAACATCTGAAGCCCGGCGGCCACATGTTGGTGAAGGTGTTTCAGGGCGCGGGGTACATGGAGTTGCGCCGTTCGATACAAGACTTGTTTGCCGGCCTGCAGGTGCGGAAGCCCGGTGCGTCGCGGGATCGCAGTCCTGAACTCTACCTCCTGGGCAAAGGTAAGCGCTTGAGTTGACTCGTTTGCAGTGACTGACGTTCGGCTCTAGAATGGCCGAACTGACAACAGAGAGAGACAGTTCCTTGAATAATCTATTCAAAAACCTCGCCATCTGGATGGTTATCGGCATCGTGCTGATGACGGTGTTCAACCAGTTCAATTCCCGGCAGGCGGCACAAGCGTCGATGGAATACTCGCAGTTCCTCGACGAGGTCAAGCAAGGGCATATTTCGAAGGTCGTCATCCAGGGCCGGACCCTGGAAGCAACCACGCTCGACGGCAAGAAGATCACCTCCTATGCGCCGCCCGATTTGTGGATGGTCTCCGACCTGTTGAAGAACAACGTCAAGGTCGTTGCCAAGCCTGAGGAAGAACAGTCCTTCCTCATGAACCTTTTCGTCTCCTGGTTCCCGATGCTGCTCCTGATCGGCGTCTGGGTCTTTTTCATGCGCCAGATGCAGGGCGGCGGCCGCGGCGGCGCCTTCTC
>PMIF01000261.1 GCA_003157035.1 Rhodocyclaceae bacterium
CAGTTCGGCGGTTCGTACATTGCCTTCCTCGCCGCCGGCACCGTTTGTGCGTCGACCATGAATGCCGCCTCATTCGAGGCACTCTATTCCGGCTTCTCGCGCATGCATGTGCAGAAGACCTGGGAAGCGATCATGAATGCACCGGTTTCTCTCGATGATGTCATGCTCGCAGAAGTGTTTTGGGCTGCCGGGAAGGCTGCGTTGTCGGGCATCGCCATTCTTCTGGTCGCCGCGGCTCTCGGGCTAAGCTCGTCGGTGCTGGCGCTATGGGCGATACCGGTGATCTTCCTGACCGGGCTGGCCTTTGCGGCGCTCGGGCTGATCGTCACGGCGCTGGCGCCGTCCTACGATTTCTTCATGTACTACTTCACGCTGTTCATTACGCCGATGACCTTCCTGTCAGGCGTCTTCTTCCCCCTCGAACAGTTGTCGCCGGGTTTTCGGCTCGCCGCCCAGGCCCTGCCCCTGACCCATGCGGTGGCGCTGATCAGACCCTTGCTGTTCGGACAGGTGCCCGAGGCGATTGCAATCCACGTTGCGGTTCTAGTGACAGTCGCCGTCGCGGCGTTCTGGCTGGCCTTGGGCTTGACCCGCAGGCGGCTACTGTCCTGATGCCGGGCTGGTAGTCGGCACTTGTTCGGGGGCGACAAGATCCGGCAGGTGATCATCCAGCTTGAGGCTGGGAACGGCGTCGCCAACAGCGGCGATGGGTTTGGTCACCGGTTCGGTCGTTGCCGGCAAACTTGCCGGTGCGCTGTCGCTTTCTGTCGTCAGCCACAAGCCGCCAAGAAATCCGCCGAGGGCCGCGCAAGTGCCGACCAAGAGCACTTGCCGCCATGGCAAGCGCCTGTTGCGCCCAGCCGACGACAATCCGAGAGCTTCCAGTTCGCCCTCAAGAGCAAGGCGCCGATCGTGTTGTTGTTCGGCGCCCAACTCCGCGCGGGAACGTTCGGCCGCGACTTCCCGGAGTGCGCGTTCAGCTTCCAGGCGCTCGCCGAGCGCTTGTTGCGCGGCTGCTTCCTCGCCGGCGCGCTGCTCGGCCAAGCGAACGGCTTCCCGTTCGGCGTCCAAGGCCTCGACGGCCCGCGCGCGCGCCGCCTCTTCAGCATCGCGCGCAGACTTTGCCTGCTGTAGAGCTGCCATTTCCGCCGCGAGTCTTTGTCGTTCTTCGGCAATGGCCCCTTCATTGGCTTCTGCCAGAACCCTTTGCGCCGCAACGGCGTCAGTTTCGCCGATGGCCAGCTTTTGCCGTTCGGCCTCTTCCAGTGCCAGTCTTTCGGCTTCCTGCCTTGCCTGTGCCGCATCGCGCAACGCCCGCTCCGCGACCAGGCCTTCCTCCGCCAGCCGGGTAGCTTCACGTTCGACGACGGCGCGTTGCAGCGCCACTTGGCGTACTTTTTCCTCCGCCTCGCGGGCGGCCTGCATGGCTGCCACTGCGGTGGCGTCGCCGGCCACTTGCGCCGATGCAGCGGCCAAGGCCTCGCGTTCGCGCTCCAGCTGTTCTTCGGCAGCACGACGCCTGGCCAGCAATTCCTGCACTTCCTGCTCGGCGCGAAGCCGGTTGGCGGTCGCCTGTTCAAGCGACTTTTCCTGCGCCTGCCGACGTTCGGCAAGATTCAGCGCCTCGCGCTCAGCTGCACTGCGGGCGAGTATCGTCGCTTCAAGCGACTGCTGGTCGCGGGTACGCGCGGCCGCCGCAAGCAGCGCTGCCTTTTCGGTGTCGGCGCGTAGACGCGCGACCGCCTCTGCTTCGGCCTCGCGCTTGGATCTTGCCGCCAGGGCGGTTCTAAGGCCGGCCACTGCTTGCTCGCGCCGGCGGGCTTCTGCCAGAGCCAGTCGCTCCGCTTCGGCGCGCTCTTGCGCCAGCTTTTCGGCCTCCCGCTCGGCGGCGGCGCGCTCCAACGCCAATGCCCGCACCGAGGACTCGGCTTTCAGGCGGTTTCGCGCTTGTTCGGTGGCAGCGGCCTCGAGCTCGGCCTTCCTTCTGGCCACGGCGAGAGCTTCGGCCTCATCATTGGTGCGCTGTTCTGCCTGGGCAAGCCCCCGTTCTTCTGCCGCCAGCTGTTCCATCGCCTGCGCTTCGCCTTCGCGAGCGGCACGGATGTCAGCCAGATTGCGCACGGAATTGCTCACTGAGACCCTCCACGGTCCAATGTTTGCCAGCATAACCCAAAGCCGGCTGATCCCGGCATTAAAATGCGGCCATGACGAACCTGCTTGTATTGACCAATTTGCCCGACGAAGCCGCCGCCGGTCGTCTCGCCGAACGACTGGTCGGCGAGAACTTGGCCGCTTGCGTCAGTGTCCTTGCGCCTTGTCATTCGATCTATCGTTGGCAAGGGCGGATCGAACAGGCCAGTGAGGTGCCGGTGTTGATCAAGACCAGCGAGGCAAGGTACGCCGAGTTGGAGGCCGCGATTCGGGCCTGTCATCCCTATGAACTTCCGGAAATCGTCGCGGTCCGAGTCGAACGCGGCTTGCCCGAGTATCTCGCTTGGGTCACCGAGCAGACCCGACCGATCAGTCCGCAATGAAACGTTCAATCCTATTTCTGCCGCTGCTGGCGTGGCTGGTGTCGCTGGTGGCACTGGCTGCGGAGCCCCTTGAACCCGAGCAGGCGTACAAGTTCTCGGCGCGTGCCATCGACGCCGGGACCGTGGAGGCCCGTTGGCAGATTGCCGACGGTTATTACCTTTACCGCCAAAAGTTCAGCTTCAGCGCAGAACCGGCGGCAGTCAAGCTTGGCGATCCGGTATTTCCGACTGGGGAAGGCAAGCAAGACGAGTTCTTCGGCAAGGTCGAGATCTATCACCAGGATGTCCGTATCCGCATTCCCGTCGATGCCGGCGGTGCCGATTCGCTGCTGCTGAAGGTGGTATCGCAGGGCTGTTGGGACCAGGGCATCTGCTATCCGCCGACGCCGCAACAGGTGCGGATCAAGTTGATTTCCGCATCGCTACCGGCTGCCGCCAGCAGCGAGCCTGCTGCCAGTCCGGCGGTGGCGGCTTCGACGCCGGCCGCCGACGAGTCGTCCCGTGTTGCGTCGTTGCTTCGCCATGGCAATTTCTGGCTGATTCTGGCGAGCTTCTTCGGCTTTGGCCTCCTGCTCTGCCTGACTCCTTGCATGTTGCCGATGGTGCCGATCTTGTCCGGGATTATCGTCAATCACGGCCATGCGGTGACCCATGCGCGCGCCTTTTGGCTGTCGCTGGCTTATGTGCTTGGCATGGCGGCGACCTATGCCGCCGTGGGCGTTGCGGCGGGCTACTCGGGGACGCTGCTATCGTCGGCATTGCAGAATGCCTGGGTGCTTGGCAGCTTTGCTCTGGTTTTCGTTGTCCTGTCGTTGTCGATGTTCGGGTTTTACGAGCTGCAGTTGCCTTCGACGCTGCAAAGCCGGTTATCGGAAAGTGCCAATCGCCGCGGTGGTTCGATCGGTGCCATCGCCGCGATGGGCGCACTGTCGGCGGTGATCGTCGGGCCTTGCGTCGCCGCGCCGCTGGCCGGCGCGCTCTTGTATATCGCCCAGACCGGCGATGCCGCCCTCGGCGGGTCCGCCCTGTTTGCCATGGCCCTGGGCATGGGAGCCCCCTTGCTGCTGGTCGGGCTGTTCTCGCGTTCGCTGCTGCCCAAGGCCGGGCCGTGGATGGACGCGATCAAGAAGTTTTTCGGCGTCGTCCTGCTGGGTACCGCGCTGTGGCTGCTATCACCGGTCTTGCCCACGTGGGCACAGATGCTCGGCTGGTCGGCGCTGTTGATCGTGCCGGCAATCTTCATGCGTGCGATCGATCCTCTGCCGGCGCACAGCAGCGGCTGGACGCGGTTCTGGAAGGGACTCGGCGTCTTGATGTTGCTGGCCGGCATGGCGATGCTGGCCGGGGTGCTCGGTGGCTCGCGCGATCCCCTGCACCCGCTGGATTTTCTTGCCGGTGCCAAGGCGGGAGAGGTTACTGCGCCGGCGTTTCAGAACGTCAAGTCGGTCGCTGACCTCGATGCTCGGCTGAGTCAGGCGGGCAAGCAGGGCCGGAGGGTGATGCTCGACTTCTATGCTGACTGGTGCGTATCGTGCAGGGAGATGGAGAAGTTCACCTTTACCGACGATCGGGTCCGCAGTCGTCTCGATGGCCTGACTCTGCTGCGTGCCGACGTGACGGCCAACGACGAGGACGACAAGGCGCTGATGAAGCGCTTTGGCTTGTTCGGTCCGCCGGGTATCATCTTCTTCGGCCGTGACGGCCGGGAAATCGAAGGCGTTCGTGTCGTCGGCTATCAGCCGGCCGACGAGTTTCTCGCCAGCCTGGGCCGCGTGCCCGACTAACTACTGGAGGTTCCATGTTCACCGGCATTGTCGCCGCCACCGGCGAGATCACGCACGTCGCAGCCCTCGAAGATGGCCTGCGGCTGACCATTGCGGCACCCGGACTCGGTCTTGGTAATGTCGCCATCGGAGACTCCATCGCCCACGGTGGCGTTTGCCTGACGGTGATCGCCAAGAAGAAGAACAGCTATCAGGTCGATGTGTCGCGAGAGACACTCAATTGCACCATCGGCCTTGCGGCCGAAGGGGTGCAGGTGAACCTCGAGAAGGCGATGCGTCTGAGTGACTTCATCGGTGGCCACCTGGTCTCCGGCCACGTCGATGGCGTCGGCGAAGTGATCAAGTTCGAGCCGATCGGTGAGTCCCACGAGCTCGTGATCAAGGCGCCCAAGAGTCTTGCCAAGTACATTGCCCGCAAAGGTTCGATCGCTGTTGACGGCGTCTCGCTGACCACCAACCGGGTCAAGGGTCGCCGCTTCTCGATCAATCTGATCCCCCATACGATCGAGGTTACGACGCTCAAGCACCTGCATGCCGGCAGCAAGGTGAACCTCGAGATCGACCTGATTGCGCGATACGTAGAGCGAATGCTGAATCCCGATGCGCGGGCGTAAAATGGCGCCTTCCTTACGCCCGACCCCTTGATTCCCATGAGCATCAGCCCTGTCCAGGACATCGTTGCCGACTTGCGCGCCGGCAAAATGGTCATCCTCGTCGACGAAGAGGACCGCGAGAACGAAGGCGACCTGGTCCTTGCCGCCGAGCACGTGACGCCGGAAGCGATCAATTTCATGGTCACGCATGCGCGCGGCTTGGTCTGCCTGACCCTGACCGAGGATCGTTGTCACCAGCTCGGCCTTTGGCAGATGGCGCGCGACAACAAGAGTCCGCACAGCACCGCATTCACGGTGTCCATCGAGGCCGCCGAAGGCGTCACCACGGGTATTTCGGCGCATGACCGCGCCCGCACGGTACGTGTCGCCGTGGCGCCGAACGCCAAGCCCGCGGACGTCGT
>PMIF01000080.1 GCA_003157035.1 Rhodocyclaceae bacterium
TGTGCTACCCATGATGATCAAGGCATCCGAGGCGGTCGACGAACCGGTAGTGCTATCGCCGGAGCCACCCGGGTAAATCATCAACGGGACTACCCTGAAGGTCTTGGCGCTACCAGAATTGACGCTGGCGAATGGGGCCGGCAAAGCGATGGCCGGCGACGACAAGGGTAGTATCTGGGCGCCCGCCTTGTACACCTTGAGCTTGCAGCCATAGATCACGCCATCGGCCTCGGCGAAACCGGAACCGGCGCTACGCACCCACTTGTCGATCTGATAGGCCGCCCAGTTACCGGACTGGTTGACGTCGCTCACCGATGTGGAGGTTCGCTTGCGGCCCTCGAAGACCGACAGGGTCGAAAACAGGACAATGCTCACTATCATGCCAACGAGCAGACCGACCATCAGTTCGATGATCGTCAGACCGCGTTGGCCGTGGCAAGAAAAAGAAGATACTTGCCTTGTCATGGCATGACCACCTTAGTCAGATAAGTGCGCGAACCACCGTTGTTGTCGACAGGCTTCCACGTGATGGTGACGGTTACCACTCCATTGACATCGGCAGCGCTCACTGTCGCTGAAACATCGGGAGAGGTATAAGGAGGCAGACTTGCGACCACCAGCGTCTGCCAGCCGGTATAGAGCGAGCCCAATGCCGACGTATCCGTGCTCTGATTCGCCCACATCACCGCCACCATCTGATCGGCAAGCGACGCGACGCGGTTTCTATCCTCGGCATCGCCAGCATAGCCGAATGCCTTCGCTTGAAGCCCTACCAAGCCCAGAATGGCAAAAGAGAAAATCAGGATGGAGATCAACACCTCCAGCAGCAGGGAGCCGCCCTGTGTCGTTAGCGATGGAACACACGCCCTCATGATCTGTCCTTCACCATTTCTCCAAGAGCCGAACCTAGCAGCCATCGGGGTTCGAACTGCTCAGGCTCTTGTTGTTGTCGCACATGCGAATCTGTCCGCCCAGAAAGGCTTGCACCCGTAAGCTTGCTGCCCCCCCGGAAAACCGACTTCCCCCGGAATTGGTGACCGCAAAATAATCTTTGGTGGCCGGTGCCGTGCAGGTCACGGTGGCCCCGGATATCGTCGCCGAGGAAGACACCAGACGGCCAACAGAATTAAAGCAGAGCACCGACGCCGCACTAGCATCAACGTAACCAGCCACCGATGCATTGGTGTTCTTTATCGAATAGAGAAACAAAAGCGTCGGCGTCGTCTCGTCGGTAGTCAGCAAAGGCAGACTCCACGCACTCCAGTACTTGGCACCGCTGGAAGCAAGGCTCAAGGACGCCGACTGCGGGTCGTTGGACGACAGGACGAAGGCTACCTGGCGACTGAGGCGGATCGATTCGGCCTGCGCCCGCCGCATATCGTTCGCCATGGTCTCGGCAGCCGTTCTAACCTGAGCGTCGGCGATCCACTTGGCAAAGCTACTCTCCGCCATGACGGCTAGATAACCAATCACCGCCAGCACGATGAGCAGCTCTATCAAGGAAAAACCGCGTGTGGAATTCCGCATGGCTATTTTCTCAACACGAATCGCTCTTCTTGATAAGCCAGCAGGTCGTCGACGTGTTGCTCCAACTCGTCGCGGACGTCGCCATTGTGCCGGCCTGATTGATAGTGTAGGTAAAGCCGAGGGCAATACCGCTACCTTTGGCACCGATCGTGTAAGTGGCCGCCGCAGGAGCGATACCACCATTGCCCACAGCACAGGAAATTGCAAACACATTATCTTTGGTATAGGTTACCGCCACGCAAGGCGGATTAAAACCACCGGACGTGGCATAAGTCCGATTGTCCTGATAGTACTGTTCCATCTGCGCCCGCATGGACGCCAGCAGGTTCGTCGCATCGACAAGCCGCCCACGCAATACATAGTCGGAATAAATCGGGAGAGCCACCCTGGCCAGAATGGCGACGATGGCAACCACGATCATCAACTCGATCAGGGTAAACCCACCGATCCGTCTGAGTACGCGAAATTGACTAGGCATGAGACTTCTCCCGCTTGGTTATCGCCTGTATAAACAATCTGCAGCCCCCCAATCAAGCGCTTGCCGACGAGCGGAGCCTGTAGCCGGACGAAATGCGGCAAGCTGGGGCAAGGCTAGATCAAATGGACCGCCCCACCCCCTGCTCGGCAATGCAGCGGCCGATCGCCGCCATCAACTCTTCGCCGTCGCGGCTGGCGAGCCAGCGGCCATCCTCGGGGCGGAAATGGTAGCCGCCGGAGCGTGCCGCCAGCCAGATCTCGCGCGCGGCGGTATGGCGGTTGATGATGATCTTGCTGCCGTTGGCGAACTCCACTTCCAGGACGCCGCCCGGCTTCACTTCCAGATCGACATCCGCGCCGCAGGCTTCGATCGCGTCTTCGATACGGCGCAGTTGCGCATCGGCCAACTCATTGAATTCACGCTCGTCCACGTATCCTCCGGCAAGCCCGTGTTAACATTGGCAATTCCTGCCCATGCAAAAACTTCTCATCTTGACCACCCTGCTCGCCTTGCTGGCCGCTGGCTGCGGCACCAAGGGGGCGCTGCTCAAGCCGCCGCCGGCCCAGCCGACCCAATCGCGGCCGGCCCAGCCTCCGCACTCCGATCATAGCAGCGCACCGACGGAGCCGGCACCATGAACGGCTTCGCCGTCCGCGCCGGCCAACTCTGCGCCGAAGACCTGCCGCTCACTGAGATCGCCGAGCGCTTCGGCACGCCCTGCTACGTCTATTCCCGCGCCGCCCTGACGGCTGCCTTCAATGAATACGCGCAAGCGCTGGCCGGTCGCGACGCACTGGTCTGTTACGCCGTCAAGGCCAATTCGAACCTGGCCATCCTCGACCTGTTCGCGCGTCTGGGCGCCGGCTTCGACATCGTCTCCGGCGGCGAGTTGGCGCGCGTTCTGACCGCCGGTGGCGAGCCCGGCAAAGTGGTCTTCTCGGGCGTCGGCAAGCGCCGCGATGAACTCGAGGACGCGCTCGAGCTCGGCGTACGCTGTTTCAATGTCGAATCGGCCAGCGAACTCGTCCGCCTGGACGAGATCGCCCGTGCCCACGGTACCCGCGCGCCGATCGCCCTGCGCGTCAATCCCGANNGCCGCGACCATGCCGGGCATCGCCGTCTCCGGCATCGCCAATCACATCGGCTCGCAACTGCTCGACCCGCAACCGGCGGCCGACGCCATGGCCAAGCTGATCGAACTGGCTGACCGGCTGGCCGCCGAGGGCATCGTCATCGACCACCTCGATCTCGGCGGCGGCAAGGGCATCCGCTACCGCGACGAAGTGGCCTTGTCGACCGCCGACTATCTGGCGCCGATGCTCAAGGTGCTGGCTGGCCGGCGCGAACAGTTGACCGTGGAGCCCGGCCGCTCGCTGGTCGGCAATGCCGGCATTCTGCTCACGCGCGTCGAAGTGCTCAAGCACGGCAGCGAGCGCAACTTCGCCGTCGTCGACTCGGCGATGAACGATCTGACCCGCCCGGCGCTCTACGACGCCTGGCACGACATTGTGCCGGTGACGGCCAGCCAGGCGCCGATCGCGACCTACGACGTCGTCGGCCCGATCTGCGAATCCGGTGATTTCCTCGGTCGCGGCCGCGACCTGGCGGTCGCCGAGGGCGAATTGTTGGCGATACTTTCGGCCGGTGCCTATGGCATGGCCATGAGCTCCAACTACAACAGCCGGCCGCGCGCCGCCGAAGTGATGGTCGATGGCGCGACGCCCCACCTGATCCGCCGCCGCGAGGANNACCGAGCTGTTCGCCGGCGAGCAGTTGCTGCCTTAAGTTGGCGTCTTTCGCCGAGAGCTAGAATGGACGCTTGCAGTCCATAAGCATGGTCGCCATGTTGCCGAAACTCTCCGCGCGCAAGAAGACGCTGGTCGCACTGGCAGCGCTGTTCGTCGCCTACCTGCTGTTCGGCTGGCTGGCGCTGCCGCCGCTCCTGAAGTGGCAGGCGGAAAAATTCGTTGCCGAGAAGACCGGCCATCGGCTAACCATGGCTGCGCCGGAGTTCAATCCCTTCACTTTGGCCTTGCGCCTGCACGACCTGAAGCTCGCCCGTGCCAACGACGAACCGCTCCTGGCCTTCCGGGAGTTGTTGGTCGATGTCTCCGCCGAGAGCCTGTTCCGCTGGGCCTACGTCTTCGACGCCATCCGTCTTGATGGTCTCGAAGCAACCGTCACCGAGCTGCCCGACGGTCAGCTGAACTGGTCACCCTTCATCGCTGCGCTGAGCAAACCCGAAGCCGGCCAGGCCGAGCCAGCCCGCGCCCAAGAGGCTGCCGGCTTGCCGCGGCTGATCGTCCATGAACTGGCGATCGTCGATGGCCGCCTGGATGTCGCCGACCGCCACCGCCAGCCGGAGTTGTCGACGCGCATCGAACCATTGGATCTCGAACTCAGCGACTTGTCGACGCTAGCCAACGACAAAGGCCCATACGAGTTGTCGGCGCGTACCGGCTTCGGCGCCCATATTCAGTGGCAGGGCGAACTCGGCATCAACCCGCTATCGCTGGTCGGCAACTTCAGCATCGACGAAATCGCGCTGGCCAAGCTGCCGGCGGCGCTTCTGCAGACCGTGCCCGGTCTGGCCAGCGCCGAAGGTGCGGCAGCGGTCTCCGCCCATTATCTTCTCAGCCAGAGCGACGGCCAGGTGCAGGTGACGCTCGACCAGGCCAAGGCGACGCTCGACGGCCTCAAGCTGCGCCTGACCGATGCCAACGAACCCTTCCTGGCGCTCGGGCGCATCGAAGCCAAGGATGGCCGCCTCGACCTGCGCCAGCACAGCGTCGCCCTCGGCTCCTTGACTGTGACCGACGGCAGCGCCCGGATAACGCGGTTGATGGACGGCAGTATCGACCTGCTGCGCTTGGCTCCGCCGGCCGCGCCGCCCGATAGTGCGCCTAAGCCGGTGGCGGCCACGCCCGGCTGGCACTATCGTATCGACCATGTCGGCGTGGACAAGATCGCGCTGGCGTTTAGCGACCAGACGGTGACGCCGGCCGCCGAACTGGCGCTGCAGGATATCGCCGTTGCGGTGGCAGAGATCAGTGACGATTTCAGCCACGCCTGGCCGGTCCAGCTCGGTTTCAAGGCCGCCGGGGG
>PMIF01000306.1 GCA_003157035.1 Rhodocyclaceae bacterium
ACCCGGCGGACGCGCGCGCCCAACGACGACAGCTTCTGCTCGAGCGCCTGGTAACCACGATCCAGGTGGTAGATACGATCAACCAGCGTCTCACCTTGTGCCGCCAGACCGGCGATGACCAGGCTCGCCGAGGCGCGCAAATCGGTTGCCATGACGGTCGCACCGTCGAGCTTGTCCACACCCCGGACAATAGCCGTGTTGCCGTCGATCTTGATGTCGGCGCCAAGACGGATCAGTTCGACGGCGTGCATGAAGCGGTTCTCGAAAATCGTCTCACGGATCACCGCCGTGCCGTCGGCCACCGAGCTGAGCGCCATGAACTGCGCTTGCATGTCGGTAGGGAACGCCGGGTAGGGCGCCGTGCGTATCGACACGGAAGTAAGCCGCCGGGGCGCGACCAGATGGATCGCATCGGGTTCGATGTTGATTCGGCAGCCCGAATCGGTCAACTTGTCGATCACGGCTTCCAGGTAGGCCGGCGAGGTGCCGTTCAGACGGATGTCACCGCCGGTCGCGGCCGCGGCGCACAAGTAAGTGCCCGTCTCGATGCGATCCGGCATGATGCGGTAGCAGGCGCCGTGCAGGCGATCAACACCGACCACGTGAATGAGGTCGCTACCGGCGCCGCTGATGCGGGCACCCATAGCCAGCAGGCAGTTGGCAAGATCGACGACTTCGGGTTCGCGCGCTGCATTCTCGATCACGGTTTCGCCGTCGGCGAGGCAGGCCGCCATCATCAGGTTCTCGGTGCCGGTGACGGTCACCACGTCGGTGAACAGGTGGGCGCCGCGCAAACGGCGGCATTTGGCATGCACGTAACCGTGCTCGACCGCGGTCTCGGCGCCCATCGCCTGCAAGCCCTTGATGTGCTGGTCGACNNAGTTGCGCAGCATCAAGCGTGACGCTGTCGCCCTCGTGTTCCACCCGCACGCCCATCTGCGCCAGCAATTTGAGCATGGTGTCGACGTCGTTGAGTGCCGGCACGTTGCTGAATGTCACCGGTTCGCGGGTCAGCAGTGCCGCCGTCAACAGCGGCAAGGCGGCATTCTTGGCTCCGGAAATCGTCGCCTCGCCCCTCAAGGCGACACCACCTTCAATCAATAGGCGATCCATCGACGGCGACTCTAGGCCAGGGGCAACATCTCGGCTACCCCATACAGCACGGCCAGGGAGTGGATGGCGGCGGGCACTTGTGTGATCGTGAAATCCTGGCCGCGTTGCCGCGCCAGACGAGTCCAGGCCAGCAATACGGCGACTGCAGAGGAGTCGACGTCGGTCACGGCTGACAGGTCGACAGTATGAGCACCGGCAGCCAGGGCAGCCTCGCCATCCGCCTTCACCTCGGTTGCCGTGGCCATCACCATCGGTCCGGCAACCTGCATGTGACCATCGCCGGAGGTGATCATTTCTTCTGGCCGGCGCCGCCCTGATTCTTGGTCCGCATGGAAGCGATGAGGCTATCGACGCCATGGGCGCTGACTTCCTGGGCAAACGAGCTACGATAGTTCGTCACCAGGCTGATGCCGGAGACGGCGATGTCATAGACCTTCCAGCCCTTGTCGGTCTTCTCCAGATTGTAGTCGATCTGCACTGGCTTGGCGCCGGATTGATTGACCTGGGTGCGTACCGTGACGTCGGTGTCCGCCGGCTGCATACGGAACGGCTTGAAGTCGATGGTCTGATTGCGGTATTCGGTCAGCGCCTTGGAGTAGGTTCTGACCAGCAGCGTGCGGAACTCGTCGGTAAGCGCTTTCTGCTGCGCCGGAGTCGCCTGGCGCCAATCCTTGCCCATGGCCAGGGCGGTCATGTGGGTGAAATTGAAATGCGGCAGCACCTTGGCGTCGATCAACTCGACCGCCTTGCTGGCGTTGCCGGACTGGATGTCCTTGTCCTGGCGCACGATTTCAAGTACGTCATTGCTGACGTCCTTGATCAACTGGTCCGGCGCCACATCCTGGGCGTTGGCCACGGCCACAAACAACGTGGCCAGCACGGGTAATATCCACTTCATGGTCTCTGTCCTTGGGAAAAAGTACGGCTAGGGGGCGTCGGGATCCGGCGATCGCGGCGGATTTCCGTCATAAACCTTGTATTGGCGCATCTGTAGATAGGCATCGCGAATATACGAGTACTTGTCGAGCGCGGCCTCCTCGATCACCTTGTCGGCCGGCAACAGCGCCGCACGGTCGCTGATCAGGCGCGTGCCGACCAGCGAGTTGCGCACCGCCACGCGATCGACGTAACCGACCGGATCGGCATACAGATCCAGGACCAGCCCGGCGGAATCACGCACGGTACGCGGCCCGAAAACGGGTACGACGACATAGGCGCCCGGTCCGGCACCCCANNTTGATGACGAAACGGCCGATATCGCTGCCAGCTTCCCGCGGCTTGCCCTGCAACAAATCGTTTATGCCGATGACGATGTCGGCGATGTTGGCGAAGAAATTGGCAACGCCAGTGCGGACAGGCGAAGGCACGACCAACTCGTAACCCTTGGCCACCGGCCGGACAATGATGCCATCCAGTCCGTCATTGAAGGCAAACATGGCGCGATTGAAGCCCTCGGCCGGATCCTGGCGCGATCCTGCTGTCGTCGCGCAGCCTTGAAGCGCGCCGGCCGCAATGGCAATCAAGGTAACTCGCTTCGTCCAATGTCCAAGTCGCATCATTACTGGCGTTCCTTTCCAGCCGATATCGGCGCCTTCATTTCTTGCTGCTGTCTTCGGAAGCCTTGCTGAACAAGAACTGACTGATCAGCTTCTCAATAACAACGGCCGACTGTGTCTTCTTGATGACATCCCCGTCCTGAAGCTGCTCAGTATCGCCGCCAACCTCGAAATCGACGTACTGTTCGCCAAGCAGCCCGGAAGTGTTGATGTTGGCGAAAGTGTCGCGCGGAAACTTGTACCGGCCGTCCATCTTCATCGTCACCACGGCAACGTAGTTCGCCGCGTCGAAACCGATTTCCGCCACCCGCCCGACCACGACGCCGGCAGTCTTGACCGGTGCCCGGACCTTGAGGCTGCCGATGTTATCAAATTTAGCTTCCAGTCGATATGTCGCGCCCGTGCTGGCAGTGCTCAAATTCCCCACCTTCAGGGCAAGAAATAGCAGCGACGCCAAGCCGATGGCAACAAAGCAACCTACCCAAAGATCCAGTGTCAGACGGTTCATCAACCACCCCTGAACATAAGTGCCGTAAGAATGAAGTCGCTGGCGAGGACGGCCAGCGACGATGTGACGACAGTGCGCGTCGTCGCGCCGGAGACCCCCTCCGCAGTCGGCTCGGCATCGTAACCCTCGAATACGGCGATCCAGCTGATGATAATGCCGAAAACCACGCTCTTGATGACGCCGTTGAGTATGTCTTCAGTGACGTCGACTGAGGCCTGCATCTGCGACCAGAAGGCGCCGGGGTCGACACCGATCAGCTTGACGCCGACCAGGTAACCACCGAAGACCCCCATCGCCGAAAACAGTGCCGCCAGGATGGGCATCGAGATGACGCCAGCCCAAAATCTCGGCGCCACCACGCGAGCGATCGGATTGACCGCCATCATTTCCATCGCCGAAAGCTGCTCGGTCGCCTTCATCAGACCGATTTCCGCGGTGATCGCCGATCCGGCGCGGCTGGCGAACAACAACGCCGCCACCACCGGCCCGAGTTCACGCACCAGCGATAGTGCCACCAGCACACCGAGGGCTTCCGAGGAACCGTAGCGTTGCAAGGTATCGTAGCCTTGCAGGCCAAGCACCATGCCGACGAAGATTCCGGACACCAGGATAATCACCAAGCTCAGTACGCCGGTGAAATAGATCTCGCGCACGGTCAGGAAGAACCGCCGCAGCGAGGGACCCGAATACAAGAGGATGAGGCCGAAGAAGCGGGCGGCGAAACCCAGCCGCCAGACACGGTCGACCACCGAAGCCCCCAGGCGGCGCAGTAGGCCGACGATGCGCTCACGCATGACAGGCCTCGGCACCGATGTCTTCGGTGTAGGCAGTCGCCGGGTAATGGAAAGGCACGGGGCCGTCCGCCTCGCCCCAGACAAACTGGTGTACGAACTCGTTGTCGGACTTGCGGATGTCGGCTGGCGTTCCCTCGGCGACAACCCGGCCGCCGGAGACGAAATAGACGTAGTCCACGATTTTCAGTGACTCCTGGACGTCGTGGGTGACGATGATGGAACTGGCACCCAAGGCGTCGTTCAGGTTGCGAATCAGGTCGCCAATCACCGAAAGCGAGATCGGATCGAGTCCGGCAAACGGTTCGTCGTACATGATCAGCATGGGATCGAGCGCAACGGCGCGCGCCAGCGCAACGCGCCTGGCCATGCCGCCGGAAAGCTCGGACGGCATCAGGTCGGCGACGCCGCGCAGACCAACGGCATTAAGCTTCATCATCACCAGATCAGTGATCGTCTCCTGGTCCAGATCGGTATGTTCGCGAATCTGGAAGGCAACGTTCTCGAACACCGACAAGTCGGTGAATAGCGCACCGAACTGGAACAGCATGCCCATGCGGCGCCGCATGTCGTACAAGCCGTCGCGATCGAGCGAGGCGATATTCTTGCCGGCCACGCGCACCTCGCCAGCCGATGCCTTGATCTGCCCACCGATCAAACGCAGGGTCGTCGTCTTGCCGCCACCGCTGACGCCCATGATCGCCACCACCTTGCCGCGTGGGATGACCATATTGACCCCGGCCAGGATGGGCCGGCGGTCATAGGCAAAGCTGACATCGGTGAGTTGAACCAGGGGTTCGGCGGACATGCGGTATAGGAATCCTCAATGAAGCGAGCGATTTTAGCAGATGCCTGACCTTCGCCAAACCAAACGACCCGGCGTCGCCGCTTGCGTATGCGTATGGCATTGTTGTATGATCTCGGCATGTATCAGATCGCCTTTCACCTGCGCCCCTATCTCTTGATCGCAGTCCTCTATACGGGCACCCTCTTGTTGACGGCTTGCCTGCCGCCAGCCGTCGTTGTCGGCGACCATCGCGCAGCGCCCCCGCCTGCCCCTCCGGTCGAGATACCCGGACCAGCACGCCACATGACAACCCTGCCACCCGCCGGCACTTACGAGCCGCCCGATACCTATAGCGTCACGGTCGACGATATTGACGTCCGCGAGCTGCTGTTTGCCCTCGCCCGCGACAGCGGCGTCAATATCGACATTCATCCGGGAATCGACGGTCGGGTAACGATGACCGCAGTCGAGCAAACGTTGTCGCAACTGCTCAACCGCATCGCCCGACAAGCGGACGTACGCTGGGAAATCGACGGCGACAGTGTCAGCGTGCTGCCGGACACGCCATTCTTGCGTACCTATGTTGTCGATTACGTCAACATGTCGCGCGAGACCACCGGCAACTTGCAGGTGGCCACGCAGATCGCGTCGACCGGTGGCTCGATTGCCGACCCGGTGATCAGTACCGGCAACAACTCGTCCACCCAGGTCAGCAACCGCTCGCACAATCACTTCTGGGAGACTCTGGAACTGAACATCAAGGAGTTGTTGCGCGAGACCGACAAGATTCTGCCTGACGGCTCGTCGGAAACAAGCGTCGAGACCCGTGGGCTGCAGCCGATGTCGCCCCACCCGCGTCAGCCGAGCCGAAGAACCGCGCCAACGCTCGAACTGGCCCCGCCGCCATCGACCGTGGTTGAACAGTCGGGCAGCGCGGTCGTCAAGCGCGTGACCTTCCGCGAGGCGGCATCGGTCATCGTCAGCCCGGAAACCGGCGTCGTCGCCGTCCGTGCCACTTCGCATCAACACGAAAAGGTTCAGGACTTCCTGGTCCATATCGCCGCCGCCGCCCGACGACAAGTGCTGATCGAAGCCACCATCGCCGAGGTCACGCTTGCCGATGGCTACCAGCAGGGAATCGACTGGAGCGCCCTGCCTCTGGGCCGAAGCGGCTTTTCGCTGGTGCAAAAGGCTGTCGGCGACATAACCGAGCCGGCATCGAGCGTCATTTCGCTTGCCTACAACAACTCCGCATCCCGCCTGGGCAATGTCGCGGCAACAGTGAAATTGCTCGAATCCTTCGGCTCGGTGAGGGTTCTCTCCAGTCCAAAGCTCTCGGCGATCAACAACCAGACGGCGGTGCTGAAGGTGGTCGACAACATTGTCTATTTCACGTTGAAGACCGACACCGTCACCAACCAGACGACCACGACGACGACGTACTCCACCAACCTCCATTCGGTACCGGTTGGCCTGGTGGTCAACGTGACAGCACAAATCAGCGACGCCGACACCGTGTTGCTCAATATCCGGCCCAGCATCTCGCGGCGCTACGGCCAGGTCATCGATCCGAATCCCGATCTGCAGAAACTGGGGGTCAGCAACTTGATCCCGGTGATCCGGACTCGCGAAATGGAATCAGTCATCCGCGTCGACAGCGGCCAGGTCGCGGTCATGGGCGGACTGATGGAAGAAGTCGAAACCAAGAGCCGCCAAAGTGTCCCCATGATCTCCCGCTTGCCGGTCGTCGGCACGCTATTTCAGGACCGTGACGAATCGAGCCAGAAGACCGAACTGGTGATATTCCTGCGGCCGACGGTGCTCAAAGACGCCAGTCTCGACGGCGACTTCGCCGCGTTCAAGGATCGCTACCCAGCCGCCAACCAATTGCCGCCGGCACCGCTGCACCCGCGCTCCAGCGCACTCGGCGAAACTGGTGGCACCGAGACCAGGCAGGGCTTCAGCATTCATGTCCAGCCACATCGTCGACCGACTGGCCTCGCCGACGCCTATCGCGCCTTTCGCAGTGGCGACCTTGAGGCGGCGGCAGCGCATTTCACGGCCGTACTGACCGTCGATTCGCACAACGTCGAGGCACGCCAGGGTATGGCCACGATAGCGCTGCGCACCGGCGACATGGCTGAGGCCAGGGAGCACTGCCTCATCTTGCAGGCTCACGATCCCCTCAGTGCCTTCGCCACCGCCTGTTTGATCGGCTTCGATGCCGGCGCCGACCGGCGAGCTGCCGAGTCGCGATTGCGTTCGTTGCTTGCCAAGCAAGGGCAGATGGCAATTCTGCATTTCGCTCTCGGCAACCAATTGGCCGCGCAAAGCCGCTGGGCGGAAGCGCGCCAGTGCTATGGCCGGGCCAACGAACTGCTACCCGGCGATGCCGCAACGCTGTTCAACCTGGCAATCAGCCTGGACCATGGCCATCAAGCAGATCTCGCCGGTGATTATTACCGCCAGGCCTTGCAAACAGTGACAGCTCAACCTGCCGGCATCGATCGGGCCGCGGCGGCGAGGCGCCTTGCCGCAATCGTCTCGTCCGAGCAGGGTCAGCCCGGCAAATGAGCGACAGCGAAACGTTGCCGGTGAAATTCGGCGAGGGTCTGGTGCGCCGGGGCCTGATCAGTGCCGACCAACTACGCATCGCACTGCGTGAGCAGAGGTGCGATCGACAACCGGTGGGCCGCCTGCTGGTCCGCCTGGGCTTCATGACTGAAGCCATGTTGCGCGACGAGATCGGCACTCGCCGGGGACAGCGGGCCATTGATCTCGCCTGCGCTGTCGTCGACCCGGAGGGCCTGCGCATGGTGCCGCGAGAAGTCGCCGCGCCAAATCGACTGCTACCGCTGTCCTTCGACAAAACCAGCGGCTGTCTGACTCTCGCCATGGCCGATCCGAGCGATATTGTCGCCATCGACCATGTACGCCGATTGCTCCCGGCAGTGACGACCGTTGAGGCGTTGCTCGCCGGCGAGTCTGAAATCGCCGGCGCCATCGATCGCCATTATGGGCACCCCCTGACCATCGACAGCATTCTGTCCGAGATCGAGACCGGCCAGGTCGATGCCCGCTGGCCGGGCGGCGGCGACCCGTACAGCCACCCCGTGGTTCGCCTCGTCGACGCTCTGCTCGCCGATGGCGTCAAGCGCAGTGCCTCGGACATCCACTTCGAGCCCGAGCTTGGCTTCCTGCGCATTCGCCACCGCATCGATGGCATTCTTCACCAAACTCGCGCATTGCACTCGTCCTATTGGTCGGCCATGGCGGTGCGCATCAAGGTCATGGCTGGCCTCAACATCGCCGAGACGCGCGCCCCGCAGGACGGCCGCATGACCATCAACATCAATGGTCGTCCGCTTGACCTGCGGGTCGCCGTTCAGCCGACCATCCACGGCGAGAATATCGTCGTGCGCATCCTGGACCGCAACAAGGGCCTACTGCCCCTCGACGCCCTCGGCGTCGCCG
This sequence comes from Rhodocyclaceae bacterium, assembly GCA_003157035.1. GTDB lineage: Bacteria > Pseudomonadota > Gammaproteobacteria > Burkholderiales > Rhodocyclaceae > Fen-999. The sequence continues at coordinate 8,230 of PMIF01000306.1, forward strand.
CCGATCATATCGACAAGCTGCAACAGCTGATGGCCAGTCCGGAAGGACTCACCCTGGTCACCGGCCCCACAGGCAGCGGCAAGACGACCACGCTCTACTCCATGCTGGCGCAACTGAACAGCGAGCAGCGTTGCATCATGACCTTGGAGGATCCGGTCGAATACCCGCTGCCGATGATCCGCCAGACTGCCGTCGCCGAAGCCAACAAGCTGGACTTCGCCAACGGCATCCGCTCGATGATGCGTCAGGATCCCGACATCCTGCTGGTCGGCGAAATTCGCGACCCCGACACCGCGAGCATGGCATTCCGTGCCGCAATGACCGGGCATCAGGTCTTTTCGACCCTGCATACCCGCTCGGCAGTCGGCGCCCTGCCGCGTCTGCTCGACCTCGGCATTCCGGCCGACATCATTGCCGGCAACATCGTCGGCATCGTCGCCCAGCGCCTGGTCCGCCGCCTCTGCCCGCACTGCAAGACTTCACGGCTGGCCAACGCAGACGAACGGCG
>PMIF01000001.1 GCA_003157035.1 Rhodocyclaceae bacterium
TCGGCGATCTTGCTGAACTCCTGGTACCAGCCCTCGCCATAGGCATCGGCAAAGCCGATGAAGGCAACCGTCTGCACCTTGTTGGTCAGCATCCTCTCGACCAGCGCCGTGGACATTTGGACGTCGTTCTGCGGCGTCTTGAATACCCACTTCACCTTCGGATTGGCCGGATCAACGATCTTTGCCGATGCCGCCATGGAAATCATTGGCGTCTCGCTCTCGGCCGCGACGTCGATCATCGCCAGGGAGTTGGGCGTCACGGTAGAGCCAAGCAGCACATCGACTTTGTCTTCGGCAATCAGCTTGCGCGCGTTTTTGACCGCCGTCGTCGTATCGGATCCATCATCCAGAACGACATAATTGATCTTTTGACCCGCAATTGTCGTCGGCATCAATGAAATCGTGTTCTTTTCAGGAATGCCCAGCGACGCCGCCGGACCGGTCGCCGACACGGTTACACCGACCGTGATGTCCGCATGGGCCAACGCTGCCAAACACGCCGAAAGCGTGCCAACTACCAATAATCTGTTTTTCATGAGTCTCCTCCCAGGAATGGCGCCAATATGTAATAAGTTAGGCGAAGGTATCGTAGCCGAATTTGGCTACCAGCGCCACGCTGACCGTCAGGAACACCCACCGCACAAAGCCGCCGCCATGCCGCAGTGCCAACCGCGTGCCAAGCACTGCGCCAGCAATGTTGAACACCGCCATGGTCNNAGATTGACGACCTTTGCCGCACTCGACGCCTCGAGAAAGTCCATGCCAAACAGGCCGACAAAGGCGAAAATCATGAAACTGCCGGCCCCGGGGCCAAAAAAGCCATCATAGAAACCAAGTACGACGCCAACCGCAACAGCGATCCAGCGTTCCTTTGCTACCGCCAAAGGACGCCGTGACAAGCGGCCGAAATCCGGCTTCATGGCTGTGTACGTCACGACAGCAATCATCAGCGCTAACGCCAGCGGCCGAACAACGTCCTTGGCTAACCAGGCAACGGTCATGGCGCCAAGGAAGGAACTGACAAATGCCGCCGCCGCGGCTGGCACGGCGATTCGCCAGGGGATACCAATTCTGCGGGCGTAGCGCCAGGCAGCATTGGCCGTGCCGAGGATGCTCGACACCTTGTTGGTACCAAACACTGTCGCCGGCAATTCTGCCGGCATGGCCGCAAACAACGCCGGTACCTGGACCATGCCACCGCCGCCGGCAACGGCGTCGATAAATCCCGCCAGCAATGCCGCCAGCGACAACACCGTCAGTTCAGTCACCGTACCAAACCCCTCATTGGCGGGAAAGGGCGTAACGCTTCGCGACACGCGCGCACCGGCCGACGCCCCTATTTCCCGATGCAGAAACGACCGAATATCTCGCCAAGCAGGTCGTCAGCAGTAAATTCCCCAGTAATCGCCGACAGCGCCTCCTGGGCCAAACGCAATTCCTCTGCGGCCAGTTCAAGCCGCCCAGCCTCATCAACGGCAGACTCAAGCCTGCGGCCAGCCTCGTTCAACGCCCGCAGGTGCCTCTCGCGCGCCAGGATCAAATCCTCGCCACAATCCAGCCAGCCGGCAACCCTGAGCAACTCGTCGTGTAGCAGCGCCATGCCCTCGCCGGTCTTGGCAGACAGGCGAAGATGGATCTGACCTCGTTCATCGAATCGTGCCGCATCGCTGCGCGCCAGGTCGCACTTGTTCTCGATCACGATGCGTTCGACACCGGCCGGCAAGCGGCCGGCGACGGCACGATCCGCGGGCGTCAGCCCAGCCCTGGCATCGACAATCTGTAAGACGATGTCTGCCCGCGCAATTTCCCGCCAACTGCGCTCGATGCCTATCCGTTCAACCGGATCGTCGGTATCCCGTAGTCCGGCAGTGTCGATGATATGCAGCGGAATGCCTTCGATCTGGATCGTTTCCTTCACCGCGTCACGGGTAGTGCCGGCCACCTCGGTCACGATCGCCCGATCTTCGCCTGCGAGCCGATTGAGCAGCGAACTCTTGCCGACGTTGGGCAATCCGGCAAGCACCACCGTCATGCCGGCACGCAGCAATGCTCCCTGACGGGCCCGCTTCAATAGGTCACCCAAGTCCAAGCGCAGCCGATCCAGCCGCGGCAGCAAATCCGTATCCCTTAGTGGATCCAACTCCTCCTCGGGGAAGTCCAGGGTCGCCTCCACCAGCATGCGCAGTTCAACCAACTGATCAACCAGCGCATTGACCGCCGCGGAGAAGGCACCTGATAGCGAGCGCACCGCCGATTGGGCCGCCTGCGTCGTACTGGCGTCAATCAGGTCAGCGACGGCTTCGGCCTGCGCCAGATCGATCTTCTCGTTGAGAAAGGCCCGCAGCGTAAACTCGCCAGGCTCCGCCAAGCGCGCGCCAAGCTCACAGCAGCGGCCGAGCAACTGGTGCATGACAACCGGACCACCGTGACCCTGAAGTTCGAGCACGTCTTCGCCGGTGAATGAATTGGGCGCCGGGAAATAAAGCTGGATTCCGACATCGATGACCTGGCCGGCGGCATCCCGAAAGTTGGCCAGCGTCGCCCGCCTCGGCACTGGCAGGGAGCCACTCAGCTTCTCGGCCAACAACTCAAGGTTGGCGCCTGAGACGCGAACAACTCCAATCCCGCCACGGCCCGGCGCCGTGGCGACTGCCGCGATCGTGTCAGGAAGAGGATTTACCGACGGCACTGGCACCGATCATGCGGTTAACCTGCCACTGCTGGGCGATCGACAACAGGTTGTTGACCGTCCAGTACAGAACCAGGCCGGAGGGAAAGCCCAAGAACATGAATGTGAAGATGATCGGCATCCAGAGCATGATCTTGGCCTGGATCGGATCGGGCGGCTGCGGATTTAACCGATTGCTGATGAACATGGTGGCGCCCATCACTAGAGGCAACGGTCCCAATGGCATGTTGACAAACGGGATATGTCCAAACAATGTATCGGCTGCTGACAAGTCAGTGATCCACAGAATCCATGGCGCCCCGCGCATTTCCACCGTGCCCATCAGTACCCAGTAGAGGGCAATAAAGACAGGAATCTGGACCAGGATAGGCAGGCAGCCGCCGAGCGGATTCACCTTCTCCTTCTTGTACAGTTCCATCAACTCGCGGTTCATGCGCTCCTTGTCGTCGGCGTAGGTCTCCTTGAGCTTCTGCATCTTCGGCGTCAGCAGGCGCATTTTGGCCATCGACTTGTACGAGGCGGCGGAGAGCGGGAAGAAGGCCAGCTTGAGCAGGGTGGTCATGGCGATGATCGACCAACCCCAGTTACCGATGAACGAATTCAACCACTGCAACACCCAGAAGATCGGGGCCGCAATCACGGTCAGCCAACCATAGTCGACTACCCGATCAAAACCGGGAGCGATCTTCTCCAGCTCATTCTGCTCCTGCGGTCCAGCAAACAACGGCACCTCGATCTTTGCCGAACCACCGGCGGGAATGCTCGCCATCGAAAGGATCAAACCGGCTGCCACCTTGTCTTTGCCGATCTCGCGCAAATAGAATTCCCGCTCCTCTTTCCCGGCCGGCAACCAGGCACTGACGAAATAGTGCTGCACCATGGCGACCCAGCCGTTGTCTGCATTGGCCGGTACCTTGGCCTTGTTCTTGGCGACATCGGCAAACTCAACCTTGTGGTACTTTTCGCTGTCGGCATAGAACGCCGGGCCAGTAAAAGTCGAAGTGCCAGACCCCTCCCCTTCCGGGGCAACGTTGTCTCGAGTCAGCTGAAAATAAGCGTGTGGCGCTACGCTGGCCGTACTCTGGTTGTCGATTTCATGTTCGACGCCGATCACGTAGCTGTCGCGTCGGAACACATAGGTCTTGGCAACCCGGATGCCATTCTCGCCGGCTGCCGTGAGCCGCACGCGCAATTCATCACTCCCCGGCTTCAACTCCTCCTTGGCACCTGGCAACGTCCAGACGCTGCGGTGGTTAGGCAAGCCAGTCCCGATAAGGCCACTTTGCGCCGCATAGCTGTGTTTGCTATCGAACAGGATGAAGTTGTGCGCTTGATCATTGGTCGCCTTGTGCTGCTTCAGCACCAGCCGCACTAGATCGCCGCCCAGTGCGGAAATTTCAGCAACGTAAACATCTGTTTCGACGACCGTTGTCGCCNNGTCGCTGCGGCAGCGACCGGTACGGCGCCTGTGGCTGACGGCAACGGAGCACCCGTTGGGCTGCTTCCCGGCAGCGGTTGTTGGACGCTTGTCTGGGCTGTTGGTGCCAAAGGCGCGGGATGGGAATATTTCTGCCAGGCATCCCACAGCATTACAAGAGAAAAGCCGAACAGCAGAACGAGAAATAGACGTTGGTTATCCATTGGCAGGAGCGGAATCAGGGGACGGGGTCAAAACCACCGGGATGCCATGGGTGGCAGCGCCCAATGCGGCGCGTAGTTAACCATAGGCCTTTGACAATACCATGGCGGCGAAGCGATTCAATAGCGTACTCCGAGCACCGCGGGTGAAACCGACAACTGCGGCCCAGTAGGGGGCTGACGCCGTATTGGTAGAGCCGGATGACTGCAACCCATGGCAGTAGAGTCCATTTCATGGCTTCAAGCGTAGCATTAGTTGGTCCAATTCATTACGCCAACCTATTTTTGTTTCCGCGCTAAGCTTTCCGCCGCGGCCAACATTGGCCGTCAAGCGAACAACCAGGTCAACACTAGGCAATTGCTTGTGGATGGTGCGAAAGGCTTCCCTGCTCAAGCGCTTGAGTGTGTTGCGGACTACGGCGCGCTTCGCCAACCGCTTGGGAACGATCAAGCCGAGTCGGGCCACTGTCCCACCAGCACCGCGATAACGCACCTCGAAATGCCGGCCGCGAAGCTTTAACGGACTCGCCAGCACCGCCGCGAAATCCGCCGACTGCCGCAGGCGCTGGTCAGGCCGGAAAACCATGGTCCCGGCCTCCATTAATTTGGTGCTGCTCAGACCCCGAGACGTTGCCGGCCCTTGGCGCGTCGAGCACGAATCACCGCCCGGCCACCACGGGTACGCATACGCACAAGGAAGCCGTGAGTACGCTTGCGCCTTACGACAGAAGGTTGATACGTCCGTTTCATCGCCAATACCTCGTCAAGATAAACGGTAAATTACAGCGTTTTCCAGCTCTATTGTCAAGGTCGATTTTCTCGGCGCCTTGTGGATAACTTACCACGAAACAGCTAAAATCCCTCTCGCTCGATAAGTCGTCAATCGCTGCGATAAACCACAATAATTATATATTAATCAAATAGATAAAGATCAATGAAGCCCGCTGTACGCACCGATTCCGACGATCTTGCGGCCTTAGTTTGGCCCACCTGCCTTGAACAGCTCCAGTCCGAGCTTCCATCCCAACAGTTCAACGCCTGGATCAAGTCACTGCGCTTGACCGTGGACGACCAAGGCAAGCTATCGCTGATGGCGCCCAACCGCTTTGTCTTGCAGTGGGTTCGTGAGCGCTATTGGAACCGGATTGAAGACTTGTTGCGCCAGATGTGCCCCGAGAGCAGTGAAATTTCCCTGCACCTGGATACCAATTTACCGGTTATCAGGGAAGAGGATGGCGCAAAAGAAATTCCCGCCGCTCCTGTGGTTGAACCGGCCAGTCCAGTCAATGGTATGCGCACCCAGCGTAATACGGATCCCACTTACGACCGCACCCACCTCAATCCAGACTTCACCTTCGATACTCTGGTTACCGGGCGATCGAATGACCTTGCCCGCGCCGCCGCTCAGCAGGTTGGTTTGAATCCAGGAACATCCTACAACCCACTATTTGTCTATGGTGGGGTCGGTCTGGGAAAAACTCACCTGGTCCAGGCACTTGGCAATGAAGTTTGGAGCTTGAATTCCAATCGTGTCGTTCGTTATGTTCATGCCCACGACTACATCGCTGATGTCGTTCGCGCTTACCAGCAAAAGGCTTTCGACACCTTCAAGCGCTACTACTGTTCTCTTGACGTCCTGATCATCGACGATATTCAGTTTCTCAATGGCAAGGACCGTACGCAAGAGGAATTCTTTTTTGCCTTCAATGCCTTGATTGAAGCCAAGAAACAGATAGTCATCACTTGCGATACTTACCCAAAGGACATCCAGGGCCTCGAGAACCGGTTGATTTCCCGCTTCGACTGGGGCCTGACAGTGCAAATCGAACCACCGGAATTAGAAATGCGGGTGGCGATTCTCAAAAAGAAAGCTGAAACAACGCAAGTTGTTCTCGGCGACGACGTTGCCTTTCTGATCGCCAAGAATCTGCGCTCAAATGTTCGAGAATTGGAAGGGGCCCTCAATCGTGTCATTGCCTTCTCGCGCTTCCACGGCCGCGACATCAACATCGACGTCGCCAAAGAAGCTCTCAAGGACGTCATCGGCGCCCATAACCGCCAGATAACCCTTGAACTCATCCAGAAATATGTCGCCGACTACTTCAAGATCAAGGTTGCCGACATGTACTCACAGAAGCGCACCCGCGCCATCGCCCGCCCCCGCCAGGTTGCAATGTGGCTGGCGCGGGAACTTACTCCTCATAGCCTGCCGGAGATCGGCGACGCTTTTGGTGGCCGCGACCACACGACCGTCCTCCACGCCTGCAGAACCATCACCGACCTGCGCGGCAAGGACGGCCAGTTGAACAACGATTTGCATATTCTTCTCCAATCAATAAAGGGCTGATTAATGCGAGGATGTTTTGTGGATAACCTGCCGTTCTTGCCAATTGGCAAACTTTACCCACAATCCCCCACATCAATCGGCCCGGCTTACCCCCAAGGCAGTAAAATCCACATACTCATGACGGAAAAGCACAATTTACTGTTATCCACAAGAATCGCCCTTATTCATCAGTCTCAGAGGAGATTTTAAGAATGCTCCTATATAAAGGCCCTCGCGACCAACTTCTGATTCCTCTGCAATCGGTCTGCGGTATTGTCGAGAAACGGCACACCTTACCCATTCTCTCGAACGTCCTGATCGAGAAGAACGGGGAACGGCTGACGTTGCTGGCGACGGACATTGAAATCCAGATCAGGACGGCCACGACGGCTGTTGGCAGCGAAACAACAGCCCTGACCGTCGCTGCCCGCAAGCTTCAGGATATTCTGCGTTCCTTGCCGGAAAGCGCTGAGATCAGCCTTTCACTGGATGACAAGCGACTTCAACTGAAGGCTGGAAAGAGCCGTTTTAACCTGCAGACGCTGCCAGCAGAAGACTTCCCACGGATGGCTTCGGCGGACGGGCAAAGCACCAAAATTACCATCACGCAAAAGCAGTTCAAACGCTTATTGGCCCTGGTCCAGTACTCCATGGCCCAGCAGGACATTCGCTATTACCTGAACGGCCTGCTCCTGATCGTCAATGGTGGCGAAATGCGCGTTGTCGCCACCGACGGCCACCGCCTGGCCTTTGCCAGCGAAGCCCTATCAACCAGCGACTTACCCCGTACCGACGTGATCTTGCCGCGAAAGACTGTCCTCGAGCTTTCGCGCCAACTTGCCGACAACGACGAGCCATTGGAAATCATCATCATGCCGAGCCAAGTGCAGTTTCGCTTTGGCGACATCGAGTTGGTTTCCAAGTTGATCGACGGCAAGTTTCCTGATTACGAACGCGTCATTCCCCAAAACCATACCAAGGTACTTACCCTGGCTCGTGATGTCTTGCTGCATTCGCTTCAGCGAGCGGCCATTCTGACCAACGAAAAGTTTAGAGGTGTGCGGCTGGTTCTCTCTGATGGCAGCCTGAAGATCATTTCGACCAATGCCGAGCAAGAAGAGGCCCAGGAGGAAATCGAAGTCCCGTATCAAGGCGAGGGTCTCGACGTTGGCTTCAACGTTACCTATCTGCTTGACGTGCTCAACAATATTTCAATTGAGACCATCGAATGCCGCTTGGCCGATGCAAGTTCCAGCGCTCTATTTACCTTACCCAACAACGAGCGCTTCAAGTATGTCGTGATGCCGATGCGCATCTAACCTAGGAAGTTCAATGACGCAGGACAAGCAGCCCAGCCCCGAGAACGGTGGCTACGATGAAGATTCGATTCAGCAACTTGAAGGTCTTGAAGCGGTACGCAAGCGTCCCGGCATGTACATCGGCGATACCTCCGATGGCACCGGCCTTCATCACATGGTCTTCGAAGTCGTCGACAATGCCATCGATGAAGCCTTAGCTGGATATTGCGACGACATCGTCATCACCATTCACACTGACAATTCGATCTCCGTCACCGACAACGGCCGCGGCATTCCCACCGGTATCAAGTACGACGACAAGCACGAGCCCAAGCGCTCCGCCGCCGAAATCGTCATGTGCGTACTCCACGCCGGTGGCAAGTTCAATCAGAACTCCTACAAGGTCTCCGGCGGCTTGCACGGCGTTGGTGTCTCTTGCGTAAATGCGCTGTCCAAGTGGCTGCGCCTGACTGTCCGCCGTGACGGCAAGAAGCACGCAATGGAATTTCACCGCGGCCACGCCGTCGATCGTCTCATCGAGACCCACAGCGGCGTTGAAGTCTCGCCGATGAAGCTCATTGGTGAAGCCCAGGGTACCGGCACCGAAGTGCATTTTCTCGCCGATGAGGAGATTTTCGGCACTGTCGAGTTTCACTACGATATCCTGGCCAAGCGTCTTCGCGAGCTGTCATTTCTGAATAATGGCGTAAAAATAAAGCTCCTCGACCAGCGCACCGGCAAGGAAGAAGACTTCGCGTTTTCTGGCGGCGTCAAAGGCTTCGTCGAGTACATCAACCGCAGCAAGACCGTCCTGCATCCCAACGTTTTCTGCTCCACCGGTGAGGCCAAGGTTGGCGACACCGGTGTGACCATCGACGTTGAAGTAGCNNGCCGCCATGACCCGGGTGATCAACAAGTACATCGAAGAAAATGATATCGCCAAGAAGGCGAAAGTCGACATCGCCGGCGACGACATGCGCGAGGGTCTGGCGTGTGTACTCTCGGTCAAGATGCCGGATCCAAAATTCGCTTCCCAAACCAAGATGAAGCTGGTTTCCAGCGAAGCACGGCCTGCGGTGGAGGAAGTCGTCGCCCAGAAGCTTGCTGAATTCCTGCTCGAGAAGCCGATCGACGCCAAAACCATTACCGGCAAGATTGTCGAAGCTGCTCGTGCCCGTGAGGCCGCGCGCAAGGCGCGCGAGATGACCCGGCGCAAGAGTGTGCTGGACGGCATCGGCCTGCCCGGCAAGCTCGCCGACTGCCAGGAGAAGGACCCGTCGCAGTGCGAGTTGTATCTGGTTGAGGGTGATTCGGCCGGCGGCTCCGCCAAGCAG
>PMIF01000078.1 GCA_003157035.1 Rhodocyclaceae bacterium
GTCGAGCGCCTTGAGGTCGGCGTGCAGGGCGGTGAAGAAGGGATGGAAGGCGGCGCGCAGCTCAATCTGGGCCTTGTTGCGGGCGTCGACGGCAAGCTTCTTCTCGCCGGCCTTTACATAGGCTCCGCACTTTGCCTGCAAGGGCGCCAGCTCGCCCCAGCGCCGCGAAAAGTCAGTCATGGCGGCACGGCTCGCCGGGTCGGTGAGCAGTTCGCCCAACTGCACGGCGAGCGGGTCGACGTGGGTTTGGTTCTCGATGAGTTTGGTCAGTCCCGCAGCGAAGTAGCGGTCGATGAGATCGATGAACTCCTGCCGCCGGCCTTTGTGCAGGCGGCTGATGATGGCGATGTTCTGGATCTGCTCTTCGGTGAATTCGCGGTGGGCGCGGTCGATCTGGGTGAAGATGTTGCGGGCGTCGATGAAGAGGATGCGATCGTCCTGTTTGGCCTTGTCGAAGAACCAGAGCGTGGCCGGCAGGGTGACGGTGTAGAAGAAGTTCGACGGCAGGGTGAGCATGCCGTAGATCAGGTTCTCCTGAACCAGCGTCTTGCGGATGTCGGCCTCGGAATGGCGCGCATCGGAGGCCGAGTTGGCCATCACCAGCGCGGCGCGGCCCGCGGGCTTGAGCGAGGTGGCGAAAAGGTTGATCCAGAGGTAGTTGCCGTTGGGCACGGTCTCCTTGCCCTGCTCCGCCTTCTTGAGCTTGCTCTTGTTGCGCGGGATGCCGTAGGTGTTGAAGCGGCGATCCTTCTCGACCGTGCTGATGGGTACGTCGTCCACGTTGAAGGGCGGATTGGCCATTACGTAGTCGAAGGCGCCGAAGCTACCGTAGGCGTCTTCCGAATAGGTGTTGGCCTGCTTCACTTCACCGCGCAGGCCGTTCACGGCCAGGTTCATCTTGGCCAGCTTGACGGTTTCCAGCGTCTTTTCCTGGCCGCAGACGAAGACATCGTCGGTGGCGGTCATGTCGTTGCGGTGCTGGGCGATGAACTGGGCCGATTGCACGAACATGCCGCCGGAGCCGCAGGCCGGGTCGAACACCTTGCCGCCATGTGGCTCGATGATCTCGACCATCAGCCGCACCACCGAGCGCGGCGTGAAAAACTCGCCGCCGCCCTGGCCTTCGGTGAGGGCGAAGTTGCCGAGGAAGTACTCGTAGATCTGGCCGAAGATGTCGCCGTCGGCATCCTCGGGAATGTCGGCGAAGTTCTTCAGCAGTTGCTTGGGGATGCTCTTGTCGGTGCGCGTCAGCCGGGCGTATTCGTCGCCGGGCAGCACGCCGGCCAGCTCTGGCTTGTACTCCTCGATGGCCTCCATCGCGCTCCGGATCGCTTTGGCGATGTCCTGCTGCTCGGGCAGCTTCAGCAGGTGGTCGTAGCGTGCATGGTCGGGCAGATAGAAGCCGCAGTACTCGATGGCAATGTCCGACAGGTTCTTTTCCGCCCGCGTGCCCTTGAGCTTGGCGTACTCCGCCAGGATGGCCGGCTCGGCCTTGCGGTACTTGTTGTCGGCGAACTTGAGGAAGATCAGCCCCAGGACGGGCGTCGAATACTCGCTGGCCTTGAGGTCGGAATTGGCGCGCAGATTGTCGGCGGCGGCCCAGAGGTTGGCTTCGAGCTTCTTCAGTTGGTCGCGGGTCATGGCAAGTGAATCGAGGGCGGGTATCCGAGTCGGCGGATTATCCCCGATTGTCTGCCCGGCCGGCTAAAGCGGTTTGCGCCGTATCACCATGGCCGACGCCGCGAATCCCAGCCGCTCGTAGAAAGCCAGTGCCTTCGCGTTATCCTGGTCCGCGAGTAGTGTCACACGCGTCATGCCTTGCTCGCGTGCCCAGGCGCAGACATGTTCGACGAGCTGGCGGCCGAGGCCGCTGCCGCGATGCTTCTTGCTGACGATCACATCCTCCAGCAGCAGCACGCGCGTGCCTTGCGCGGTGCTGACGGTGATCAGTGCGTTGGCCATGCCGGCAACCGCACCGTCGACCCGCAACACGAACAGTTGCCCGATAGCTGGTGTGTCGAGAATCAGCTTGAGGCCGGCGATCTGCTTCTGCCGCTCGGGCTTGAAGTCACTCTCCAGGGTAAACAATTCGTAGAGCAGATCGGCCATGGCGGGCAGGTCGGCTTCGGTGGCGAGGGAAATATTGGTGTTCATCCGATGAGCGCGACTGCCTTGATTTGGGCGAAGAGCTGCATGCCTGGCTTAAGACCGAGGCCGGCAGCCGAGCGGCGGGTGAGCCGGGCGATGAGGATCGAGTCGTCGACCTTGAGCCTCACCAGCGCCAGGGCCGGGTGAGCTTCGTCGGCGATTTCGACCACCTCGGCGGCCAGGGTGTTGAGCATGCTGGAGTCCTGCGGCTGTGTGAGAGCAACGCTGACATCGCGCGCCAGGATGCGTACTCGTACGCGGCTGCCCAGCGCATGGCCGGAGTCGCGTGCCCAGACACTATTGCCGGTGCTTCCGCCAGCAAAGGCGACGCGGGCCAATTGCCACTTCTCATCGCGTTCAGCGACGTGGCCGTCGAGCACCACGCCGGTATCTTCGCCAAGCCGGATCGGCAGGTCGACGCGCGCCAGTGTTTCGGTGAGCGGACCTTGCGCGACGGCGCGGCCGCCTTCCATCACGATGATGTGGTCGGCGAGTCGAGCTACTTCGTCGGGCGCGTGGCTGACGTAGAGCACGGGGATTTCCAGTTCGTCGTGCAGCCGTTCGAGGTAGGGCAGGATCTCGTTCTTGCGTGCCAGATCGAGCGCGGCCAGGGGCTCATCCATCAAGAGCAGGCGCGGGCTGGTCAGCAGCNNCGACGCGCTGGCGTTCGCCGCCGGAAAGGCGGTCGGGCAGGCGGTCGAGCAGGTGGGCGATGCCAAGCAGCTCGATGGCCTGATCCGTGGCGACACGTCGCTCAGGTGCGGCGACCCGCTTCATGCCGTATTCGAGGTTGCGTCGCGCCGACAGGTGCGGGAACAGGCTTGCTTCCTGAAAGACGTAACCGAGTGGCCGGCGATGTACGGGCATGAACAGCCCGGCCCGCTGCCACGGCTGACCGTCGACGCTGAGGGTGCCATCGGCGCGCTCCAGGCCGGCGATACAGCGTAGCAATGTCGTCTTGCCGGAGCCGGAGGTGCCAAAGATTGCCGTGACACCCTGGCCGGGAATGCTCAAGTCGACGTCGAGCGAGAAGCCGGGATAGTCGAGCTTGAAGCGCGCTTCGATGCTCATCGCGCGTTCCGGTTGGGATTGAGCAGGTAGAGCATCAACAACACGGCAAACGAGAAGGCCAGAAGAATGCCCGAGAGGATATGGGCGTTGGCATACTCGATGGCTTCGACGTGGTTGTAGATGGCCATTGAGACCACCTGCGTCTTGCCGGGAATGTTGCCGCCGATCATCAGTACGACACCGAATTCGCCGACGGTATGGGCGAAGCCAAGGATACCGGCAGTGAGAAAGCCCGGCTTTGCCAGTGGTACGGCGACCGTGAAGAAGGCATCGAGTTTCGCTGCCCGCAGCGTTGCCGCCGCTTCCAGGGGCCGGTCGCCGATGGCCTGGAAGGCGTTCTGCAGCGGCTGAATGACGAAAGGCATCGAGTAGATCACCGAGGCCACCACCAGGCCCGGAAACGTGAAAGGCAACAAGCCCAGTCCAAGCGATTCGGTCAGCTGGCCGACCGGGCCGTTTGGTCCCATCAGCACCAGAAGATAGAAGCCGAGTACCGCGGGCGGCAACACCAGCGGCAGAGACAATACGGCACCGACCGGGCCTTTCCAGCGCGAAGACGTACGCGCCAGCCACCAGGCGATCGGCGTGCCGATCAACAGCAGCAGCACGGTGACGATGCTCGCCAACTCGACAGTGAGGCCGATGGCGGCGAGGTCGGCGGCTTCGATCATCGCGTCCCTATTCCTCGGGCGCGAAACACTTGGCGTAATCGATGCAGACGCCGCAGGAAGGAGCGGGGCAGACGTAGATGCCATCGCGTGCGCAGTACTGGCGGTAGATGAACTTCTTCCACTTCATGTCGCCGGTGTTGAGTGCGGCGAGTGCCGGGAAGCCGGTTTCCATGAGCAACGAGAGTTCACTGCGGTTGGCTAGTCCGAGGTCTTGCCACAGATGATCGCGGCCCGCGCAGCCGTACGCGACCATGCGCGCCAGCCAGACCTCCGAATCGCGTAGGCCGGCGCGGTAGTCGAGCAGCAGGTGCTCGATGTCGTCGAGCTCCGGAATTTCCTCGTGGTGGCCTTCGAGCAGGATTAGTTGCGAGCCGGGGAAGTAGCGCTGCCAGAAGTCCGCAAAGCGCTCAGCGTCGAGCCCGAGCGCGTGGGGCAAAGCGCCTTCGCCGAGCGAGCGACCGACGACTATGCTGGCCAACACCGGCCGCGCCGGATCGGCAAGCGCGGCTGCCTCGCCAGGTCGGGCGAGCAGGTCGGCCATCAGCTGTTCGCGGTTCTTCATGGCGTCCGAGAACAGGACATGGACATCGCGCGGCGGCGCCGCATAGGGAGCGGAGGTTACCAGCAGATCGGCGCCGGCCTGTACGTAGGCGGCGGCATTGCTGACGTTGATGCCACCGGCGGCGGCGAGCAGCAGTTTGGGAAAGTCAGTCGTACCCCATGCGGGGCATTGCATCGCGGCACGGCTCTCGGCTACTTGCGCGGGAGAAAATTTCTCCAGTTGCAGGACGTCGGCACCGGCCGCTGCCCAGACGCGGGCTTCCGCCACGCTGCGCACTTCGACGATGATCTTCTTCTCTGGCAGCCGCCGCCGCAGGTGGGCGACGGTCTCGGCGGGAGTTTCGTCGAGGAAGAGCCGGTGCTCGGCAAAAATCAGCAGCGTTTCGGAGAGTCCGAGCCGATGCATCGTCGCGCCGCCGGCATGCACGGCCTTGACGGAAAGCGCCTTGGTGCCCGGCGCGTTCTTGCGCGTGCAGGCCACGGGGACGTCGCCTGCGGCGGCAACGATGGCGGCTGCCGAGCTGGCGATGCCGCTCGCCCACTCGACCAGAATCTGCGCCGCTTTCCAGGCGCGATGGAGGGCGGCGGCAGTGCCGGCGGCGCGCAGGATTGGCGCATGGGCGGCGACGGGTGAGCCAGACGCAACGAGGACTTCGGCCTGGGCGCCGACCAGCTCGAACAGCCGAGCCGCCTCCTCGATGGCGCAAACGGTCATCGCTTGGCGGGCGCGGAATTCGATGCGGCCCGCCTGACCGCCGATGCGAAGCGTATCGGTGGTCAGATCGCCGCTGGGAACGTCATCTTCCAGCAGGCGAAATAGATCATGGTCGGATAGTGCCCGCATGGTGACGACCTATAGATCGTAGCCGTAGGACTTGATCACCGCCTTGGCCTTGTCACCCTTCAAGTACTTCATCAACGCTTCGGCGGCCGGCTTGTCCTTGCCCTTGGCCAGGATGATCGCATCCTGCCGGATTGGTGAATAGAGCTTTTGCGGTACGATCCAGGCCGAGCCCTCGATGGCGCCGTCTTTCAGCACTTGCGACAAGGCGACGAAGCCGAGCAGAGCGTTGCCGCTGCTGACGAATTGTTGCGCCTGGGAGATGTTTTCCGCGGTGACGATTTTGGCTTGCAGGCCGTCGTAGACCCCCATGGCTTTCATGACCTCGATACCGGCGGCACCGTAGGGCGCCAGCTTCGGATTGGCGATCGACAGGTGATCGAAGCTGCCCTTCTTCAGCACTTCGCCGTTGGCGTCGACTATGGCTGGCTTCGCCGACCACAGCACCAGTTTGCCGATGGCGTAAGTGAATTGACTCGTCGCAACCGCCCCATCGTCCTTGCCCAGCTTGGTTGGCGTCTCATCATCGGCCGCGAGAAGTACTTCGAACGGGGCACCGTTCTTGATCTGGGCGTAGAACTTGCCGGTCGAGCCGTAGGAGGCAATGATCTTATGGCCGGAGGCCTTCTCGAATTCGGGCGCAATCTTCTGCATCGGCGCGGCGAAATTGGCGGCGACAGCGACCTGGACTTCATCGGCGACGGCGCCACCGGCGAGGGTGGCGGCGATGAGTGCGGCAGCAAGGTGGGGGGTCTTCATGATGTGCTCCTGGTAAGAAAAATCATTCGGTGACGGCGAGGAAGACGCTGGAGGCCTTGAAGACCGCGCAAGCGGTGCTGCCGACCTTGAGGCCCAGCTTCTCCAGACTTTCGTGGGTGATGACGGCGGTGACGACATGGCGGCCGCCGGGGAGGGTGATCGAGATCTCCGCATTCACCGGACCTTCGTGAATGTGGCTGACTTTGCCGCAATATCGGTTGCGCGCTGAGGTGCGCGCATTGCCGTCCAGCATGAGCAGAATCGACGACGATTTCACAAAGGCTATCACTTCCTTGCCGATCTTCAGTTCAAGGTTTTCCGCCGATTCGCGGGTGATGATGGCCGTCAGGTCAAGACCATCGTCAAGCTGGATGCGAATTTCGCAATCGACCGCGCTTTGCTTGATCTCGACGATGGGACCGGCAAACTGGTTGCGGGCGCTGGCCTTCATGGACATTCTCCTCAGCAGTTGGCGGAAGGCAGTGACATCGTGGCCGGCCACCTCATTCATGCGTTCGGCCAGCCGCGCGATCGCTACTTGATGCTCTTGTTCCAGCGCCCGGTAGAAGGCAATGAGGCGGCGGCCGTACTCGGTGAGCTCGCTGCCGCCGCCGTGTTTGCCGCCGGTGGTGCGGAGCACCAATGGTTCCGGGGCCAGGTTGTTCATGGCGTCGATGGCGTCCCAGGCTGCTTTATAGGAGAGCGGTACCGCCTTGGCGGCCTGGGAAATCGAACCGTGTTCATCGATGGCTTCGAGTAGCTTGATGCGCGTATCGCCCAGAAAAGCACCCATCGCCGTATCGACGGAGAGCTTGCCTTGAAGCTTTGGGGCTGATTTGGCGGGCATGACGGTCCTCTAGCAAGAACTGAACCGCTATTCTATGCCGGGATAACGCTTTGTCGGGATTGAAAGAAATCTGAGCGCTGGCAAGCGCTGTTGTTGCTTGCGCGGAACGCTTCGGCGCAGAATCAGACATCCGGGCACCGATGTGGTGCACGGAACATAACGGATTCATTCATATAAGAAGGAGTAAATCATGGCAATCAGCGCTCGCAATGTTTTTCGCGGCAAGGTTACGGCTTTGCATGAAGGCCCCATCAACGCAGAAGTCGAGATCACTACCGCCACTGGTGACCGTATCGTCGCCATGGTTACCGACGCCAGCATCAAGTCGTTGGGTATCGCCAGCGGCAAGGAAGCGGTGGCGATCGTCAAGGCGCCCTGGGTCGTATTGCTGACCGGCAAGCAGGAGTACCGCTTCTCGGCGCGCAATCAACTCAAAGGCAAGGTCAGCAAGGTCGCGCGCGGTGCTGTGAACTCCCAGGTCGCCGTGATGCTCAGTGGCGGCAGTGTTGTCAATGCGGTCATTACCAATGAGGCCGCGGACGAGTTGGGGCTCGCGGTGGGGGCGGAAACGACCGCAATGTTCAAGGCCAGTCACGTCCTTCTGGGCGTGCCGGCCTAGGTCTTCTGGCGAAGGCGCGATCTCGCTTTCGCCGGTTGTTCCGGGCGCCCCGGTCCTGAGGATCGTTTCCCGTTAGTCAGGTTCGGACGCGTGGTTGGTGGATTTGTTACACTGCGTTGTACACTATCCTACATAGCGAATTGTCGTAAGCCCACGGAATAGCGGCAGCAACGGTGAAGCCGTGCCTGGCATGTGTCTTGCGACGGTTCGCAGATGTTGGTTTGAGATGCGTGATATACGTACGGCTATAGCGCATTGTTTGGACCGGGTGGAGCAGCAAGATCAGGGAGGCACTATGAACAGCAATCAGCATTCCGCTACGCTCACCGCATTCGGCGGCATGGCGCTTGGCGGTCCCGGGCACGGGCGTGGGTGCGGGACGAGTCGACTTCACTTGTTGTACCTCTTGTCGGCTTTGCTGCTCTCACTCAACGCCAGTGCAAGCGAAATCACCGACATGGCCGGACGGAAAGTGGTGGTGCCCGACAAGATCAGCCGCGTCTTCGGCTCGGCGCCGCCGCTCAACGTGCTGCTCAATGCCGTGGCACCCGACAAGATGATCGGCGTCAGCTTCAAGATCGAGGATTCGGCGAAGAAATTCTTCCTGCNNAGTCCCTTCGTCGATCAGAAGAAGATCGAGGAAGCCTTCGCCCATATGGGTATCCCGCTGGTCTTCATCACACTGGATACCCTGGCCGACTGGCCGCGCGCGCTGCGCTTCACCGGCAAGCTGCTGGGACGTGGTGAGGCCGTGGAGGCGCAGGCAGCCTATGTCGAGAAGACCCTGGCGAAGCTCGCGGCGACAGTGGGCAAGGTGCCGGAAAGCCGCCGGCCGCGCGTGTATTACGCCGAAGGCCCCGATGCTTTGGCCACCGATTGCAACCACTCCTTCCACACCGAAGTGATCGAGCTGGCGGCCGGCTACAACGTCTATCGCTGTGAGCCCAAGGATCACATGGGCATGGAACGCATCAGCATCGAGCAGGTGCTGGCCTTCGACCCGGAGGTCATCATTGTTCAGGATCGGGCCGCCGAGAAAGCGATCCACGCTGATGTTCGCTGGCAGGGCATCCGCGCCGTCAAGAACGGTCGCATCCATCTGGTACCCCGCTGGCCGCACAACTGGGTCGATCGACCGCCTTCGGCGATGCGTGCCCTGGGCGCCCAATGGCTCGCCAACTTGTTTTACCCCGAGATCTTTCCGCTGGATCTGAAACGCGAGACGCGCGACTTCTATCGCCTGTTCTTTGGCGTGACGCCGACGGATGTGGATATCGACGAACTCTTGACCCACTAGAAATCGACGAACCGGAGCTTCTATCGTGCACTCACGCCATTCCCGTTATCGCCTGACCCTCATTGCCGCTACGCTGGCAGCCTGCTTCGGCAGCGTTCCCGCCGCGGCTGAAACTGATGCCGGTACTGTCGTCATTTCGGCGCCTCCCGTGCGGGCTGATTTGGATCCAAACAGCCTCGTCAACCCATATCGCGTTGAATCCAGCGGTCGCTTCGGCACTGAATTGATGACGCGAGAGGACATCGAAGCACTTGCCCCGAAGGATGTCATCGACCTCCTGGACAAGGCTGTCGGCATGAATCTTGGTTACCAGGGACGGCGTAGTCCCTATTTCTTTGAAGAGCGCGGTGGCGGCAACCTCACCTTCATCATCGACGGCGCGGTGCTACCGACCTCGGCAAACCGCATCCTGCAACAGATACCCTTGGCGGCGATCGAGCAAATCGAGATCGTGCGTGGCTCAACGTCGCTGGCGCTGGGGCCGACCATTCCGATCGGTTCGTCCAACTCCGGCTCCGGCATCAATACCGGCTTCGTCGTCATTCGTACCCGCCAGCCGAAAACGACTGAGGCAGAGCTGAGCACCTTCTATGAAAAGGCGGTTGGTCAGCCGACGGCAAGCGGAGAGAGTCTTTACGCGGGCACTCGGCTGGGGGATTCGGCGGCGTCCGGATATCTTGGGGTCGTGGCATCGGGTAGCGATCGGCCGAGCAAACCGACATGGTTCGACGGACAGGAAAGCAAGGCCGGTATCGCCACGGGAGGGCTTAGCGCCGGTCGCTTCTCGGCTGGCCTCTTGGCCTACAAGGACAACGGCCGCTTCGAGATGCAGCGTGGGGTCACGTTTGCCGGGGTGCTCGACAGCTCCAAGTGGTACTACGATCCGCTGGAAACCACTGTGCTGTCATCGAATATGACTATGGCCTGGAGTGATTCCCAGGTGACGCTGATGTCGCTGTTTGCCACCAAGTATCAGCAGATGGAGCACAACGAAAGCTTCGCCAACGCGACCGCGTCCTTGCGCTACTTCGTCGAGAAGACGCACGGCTACAGCCTGCGGCATAACGCCCGCTTCGGCGATACGCTGGTCCAGATCGGCACCCAGGCGACGACCAGCGAAGGCTTCGGGCCGAACACCAATACGCCGTACAACAACTGGAAGACGAGTGTGGACGGCTGGTCGGCTGCGGTCGAGCAGAAGCTGCTCGGCGAGCGCCTGCTGCTCGACGCCGGCTATCGTCGCGACGTCAAGCACATTGACTACTCGGCGGTTAGCGCTACCGCACTCTCCGCCAACAGCAATGTCGATATGGCTCCGGCGCGCACCTACACGCTCGGTGCGCGTTGGAAGATCGCCGACGGCTATTTCCTGAATGGGCGCTATTTCGACGGCCGCGAAGGTACGGCCGGCGATTTCGATATTCGCACCCAGGGGAACACGCCCTTGCATGCGGCGACTCAAAAGCGGGAGGAGATTGCGCTTGAGGCCGATGTCGCCAGCTACCTGAAGCCGACGGTCACCTGGTTCGATGTCAACATCCATAACCAGAAGACTGCCACCACCAATACCTATGTGGTCGCGGGCGATACCTACTACTACTACGCGGAGGGCGATGCCCACCGGCAGGGCGTGGAGTTGCAGCTCAAGGGTGAAATTGCGGCCCATACGTCCTACTCGGTGTCGTGGACGCACTTGACCACCAACGATACGACCAGTGCTGGCGTGAGCAGCGACGCGCTTGGCCTGTCGTCGCCGAAAGACCTCTATACCGCCCGCTTCAGCCATCTCTGGCGGGAATATCGCTTCAACGCCTCGTACAAGCGGGTCAGTTCCTGGACGCAGTCGACCAGTCCCTTGGGCGTTGTCACGGCTGACTTGGGCGGCTACGACAGGATCGATGCCAACGTGATGCGCGATCTCCTCGTCGGTGGGCATCGGATGACCGTCGAACTCTATGGCCGGAATCTGGGTAACGATCACTACGCCAGCCGCTATACCACGGGCTATTACTACGACCGGGGACGTACCGTCGGCCTTCAGTTGACGGCGAGGTTGTAAGGGATGGCTGCCGGAGTCGAGTCTTGGTTGGGAGAGCGGCAACGCTTTCTTATTTTCGGCGGCCGCTGGCTGGTCGCCTCTTTTCTATTGCTGTTCGCCGTCACCATGAGCCACGCCCGCGAAATCACCGACATGGCCGGTCGCCAGGTCACGGTTCCCGACCAGATCAAGCGCATCTACGCCGCCCAGCCCTATACCCATGTACTCGCCTACATGCTGGCACCGGACATGCTGATCGGCCATCTGACCATCATCGGCGACCGGGAGAAGCGCTTCCTGAGACCCGAGGTGGCCAGTCTGCCTTTGCTCGGCGGTTCTCCGGGCAGCGGCCAGCAGGTGAATATCGAGCCCGTGCTCGCCGCC
>PMIF01000296.1 GCA_003157035.1 Rhodocyclaceae bacterium
CTGGATACCACGGCCCCGGCCGCGGTGAGTCTTTCTGCGAGTACTACAACGGGATCGATAGGTGGATTGTTTAATACCGGCGTGGATGCAAGTGGTAATGCTTTGCCTCCTACGACTGCTGCCGGTGATCCTACTCCAGACACTCACTACACCTTGTTGCCGGGCTATCCGGCTGGCGCAACGTTTAAGACTGCTGCGGTGGTGTCACAGACTGCCGCTGCGGCCGTCAACTGGGAGACTGCGGATTACGCGCATTCTGAGTGGATTGGCGCGACCGCGACCAATCCGAAGGCCGGTACGTTCGCGTACCAAACTTCGTTCAGTATTTCGGGGTCGATTGACTTGAAATCCGTTGATGTGCAATTTGATATCAATGCGGACGACAATGTTGCAATTCTGGTGAATGGTCAAAACACCGGGATATACCTCACTAGTTTGTGGACGGCTCATACTCATGTGGATTTGAGCGGTGCAAGTAACTGGTTCCACACTGGGACAAACACCATCGAGTTTGATATCACGAATACGGGAGCCGGTCCTACGGGCTTGAAGATCGACAGCGCGGCGGTGACAGCGCTCACAACCGATGTTATGCCGGTAACTGTGTCCCTGGCGGGTACTGGGGCTGTGGCCGGCGATACGCTCAGCTTCACTGGCCAAGCCGACCATGTCCTGACCCAGGCGGAGATTAACGGCGGCATCATCGTCGAGCAGGAAACAGTGCCGACCGGACACAGCGTGTCCACCTTCACCGCGACCCTGACCGATGCTGCGGGCAATACGTCAACCGTGGCAACGGAATCGGTATTCGGTTCCGGCAATCTTTCTGCGGCGGGCACGGTCGGCGCGGATGTATTTAAGTGGACGCTCGATTCGCACGGCGCTGCCGGGGCTCCGGCCGTCGATACGATCAGTAGTTTCAATACGGCCCAAGATGTGCTGGATCTGCGGGATCTGCTGATCGGGGAGAATTCAAGCAACCTGGCCAACTACATCAACGTTACGACTTCAGGCGGCAACACGGTGATTCACATCAGTCACTCTGGTGGCTTCACCGGCGGTACCTATGCGGCCGGTGCCGAAGATCAGCAGATTACGCTAGCCGGGGTCAATTTGTTCTCGACCTATGCAACGATTCAGGACATGATCAACGCACATAAACTGCTGGTCGATTGAGGCCGTTGCCTTGACGAAGCCGCTCGGGTATCCGGGCGGCTTCCTTCTCTTGTCCGGTTGTTCTACTCCGGGTAGCAAATGGCCGGCCCTGTCGCGCCATCGATGCCGATTGAAGCCAAAGCGCTCAGCTCGGCGTTTGTCGCCACACCTTCGGCGATGACGATCAAGTCGATGCCATGGGCGATGCTTGCCAGCCCCTTGAGGAAGGTTTGGTTGCCAAGGTTGCTGTCCAGGCCGCGGACAAAAGTGCCATCGATTTTCAGGTAGTCGAGGCCCAGGTTGTGCAGCAAGCCGATCTGGCTGAATTGCCGGCCGAAGTGCTCGACGCCGACCCGGCAGCCGGTCACCTTCAGATCGCCGACAAACCGGCTGAAGGCGTCGAATTGCCTGAGCGCTCCGGTCTCGGCGATCTCAAGCCAGAGTCGTGCGGCAACTTGGGGCTGTTGACGTAGCTGACTGACAATCTGTCTGCGGAAATCCTGATCGGCGACGGAACTCGCCGAAAGGTTGATTGCCAGGCCCTTCAATTGCGGGTCGTCCGCCAGCTGTTTGAGCCCCAGGCCAACCGCCGCAAGGTCCAATCGCGACGTCAGGCGCAGGCGCTCTGCCATTGGCAGAAAGCGCCCAGCCGGCAACCAGTCGCCATGTTCGTCCAGCATCAGGCGCAATGGGCATTCCCGATGGAGAATCTCCCCCGCCATGTTGATTACGGGAAACGAGACCAAGCGGACCCACCCCTGGTCAAGAGCGCGGCTGATCATCTGTGCCCAATCTTCGCCAGTCCGGGGTGCCTCGTCGTCGCCAACAAGGCTTGCTTCGGCAATGCCATTGTGGCCTTGAGTTTCGACGCTGGCCAAAGCGGTATCGACTTGGGACATGATCATCGAGAAACTCGACCCGCACAGGTAGTGACCAACACCGATATAGGCCGTCGGCTCGTTGCCGACATAGGGTGCCGCTTCTTCGATCAGCTGCTCGAGCAGTCGTTCAGCATTTCCGCGGGCATGCTGGGTACCGGGCAACAGAACAGCGAAGTCCGCACCATTGAGTCTGGCGGCAATCCCGTCGGGCTGCGAAGTTGCCGCCAGGCCGATGACGGCTCCCAGCTTCTTGAGCAGCTCATCGGTGTCGGCGCGGCCCAAACGACGATTGGTTTCCGCCAGACCGGCCAGGCGGATGACGATCAGACTACCGCCGAGACAATTCTCGTCACACAACTGCTCCTTGAAGTAGGCAAGAAAGTGATTGCGGTTGGCTAGACCGGTCAATGTGTCGCAGTTGGCCTCGCGGCGTACTGCCTCCAGACGTGCGGCCTCTTCGTCGAACATCGACTTCAAGCGAGTGACTGTTGCGTTCATCGCCCCTGCCAGGCGCTTCAATTCGGGCACCGAGGGTTCCGGGATGGTGACAAACCGCCGTTCAGCAATGGCCTGCGCTTGATCGATTACTGCCTTGAGCGGCTTGCGCAAGCGCCGCAACACCAACGATCCCAGATAGCCGCCGACGACACCGGCTACCAGCAGGGCGGCGACCATTTGCCAGACGCTCTTCCACAACGCTTGATAGGCAAAGCGGCTGTGGCTGATGAGCTCAATCGAGCCCAACTGCTTCCAGCCATCGCTGATCTGAGCCCGGCCCGGCGCCGATTCGATCGGCAGCAGGGCAACAAACCAGTTGGGCACAGCGTAATTTCCGGCAGGTGCCAAGCGTTCCACCATCGCCCGGCCGAAAGGGTCAGTGATGCGGATCAGCTCATAGTGGCCGCTGTCGAACAACGCTGCGACGGTCAACTCAAGCTCGACCGCGTCGGCGTGGCGTTGGCTCAGAGATAGGGCCAACGCCGAAGCGTTATCCGCATTCTTCATGGTCAGCTGTTCCGACAAGTAGGCGCGTGCGCTCAAGGTTGCTGCGAACAGGCTGCCGAGCAGCGCCAACATAGTGCTGACGACGATTGCGAGCCAGAGCTGACGGTACATGGACATGGTGGCTTTCCTCGAGAGTATCAGTCAAAACCTTCGCGATGCGCTCGCTGGAGAAGGTCCTGCCAACGTGACAAGCGGCCGACAGCGCCGGCCGTAGGTTGATCGCCGGCGCCGGCGCCGACCCAAATGCCTTGACTGTTGAAGCTGAACACCGGCGTCAGGTCGGGACGCCGGGATGCGGGACGGATATCGGTGATCAGGTTGTCCAGAACCAAAGGTTCCGCATCTGGCGCCGGATAGTAGGCGAGCACCATGTGTGCCTGCAGGACTGAGCTGCCGCTGCCGCCAATACGCGCCTTGACATAGACGAGACGAAGCTGCCCGACAGGTATATCGACGTTCAACAGGGAAAAGTACTTGGCAATTGCGAAGTCTTCGCAGTCGCCACGCCCCATCGCCATTGTTTCTGCGGGTGTCGCCCAGTAGTCGGCTTGACCCCAGACCGTCATGTCGTCGGCAAACTGGATGCGACGGTTGAAGTACTCATTCACCAGACGCAGCCTTGCCAGGGGGTCCGTCTGGGTTCGCGCGTCCGACAACATGGCCTGCCATTCAACCACCTCGGCCTTGCGCCCCCCCAGATGTTGCACAGCTTGCACGATCCGGTCGATGTCCAACCCATAGGTGGTCGCCAGCCCCAACAGGTATACCGTTAGTGTTAGAAATACGCAACAGCACTGGCGCAAATGGCGGTAGCTCACGAGGCTCTCACGGTCCTGGCAGCTGTTCGAGACGTACAATTGACATAAAATTAAAATCTAAGCAGTTTCGGCGCGGAGAAGTTCAATGAATTTACGACAATCCAGTCGGCTTGTGCTGGCAGTGGGTTTTGCTGCATTTTTGGCCTCCCCGTCATTTGCGGACTCCGTGACGCTCAAGGATACCGCCCAAAAGGCGATCGTGAGCAGTCCGGAAGTGTTGCAGAAATGGCACGCCTACTTGGCGGCCAGCAGCGAAAAGGGCGCTGCCTTTGGCGGCTACCTCCCTCGAGTCGATCTGACGGCCGGCGCCGGTAGGATCGAGCAGGACGACCCGATATTCAAGAAGAACTATAGCCAGCATTCGGCTGCGTTGATGTTGACGCAAATGCTCTACGACGGATTCGGCACGCGGGATGAGGTTCGTCGCCTCGATCACGCTCAGACGGTCCGTATGTTCGAGTTGATCGGCGCCTCGGAAGGCACCGCCCTTGAAGCGACCCGGGCCTATCTGGATGTCCTTCGCTACCGCATGTTGGTCGCACTGGCCGAGGAAAACTACGTTCGCCATCGCGCGACCCAAGGACAGATCGAGAAGAAAGTGCAGGCCGGTGTTGGCCGACGTGTGGACTTCGAGCTCGTAGCCGGGCGGTTCGCCCTTGCAGAGTCGAACCTGCTCACTGAGACCGCCAATTTGCATGACGTCAGTGCGCGCTATCAGCGTTTGGTTGGTGACGTTCCGCCGAAGGAGATGAGCGAGGCACGGGGGCTTGGCACTGGTTTGACAGTCGATCCGGTGGCGCTGTTGAAATCGGTTCAGCAGAAGAATCCGGCCATCAGAGCAGCCGTCGAGAACGTGCGCTCCGCCATGGCGGCGGTCGGCAGTCGTCGGTCGGCCTACCAGCCCAGAGTTGATCTGCGGCTGCGGCAGGATCGTGGTAACGATCTGAGCGGCTACGTCGGCAACACGAACAATCGCACCGCCGAGATCCTTTTGAACTGGAACTTGTTCAACGGTTTGTCGGATCGGGCGCGCGTCGAGCAGTACGTGAGTCAGTTGGACATGGCCAAGGATAGCCGTGACAAGGCTTGTCGCGACGAACGGCAGACTGCGGCTATCGCTGTCGATGATGTACGTAAATTGACCGAGAGCCTCACTTACCTCGACCAGCATCAACTGTCGATGGAAAAGGCCCGTGACGCCTATCGCAAACAGTTCGATATCGGCCAGCGCAGTTTGCTTGATCTGCTCGACACTGAGAACGAATTGTTCCAGGCCAGACGGGCCTACGTCAGTGCCGAGTATGACCTGGGCATCGCTCAGGCTCGGGCACGCGCGAGTGCCGGTGAGTTGCTGGCATCGCTTGGGCTCTCGCGCATCGGCCAGGATCAGGCGGCCGACCCGCAAGGGTGGGACGGTGGCGCCGAGAGCGCCGAATTCTGCCCGCCAGAAGCGCCTGTCTTGTACGTGGCGGACAAGGCTGCGCTCGACGCTCGTGCGGCACAGATGGTTCGTGATTCGGCTGTAGCTGCCGGTAGCGGCAGTGCTGGCGCCGCAATCGCAAGTCCGGCTGCTGCTGTCGACAGCGAGTTGCGAAATGCCCTCAAGACGTGGGCGGCAGCGTGGTCGAGCCACAATGTAGCGGCTTACCTGGATACCTACGCGCCGACTTTCGCTCCGACTTCCGGTGCTACCGCCTCATGGGCGACGAGCCGCAAGCATACGATCGAAAAGGCTGGCGACATCAGCCTGGACGTGAGCGATATGAGGGTAACCATCAAGGACGACAAGCGGGCAACGACGGTATTCCGGCAGAACTATCGTGCCGCAAATTATCAGGATGAGGTGAGCAAGACCTTGGAATGGGAAAAGAGCGAAGGCCGCTGGCGGATTGTTCGTGAGACGGTGAATCCGCTCTGATCTTCGGCGGCAATTGATGCGGGGGAACGGCGCCACCTGGCGCCGTCTTCATCTTGGGCGTTATCGATCGACGATTTCGCCGTCGTGGAACTGGAAGGCGCCATTTCGCCGGTCAGAGAAGTAGTGCTGTAGCGTCAGAGCAACAGTACGAA
>PMIF01000232.1 GCA_003157035.1 Rhodocyclaceae bacterium
GCGATGGTCTCGGCCAAGGCGTCGCGGCTGGCGATGCTGGCGGCAGTGCGTGTCGGCAAGCGCGTGGTGGCGGCTGGCGAGCGGGGTACTGTCGTCTTCTCCGACGACGGTGGCTCCAACTGGCGGCAGGCGCAGGTGCCGACCAGCGTCAGCCTGACGGCGATGCAGTTCGTCGATGCCAATCTGGGCTGGGCGGTCGGTCACATGGGCGTCGTCTTGCATAGTGCCGATAGCGGCGAGACCTGGGCCAAGCAGCTCGACGGCATCCGCGCGGCGCGGCTGGTGCTCGACGACGCGCAAGAGCGTGGTGACGCCCGCGCCATTGCCGATGCCGAGCGTCTGGTCGCCGATGGCGCCGACAAGCCCTTCTTCGATCTTTGTTTCATCGACGATCACACCGGCTTCATCGTCGGCGCCTACAACTTGATTTTCCGCACTGACGACGGCGGCAGGAAGTGGACGCCGTGGCAGGCCCACGTGGGCAATTCCAACCCCAAGGGATTGCACCTGTACGGTGTTCGTGCCGTCGGCGGTGCTCTTTTCATTGTTGGCGAACAGGGCCTGTTGCTGCGCTCCGAGGATCGCGGCGAACATTTTACCGCCCTGACTTCGCCTTATGCCGGTAGCTGGTTCGGCCTGCTGGCCGACCAGGACGGCGTCGTGGTGTTTGGCCTGCGCGGCAACGCCTATCGCTCGGACGATCTGGGCAACAGCTGGCGGCAACTGCCGACCGGTACACCGGTGACGATTTCCGCGGGCCTGCGCACGGCAGACGGACGCCTGTTGCTGGCGACGCAAGCCGGTCAACTGTTGATCAGTGGCGATCGTGGCGCAAGCTTTGCGCCGCTCGCCGGCGCCGCCGGTCTGCCCCTGGCGGCAGTGACCGAGGCGCCGGACGGTCTGGTGCTGGCGAGCCTGCGCGGCTTGCGTACTGTGGCGCTGCCTAAACCCTGATTACCGGTCCGATTCCATGCACGCAAGCATTCAGCACCAACCCGTCGTTCGCAACATCGAGGACTTCGATAGCCACTCGGGCAACCTCGCCGAGCGGGCGCTATTCAACAACCGCCTGGTCATCGTCGTCCTCTGTCTTCTCGGCACCCTGGTGTTCGCCTGGCAGGCGACCAAGATCCAGTTGAACGCCAGCTTCGAGAAGATGATTCCGACGGCGCACCCGTATATCGCCAATTTTCTCGCCCACCGGGGCGATCTGCCGGGACTGGGCAACTCGATGCGCATCGCGGTCGAGACCACCGAGGGCAGCATCTTCGACAAGGAATATCTGGAGACCTTGCAGAAGATGAACGACGAGATATACCTCTTGCCCGGTGTCGACCGGCCGTTCATGAAATCGTTGTGGACCACGGCGACGCGCTGGGCAGCGGTGACCGAAGAAGGGCTTGAGGGTGGTACCGTCATGCCCGACGGCTTCGACGGTTCGCCGCAGAGCCTGGAACAAGTGCGCGTCAACGTCGAGCGCTCGGGCGAGATCGGTCAACTGGTGGCGGTCAACTTCAAGTCCTCGGTGATCTTCGTGCCCTTGATCGATCACAACCACCTGACCGGCGAGAGCCTCGACTACCGCAAGCTCAACGCCAGCATCGAACAGATCCGTGCCAAGTACCAGACCGGCAAGATTCGTATCCACGTCACCGGCTTTGCCAAGGTGATCGGCGATCTGCTCGACGGCTTGATTCAGGTGCTGGGCTTCTTCGCCGCCGCCATCGTCATCGCCACGGTCATGTTGTTCTGGTTTACCCGCTGCGTCCGCTCGACATTGTTGGTGGTCGCCTGTTCGCTCATCGCCGTGGTGTGGCAGTTCGGCCTGGTGTCCTTGCTCGGCTATTCACTCGATCCGTATTCGGTGCTGGTGCCCTTCCTGGTCTTCGCCATCGGCATGAGCCACGGNNTGTGCGACGCCGTCGGTTTTGCCGTGCTGATGATCATCAAGGTCCAGGTCATTCAGGATCTGGCGGTGATCGCCAGTGTCGGTGTCGCCGTACTGATCTTTACCAACCTGATCCTCTTGCCCATCCTGCTCTCGTACGTCGGCGTCAGCCCGTCGGCTGCCGAGCGCAGCCTGAAGGCCGAACAGCTGGACGAGCATGGCGGCAAGCACTGGTTCTGGGAATTCCTCGACCGCTTCACGCAGCGGCGCTGGGCGCTGCGCGCGGTGGTCGCCGGCGCGGTCCTGGCCGCGGCCGGCTATGCGGTCAGCACGCACCTGCAGATTGGCGACCTCGATCCGGGCGCGCCGGAACTGCGCGCCGACTCGCGCTACAACCGCGACAACGCCTTCATGGTCGACAACTATGCCGCCAGTTCGGACATTCTGGTGGTGATGGTGAAGACGCCGGACGACCATTGCACGCGCTACGAGACGCTGTCCAAGCTCGACGAACTGGGCTGGCAACTGGAACAGCTGCCCGGCGTCGAAGCCAGCAACTCGATGGCCAATCTGGCGCGCATTTCCTCGGCCGGCTACAACGAAGGCAACTTCAAGTGGATCGACCTGATTCCCAGTGAAGATGTCCTGAACGGCGTGCAGAACCGGGCGCCGCGCGAGCTATTCAACCAAGCGTGCAACCTGCTCACGCTCTATGTTTATCTTAAGGACCACAAGGCGGAAACGCTGACCAGGGTCGTCGATGCCGTCGAGACTTATGCCGCGGCCAACAATACCGACGAGACGCAGTTCATGCTCGCCGCCGGCAGCGCCGGTATCGAAGCGGCAACCAACATCGTGGTCAAGAAGGCGACGCGCGAGATGATGTTCTGGGTCTACGGCGCCGTCATCATCCTCTGCTGGATCACCTTTCGCTCCTGGCGCGCAGTGGCCGCCGCCGTGCTGCCGCTGGTGCTGACCTCGATTCTTTGCGAGGCACTGATGGTGGCGTTCGGCATGGGCGTCAAGGTGGCCACGCTGCCGGTGATTGCGCTCGGCGTCGGTATCGGCGTGGACTACGCGCTCTATGTCCTGTCGGTGATGCTCAGCCGCATGCGCGAAGGCATGAGCCTGTCGGAGGCCTATTACCAGGCCTTGCTGTTCACCGGCAAGGTGGTCATGCTGACCGGCGTCACGCTGGCGATCGGCGTCGCCACCTGGGCGCTATCACCGATCAAGTTCCAGGCCGACATGGGTATCCTGCTCGCCTTCATGTTCCTCTGGAACATGCTCGGTGCGCTGATCCTGCTGCCGGCGCTGGCGCATTTCCTCTTGCCGCGGGCTGCGCCCGCGCCGACCCTGGTTCTCGGAGAAAGCCATGCTTGACGTTCAATTGAAGACCATGCTGGCAGCCCTGACCGCCAGCGGCGCACCCGATCTTGGTGACTTGCCGCCCGAGGTGGGCCGCCCGGTCTACCGGCAGATTCTCGCCGCCGGCGATCTGCCTCCGGCCGACGTTCAGGTCGACGATCGACAAATTGTCGTCCTCGGTGGCGCCGTCGGGCTGCGCATCTATCGGCCGCGGCGCCAGGCGGGTGCGCGTGGCGTGGTCCTCTACTGCCACGGCGGTGGCTTTGCCCTCGGCGACCTCGATGCCTACGATTCGGTCTGCCGGACGATCTGCTTCGACAGCGGTTGCGTCGTCGTCTCGGTCGACTATCGCCTGGCGCCGGAGCATCCGTTTCCGGCGGCGGTCGACGACTGCCTGGCAGCGCTGACCTGGGTGGCGGCCCACGCCGCCGAGATCGGCGGTGATCCGGGGCGCCTGGCCGTTTGCGGCGACAGCGCCGGCGGCAATCTCGCTGCCGTGCTGGCCCTGGCGGCCCGCCGTCAGGGCATTGCGCTGCGCTACCAGGTGCTCGTCTATCCGGTGACCTCGGCGGCGCCCGGAGACTTGCCCTCGCACAGCGAATTCGGCGAGGGCTACGTGCTGAGCCGCAACGCCATGCTGGCCTTCACCCGACACTACTTTGGCGATGCCGGTCGGGCACCGGATTGGCGCGGCGCACCACTGCTGGCCGATGATCTGTCCGGCCTGGCGCCGGCACTGGTGATGGTCGGCGCCTATGACGTGCTGCGCGACGACGGCGTTGCCTACGCCCATGCCATGACCGAGGCCGGCGTTCAGGTGACGCTGGTCGAATATGCCGGCATGTCGCACGGCTTTATCAACATGGCGGCCACCATGACTGCCGGCCGCCTGGCGCTGGCCCAGGTGGCGTCGGCGTTGCGCCATGCCCTGGAGGCCGCCTGAGGCACTTCTATAGCAATAACTTATAGCGGAACGGGGAATTTGAAGTGCACGTTTTCGTGCCGGCGCCGATACTGCGCGTATTCGCGGAACTCGCTTCCGCCCGACCAGTCCGCGTTCCGGGAGAGATCATGAGCACTGCTACCACCCCTATCGTCCGACTGTTGCGCCCGCGTTCGGTAGCCATCGTCGGTGCTTCGCCGACACCCGGCGCCTTGGGTGCCAGCGTGCTGGAAAACCTCGAACGCGCCGGCTATGGCGGCGACATCCACCTGATCAACCCGAAGCGCAGCGAGATCAACGGTCGGCCTTGCCGGCCAAGCATCGACGAACTGCCACTGGGCGTCGACTGTGCCGTGCTGGCCATCCCGCACGCGGCAGTGCTTGAATCGGTACGGGCTTGCGCGCGCCGTGGCGTCGGCGGCGTCATCATCTTTTCGGCGGGTTTCGCCGAAGGGGGTGAGGAAGGCCGCGCCGAACAGGTCGAGATCGCCCGCATTGCCCGTGAGCACGGCATGATCGTCGAAGGGCCGAATTGTCTCGGCCTGGTCAATTACGTCGATGGTGTGCCATTGACTTTCGTGCAGACGCAGGTCAAGCGCACTGGCGGCAAACCGGGCATCGCCATCGTTTCGCAAAGTGGCGCCATGGCCGCAGTGCTGGGGGTGAGCCTGGCTTCGCACGATCTGACGATTTCGTTTTCGGTGTCCACCGGCAACGAGGCGGTGAGCGGGGTCGAGGATTACCTGGAATACCTGCTCGAAGATCCGGCCGTCAAGGTTGTGACCATGATCGTCGAGCAGTTCCGCCAGCCGCTGCGCTTTCTTGAACTGGCGCGGCGGGCGCGGACACTCGGCAAGGCGATCGTGTTGCTGCATCCGGGCCGCAGCAGCGCTGCGCGCGAATCGGCGGCGACCCACACCGGTGCCATGGCCGGCGACTACCAGGTCATGCGCTCGTTGGTCGCCCGTACCGGAGTCGTCATCGTCGATGCCCTGGAAGAACTGCTCGACGTCACCGACATCGCCGTACGCTGCCCGCCGCGCGGTCAGGGCGGTTGCGGCGTGCTGACCGAATCCGGCGCCTTCAAGGCGTTGACGCTGGACTTGTGCGAACAAGTGGGGCTGGAACTCTCGCCGGTCAATGATGCGGTGCGCGCCGGGCTGCGCGCGGTGCTGCCCGACTTCATCCCGGCCAGCAACCCGATGGACCTCACCGCCCAGGCGCTGGTCGATCCCGAACTCTATCGCCGCACGCTCGCCGTGCTGCTCGATGACGCTTCCTTCGGCAGCGTCGTTCTCGGCCTCATCCTCACCGACAAGGCCACGTGCGACTTGAAGCTGCCGTCCGTGATCGGTGCCATCAAGGACCTG
>PMIF01000301.1 GCA_003157035.1 Rhodocyclaceae bacterium
GCGCCTCCTACGGAACTTACTGACCTGCTGCCGACTGTGCAGTGGATATTGCGCAGCCTATTCGTCTCGCAAGACCAAGTCAGTGCGCTACCGAACGGAAGAAAGGTCGCTGTCGCCGCATTCTGGCGGCGCTGGGCCAATATGCCGGCCGGCAACTGAGAGGTATCGATGTTCATCGGACACTATGGCCCCGCCTACGCAATCAAAGCGATTCGGCCGACAATTCCACTATGGCTTTTGTTCGCCGCCGTCCAGCTCGTGGACGTCGGTTGGGCTCTGCTGGTTCTGCTCGGCGTTGAGAAAGTCCGAATTGTTCCGGGCATAACCGCTTCGAACCCGCTGGATCTTTACTACATGCCTTACACCCACAGCCTCGCAGCTGCGGCGCTTTGGGCCGGGGCCGCGATCGTCCTCGGCAAGCACCTGCCCGGCGTCCGAACGTGGCCGGCCGCGGCCTGGGTTGGCCTCGCCGTGTTCTCGCACTGGCTTCTCGACTTGCTGGTGCACGGGCCCGACCTGCCGGTGTACGACGACACGATGAAGATCGGCCTGGGTCTCTGGAACTATCCGGCGACCGCACTGCTTCTTGAAGTGTTCCTGCTCTTCGGCGGAATGTTCCTGTACATGAGACGGACGACGGCGATCAATGCCATCGGCCGTTTTGGCCCGCCCGTGTTCGGAACCCTGATGGTCGCGATCCAGTGCTACCTGTTCTTCGGTCCGCCGCCGGTCTCGCCCGCCGCTGCGGCCATCAGTGCGCTCGTCTCGTATGTCGTCTTCGCTGCCGTTGCCCAGTGGCTCGATCGGCAGCGGAAGTACGCGACCGTCCAGCCATGACTTTGCGCGAATACCGGATGGCACGCGTTCTTAATGTTTCGCCGGAACGACCATGCCCATGACCTTCGCCGCAACCGACACCGCCACCCTCTACCTCGACCGTCCCGGCGGACGAATCGCTTATTCGCTGTTCGGCGAGGGCCCGCTTGTCATCTGCCTCCCCGGCATGGGCGATGTGCGCTCTGTCTACCGATTCCTTGCACCGGCCCTCGCCGAGGCCGGCTTCCGCGTCGCCGCCATGGACCTTCGGGGCCACGGCGACAGCGACGTGACGTTTGACATCTACGACGACGTTGCCGCCGGCTCCGATCTCATCGCGCTCGCCGAACACCTGGGGGGGCCGACCATCCTCGTCGCCAACTCAATGGGCGCCGGGGCCGCCTGCTGGGCGACAGCCGAGGCGCCGGCGCAGATCGCCGGCCTTGTGCTGCTCGGCCCGTTCGTGCGCAACGGCAAGGTCAGCCCGCTTGGCAAGCTCATGCTTCGCCTGGCTTTGCTTCGGCCGTGGGGCCCGGCGGTCTGGAAAACCTATTTCCGAACGCTCTACCCCACACGTCGCGATGCCGAGTACGAAACACACATCGCCGAGGTCGCAGGGAATCTGCGAAAGCCCGGCCACTGGGAGGCTTTCTATAAGACCACACAGACCTCGCACGACCCCGCGGAGGCGCGGCTCGGCGAGGTGCGCGCGCCAACGCTCGTCGTCATGGGGGAGAAGGACCCGGACTTCCCGGCTCCCGAAACCGAAGCCCGCTGGATCGCCGACCGACTGAAGGGTGAGGTGCTGATGGTGCCCGGCGCCGGGCACTACCCGCAGGCCGAGTTTCCCGAAGTTGTTTCGCCAGCGGTCGTGGAGTTCGTACGGCGAATCACTCCGTCCGCGACCTGAGTTGCCGCGACTGGCTCGACCACGGGCACTCGCCATTACCGATACGTACCACCCACGATTTGCTTAAACACCAGGAGAACTGATCATGCAAGTGAAGTTAGGTACATCCCTATTCCTGCTGACGGGACTGATTGCCGCAGCCTATTCCAATATCGGATTGCACCTGATCTCGCCGGCCACTGCCAAATCCACCGCAGAGGCGGCACCAGTCACACCCGACGGCGATCTACTGACGCAGGCACAAGCGATTTTCGGCAAGCTTCCCGCATCCATGCCGGGAAGTGAACACGACACTGCCGCCATGGTTGCTTTGGGAAAGAAGCTCTATTTCGAGAAAGCGATTTCGATCAACAAAACGCAGTCCTGCAACTCCTGCCACCCACTGGACAACAAGGGCGTGGGCGCGGACCACTTGAAGACCGGCAAGGGCGCCGAAGGGAAGTCCGGCGACCGCAACGATCCATCGACCATGAATGCGGGCTACCAGATCGCACAGTTCTGGGACGGCCGCGCGGCAACGCTGGAAGACCAGGCCAAAGGTCCCCCGCTCAACCCGATTGAGATGGGTATGGCCAATGGCGAAGCAGTGGCAAAGCGGCTGAAGGAAATTGATCACTATCCCGCCGACTTCAACAAGGCCTTCCCCGGCCAGAAAGATCCCGTGACGTTCGACAACTTCGCCAAGTCGGTTGCGGCATTTGAGCGAACGCTGATTTCCCGTAGCCGCCTGGACCGTTACATCGACGGTGACAAGCAGGCCCTTACCGAACAGGAAATGCAAGGGATGCGCACCTTCATCCAGGTCGGCTGCGTGCAGTGCCACAACGGCCCCAACCTGGGCGGAGCGACCTATCAGAAATTAGGCGTATTCCATGCGTATTCCAATCGCGAGGATACAGGCCGCTTCAAGGTCACCAAACTGGAAAGCGACAAGTACGTCTTCAAGACTGCCAGTCTGCGCAATGTCACCCTTTCCGCCCCCTACTTCCATGACGGCGAGGTGAGTAACCTGGCGGAGGCAGTGGATAAGATGGCTTACCTGCAGTTGGACAAGAAGCTGAAGGACGCAGAAATCAACAACATCCTCAGATTCCTCACCACGCTGGCCGATGAAAAGCTCACCACCACTGCGCCAATGAAGGTGAATGCACCGCCTACCGCCTGGGTGCCGCCGCTGATGAAGGATATTCCGCAGGGCGAGACAGGCGATCTGGTCCGCTACGGCGCGCTGCTGATGACCGATACCTATGCGCAACTCGGCCCGAACGTGAAGAACGAGAAGATGCGATTCTCCGGCAGCACGCTCAACTGTACTAGTTGTCACCTGGAAAGCGGCACCAAACAGTTTGGACTTCCCTTCATGGGCGTTAGCCAGGCTTACCCCCAATACCGTGGTCGCGAGGACCAGGTGCAAGGGCTTGAGCAGCGGATCAACGGTTGCTTCGAGCGCAGCCTGAGCGGCAAGGAATTGCCTGCCGACAGCAGGGAGATGAAGGCCATGGTCGCTTACATAGGCTGGTTGTCGAAAGACATGCCCAAGGAAGTTGCCGGCCTCGGAACACCCAAATACGAAGCTCCGCCCCGCAAGTCCGACGTGAACAACGGCGAACGGGTATACGACCAGTTCTGCATGTCGTGCCACGGCAAGAACGGCAACGGCTATCAGTCGATGTCTGCCGGCAGTGCGGGCAGCCATGTCGTGCCGGCGCTCTGGGGCGCAAGCAGCTACAACAATGGCGCGGGAATGAACCGGCTGCTGACCACCGCTGCATTCATTCAAGGCAACATGCCACTTGGAACCGCGTCGAACCATCCGGCAATCACCAACGAGGACGCCTACGACATCGCCGGCTATCTCAGTTCAGGAAAGCGGCCACAGATGAGCGGCCTGGAGAAGGACTATCCGAAACTGGATAAGAAGCCGGCTGACGCGCCCTATCCTCCCTATGCTGACAAGTTGTCACAGGAACGCCATCAGTACGGGCCGTTCGAGGAAAAGAGGGTCAAGCCAAAATGATGGGTGACGACAATGCCGACCAGATCTACGACATTCCCGCGTTCGGCAACGTCAGTCTTCTGCACTTCACCGACTGCCACGCCCAACTGCTGCCCATCTACTATCGCGAGCCCAGCATCAACCTCGGTGTGGGTAGCGCAGTGGGAAAGGTGCCGCACCTTGTCGGCAAACCCTTGCTGGAGGCGTATGGGCTAGCGGCCGGCAGTCGGCAAGCCTACGCCTTCTCGCATCTCGATTTCGTTGCTGCGGCGCGGGCCTACGGCAAGGTGGGCGGCTTTGCGCATCTTGCCACCCTGGTCAAGCGCATGAAAGCCAGCCGTCCCACTGCCTTGCTGCTGGACGGTGGTGACAGTTGGCAGGGATCGGCGACGGCGCTTTGGACAGCGGGCCAGGACATGGTGGAAGCCTCGCTCGAGTTGGGCGTCGATGTCATGACCGGGCATTGGGAATTCACCCACGGCGCCGAACGCGTGGCGCATGTCGTGCAAAACGACTTCAAGGACAAGGTCGCCTTCGTGGCCCAGAACATCGTGCGCCAGGACGACGACGCTTCCGTGTTCGATGCCTACGTGATCCGCGAGCAAAACGGCATTCCGGTCGCCATCATCGGTCAGGCGTTTCCCTACACGCCCCAGGCGAACGGCGCGCAGTTCACCCCGGACTGGCAATTCGGTATCGACGAAGCACGCCTGCAAGCGGTGACCGACGAGGTGCGCAACAAGGGCGCGCAAGTGGTGGTCTTGCTTTCGCACAATGGCATGGACATCGACCTCAAGCTGGCGGCGCGCATTTCCGGCATCGACATGATCCTGGGCGGCCACACCCACGACGGCGTGCCGGTGCCCAGTCTCGTGCCAAACCCCGGCGGAGTCACCATCGTCACCAACGCCGGTTCGTACGGAAAGTTTCTCGCCGTGATCGACTTCGACGTAAAGCATGGCCGCATTACCGACTACCGATACCATTTGTTGCCGGTGTTCTCGGAACTGNNCGCCTGCGCGAACCCATCGCCGAAAGCCCGCAATTGCTTTACCGGCGCGGCAACTTCAATGGGTCGTGGGACCAGTTGATTGTCGAAGCCCTGATGGCGGTCAAAGGCGCGGAGATCGCCTTCTCTCCCGGCTTCCGATGGGGAACGACGCTGTTGCCCGGACAAACGATCACCCGTGAACGATTGATGGAGCAAACGGCAATTACCTACCCCGCCACCTCGGTGGTACTCATGAGCGGCGCCGAATTGAAGCTGCACCTGGAAAAACTATGCGACAAGATTTTCAATGCCGATCCCTACCAGCATCAGGGTGGCGACATGGTGCGTACCGGCGGGCTTGCCTACACCTGCGAAGCCGCCGCGACAATCGGCTCGCGCATCAGCAACATGATGTTGAACGGAAAGCCGATACAAGCTGCCCAACGATACAAAGTGGCGCGCTGGGGTGTCGGCAGCGCGCAATCCGGGGGCGAACCGGTTTGGGACGTGGTTGAAAGGTATCTAAGGAGCGGAGAAATGGTCAAGAACCGCACGCCGAATGTACCGCGATTGATTGGCATCGATCGCAATCCGGGATTCGCCAATGACGAGGTCGATACGCAAGGAGTGGCCAAGGATCATGTCCGCCAATATTGATACGTCCGACATCTCCGCGGCATCTGTCCCGGCCGCGCTTGCGACCCTCCAGGTAACCGCCGAGGCAGGCCTTTCGGCTGCCGAGGTGGCCAACCGCCGCAAGGAAGATGGCTACAACGAAGTCGCCGAAAAGACGGAGCACCCGGTATTGGCATTCCTCCGCAAGTTCTGGGGTATCTCCGCGTGGATGCTCGAACTGATCATGGTGCTATCCGCCGTCCTTGGCAAGTACACTGACCTCGTCGTGGTCGGTGCGTTGCTGGTGATCAACGCCGTATTGAGTTTCATGCAGGAGCGTCGGGCCGCCGGCGTCGTGGCTACCTTGCGACAACGATTGCAGGTCAATGCGCGCGTTCGGCGCGACTCCTCCTGGGTGGTCGTTCCGGCTCGCGAGCTGGTCCCCGGAGACATCGTGCGGATTCGACCGGGCGACATCATTCCCGCCGACATCAAACTCATCACTGGCACACTGAGCATCGACCAATCCGCCCTCACCGGCGAATCGAAAGACGCCGACAAGGCGCCCGCTGACGTGCTGTCGTCGGGGTCGGTGGTCCGCCAGGGCGAAGGCAACGGCGTCGTCATCCTGACCGGGGCGAAGACCTACTTTGGCCGCACCACCCAACTCGTGCAGGAGGCGAGTCCGAAACTTCACATCGAAGCCGTGGTCGCCAAGGTGGTGCGTTGGCTGTTCGTTATCGTCGGCACGCTCATCGGCGTGGTGGTCGTGCTGTCGCTGATCCGGGGCGTGCCACTGCTGGAAATGATCCCGCTCATGCTGGTCTTGTTGATGAGCGCGGTACCGGTTGCCCTCCCGGTGATGTTTACCGTCAGCATGGCCGTCGGCGCCAAGGAACTGGCGAAACACGGCGTACTGGTCACGCGTCTGAGTGCCACCGAGGATGCCGCGACGATGGACGTGTTCTGCGTGGACAAGACCGGCACCATCACGATGAACCGGCTGGCCGTCACCGGCGTGCTGCCGCAGGACCACGCCACGGAAGCCACCGTCTTGCAGGCGGCCGCGCAGGCATCGCAGGAGTCCAACCAGGATCCCATTGACCTGGCATTCCTGGCCGCGGCCAGAGAACGGCATGTCTTCGACAACACTTCGGCGGTGACGCCCATCTCGTTCGCGCCGTTCGACGCCAAGAATCGGCGCACCGAAGCCGTCGTCGAACAGGATGGCCAGCGCTTCCGGGTCATGAAGGGCGCGGTGCGCACTGTCGCCGAGGCCTGCGGCTTACCGGCGCCGGCGATCGAGGCGCTGGAAGCACAGGTCGGCGCATCGGCCCTGAAGGGCTATCGGACGCTGGCGGTGGCGCGTGGCCCCGAGACGGGCACCCCGGCGCTGCTGGGCCTGGTGAACTTGTTCGACCCGCCTCGACCGGATGCCGGGCAACTGATTGCCCAACTGCGCGATCTCGGTGTTTCGGTGAAGATGCTCACCGGCGATGCGCTGGCGGTCGCCAGTGAAATTGCCAAGGGCGTCGGTTTGCCCAATATCCAGCGTGTGGCCGACCTGAAGGCAGCGAGCGCGCAGGCCGGTAACAAGGCGGTCGATTTGTTGGCCGGTGCCGACGGCTTCGCCGAAGTGTACCCGGAGGACAAATACATCGTCGTCCAGCACCTGCAGGCCTCCGGCCACGTGACCGGCATGACCGGTGACGGCGTAAACGATGCCCCCGCACTGCGCCAGGCCGAAGTAGGCATTGCCGTCAGCACCGCGACGGATGTCGCCAAAGGTGCAGCCAGTGTGGTGCTGACCGAGCCGGGGCTGACCAATATCCTGGCCTTGGTCGAGCAGGGGCGAACGATCTACCAGCGCATCCTGACCTGGGTTCTCAACAAGATCAGCCGGACGATCC
>PMIF01000047.1 GCA_003157035.1 Rhodocyclaceae bacterium
CGCCCGAGTGCTTCTACATCGAGGCCAAGCTGCGCGAGCGCATGAAGATTCCGGTTTTCCATGATGACCAGCACGGCACGGCCATTATCACTGCTGCTGCGGTGGTGAACGGTCTGCGCGTCGTCGGCAAGGATATCGGCCAGGTCAAGGTGGTCTGCTCCGGTGCCGGTGCGGCGGCCATCGCCTGCCTCGACTTGGTCGTCAGCCTGGGGGTGCGGCGTGAGAACGTCTTCGTCGCCGATACCAAGGGCGTCATCCACGTCGGCCGCGACAATCTCGATCCGTCAAAGGCGCGCTATGCGCAGGTGACCGAAGCGCGCAGCCTGGCCGACATCGTTCGCGGTGCCGATGTCTTTCTCGGTCTCTCGGCCAAGGGCGTGCTGAAGCCGGAAATGGTCGCCACCATGGGCGAGCGGCCGCTGATTCTGGCTATGGCCAATCCTGATCCGGAGATTCGTCCCGAAGACGCCAAGGCCGTGCGCCCTGACGTCATCATCGGCACCGGTCGCTCGGACTATCCGAACCAAGTCAACAATGTTCTGTGTTTTCCGTTCATGTTTCGCGGTGCACTCGACGTCGGCGCCACGACGATCAACGAGGCGATGAAGATTGCGGCGGTCAAGGCCATTGCCGACCTGGCGCTCGCCGAAGCGTCGGATGCCGTGGCCGCAGCCTATGGCGACGAGGAGCTCGCCTTCGGCCCCGAATACCTTATTCCCAAGCCTTTTGATCCACGCCTGATCGTCAAGGTGGCGCCAGCGGTGGCTCAGGCAGCGATGGATTCCGGCGTTGCCACTCGCCCCATCACCGATATGGTTGCCTATCGGCAGCAGCTCACCGAATTTGTCTACCACACCGGCTTGTTCATGCGGCCAGTGTTCGCGGCGGCGAAGAAGAATCCGGCGCGAGTCGTGTTCTGCGAAGGCGAGGATGAGCGCGTGCTCTCCGCTGTGCAGACAGTGATCGACGAGGGCCTGGCCCGCCCGGTCCTGATCGGTCGTCCCAACGTCGTTGAGAAGCGGATCGAAAAGTTCGGCCTGCGCATGGCGGCGGGTCGCGATTTCGAGCTCGTCAATCCGGACTCGGACAGCCGCTACAAGGATCTCTGGCAGGACTACTACAACCTGACCTGCCGCCAGGGCGTCTCGGTTGACCACGCCAAGAACGAGATGCGCAAGCGGACGACCCTGATCGGCGCCATGCTGCTCAGGCATGGCTATGCCGACGCCCTGCTCTGTGGCACGGTCGGCTTGTACCGACCGAACCTGCATTACATCGAGACGGTGATCGGCCGCAAGCCAGGCGTCGGCAGCTATTACGCCATGAGCATGCTCATCCTGCCCGGTCGGACACTGTTCATTTGCGACACCTACGTGAACTACGAGCCGACCGCCGAACAGATCGCCGAGATGACGCTGCTCGCCGCCGAGGAGGTGCGCCGCTTCGGCATTGCGCCCAAGGTTGCGCTGCTTTCGCACTCGTTCTTCGGTGCGGAGAATACGCCGACCGCGATCAAGATGCGTCGGGCTCTGGAACTCGTCACCGAACGGGCTCCCGGTCTCGAGGTGGAAGGCGAGATGCATGGCGACGCGGCTCTGTCGGAGGACATCCGTCGCCAGGTGTTCCCGCCGTCCCGCCTCAAAGGCGCCGCCAACCTTCTGGTGATGCCGTCGCTGGATGCCGCCAACATCGCCTTCAACCTGCTCAAGACAGCTGCCGGTGACGGCCTTACGGTTGGTCCGATGCTGCTCGGTGCCGCGCGGCCGGTGCATGTGTTGACCCCGACGGCAACCGTCCGTCGCATCGTCAATGTCACCGCCCTGCTGTCAGTCGATGCGGCAGCGCAAGCGGCCGGACCGGGTTCCTGATGCACGGGTACGGCGGCAAGCGGACGGCGCTCGTCCTTTCTGCCGGCGGCGCGCGCGCCGCGTATGAGGTTGGTGTGCTGAAGGCGCTGAGCCAGTTGCGACGATCGCCGGCGAGCAATCCTTTTCCACTTCTCTGCGGTGTTTCCGGCGGGGCCTTGAATGCCGCAATCCTGGCATTGGCCGCGGAGAACTTCACCAGCGCAGTCGAAGGTCTGGAAGCTTTTTGGCTGGCGCTGCGCTCCTCTGACGTGTACCGGGTCGACGCGTTCGGCGTTGCCGCATCCGGTGCCCGATGGCTGGCGGGACTGGTTGGCGGCTGGATGTTTGGCAAGGGGCCGGAGGCCTTTCTCGACAATCGGCCGCTGCGGCGCCACTTGGCGCAAAGCCTCGACTTCTCGCGCCTCGAACCGGCAATTGCCGCGCACAGCTTGCACGCATTGGCCATCACCTGCTCTGGCTACGGTTCCGGACAGTGCGTCAGTTTCTTTCAGGGGCGGGCCGATCTGGATCCGTGGCATCGGCCCCAGCGCGGTGGCGCCCATGTCAGTCTGAATGTCGATCATGTCATGGCTTCGATGGCGATCCCCTTCCTCTTCCCGGCAGTGAGGCTGCACCGCGAGTATTTTGGCGATGGTGTGATGCGCGAGCTGGCGCCCTTGTCACCGGCGATCCACCTGGGAGCGGACAGGGTCCTGGTCATCAGCACCGGGCCGATGGCATCACGGGAAGGCGATCGCAATCCCGCCCAAGGCCATCCAAGTCTGGCTGAAACCGCCGGACACCTGCTGGCGGGCATCTACGTCGACAGTCTGTCGGCCGACCTTGAGCGGATGCAGCAATTGAACCGTCTGTTGACCTGCTTGCCGGCGGAGCGGCGCGGCGAGGCGGGCCTGGCATTGAGAGAAATCGATCTGCTGGTGATCGAGCCGTCGCAACGCCTTGATCACTTGGCGCTGGCGCATCTGCAGAGTCTCGCCTGGCCCCTTAGGCGGCTATTGAGTGGCATCGGGCTTGGCAAGGGCAGTGATGGAGCCTTTGCCAGCTACCTGCTGTTCGAGCCATCGTACATCCGCGCGCTGATTGACCTTGGTTACCGCGACGCGATGGTCAGACGCGAGGAACTTGCCGCCTTTATGAGGCTCGAAGTCACCTGAAATATTCTGCCTAACGGCCTAAATTAACTAGAAGATTGGCCGTTGACCCTATAGGCGGTGGTGCAGCGATGCTAAACTCGTCGGATAACGCTGTGGAGGTAACATGGGTTTTGCAATCAGGTCCGGATTGATCGTCCTGGGCACCTCGCTAGCGCTTGCGCTCTCGCCGGTTGGTGCCGATGCGCTGGCGGCGCCCAAGAAAAAGGTTTCCGTGACCAAGAAGCACCATGCCGCGAGCAAGGCTCGCCACGCGGCTCCGAGTCGTGCGGCCTCCCTCGGTGACCAACCGGGGACTGCGGAGGACATGCGTGGTGTCGGCATTCAATCGGCGTCGGCGTCTGTCGTCGATCAGAACAGTGGCGCCGTTCTCTACGAAAAGAACGCCGATTCCGTGGTACCCATTGCGTCCATCACCAAGTTGATGACGGCAATGGTCGTTCTCGACAGCCAGCCTGACCTGGACGCGGTCCTGACCATCACGGACGAGGACGTCGACGTACTCAAGGGCACGCGCTCCCACCTCAAGGTTGGCACGCAGCTCAGTCGTGAACACATGCTGCGCCTGGCCTTGATGTCGTCGGAGAATCGCGCCGCTGCAGCCCTGTCGCGGTACTACCCCGGCGGTCGCGAAGGCTTTGTCGCCGCCATGAACGGCAAGGCGACCGAGCTGGGTCTCAACGACACGCGCTTCCTCGATCCGACCGGCCTGACCGCATCCAACGTCTCCAATGCGCGCGATCTGACGCGCATGGTTGCCGCCGCCTACCAGTACCCCTTGATCCGCAGCTATACGACCACGTCTGACTATACGGTTAGCTTGGCGGGACGGCCGCGCACCTTTCACAACACCAACCGGCTGGTCAGCAATTCGGATTGGGACATCGGCTTGTCCAAGACCGGCTACATTAACGAAGCCGGGAAGTGCCTGGTCATGCAAGCCTGGCTCAACAGCCGGCCGACGATCATCGTGCTGCTCGATTCCTGGGGACGGTTGACCCGCATCGGCGACGCCAAACGGATCCGCCGGTGGATGGAGAGCGCGTCCCTGGCACCGCGCATCGCTGGCTGAGGCGAAGTCAGGCCCTCTTGCTCAGCTAGTGGGCCT
This sequence comes from Rhodocyclaceae bacterium, assembly GCA_003157035.1. Lineage (GTDB taxonomy): Bacteria > Pseudomonadota > Gammaproteobacteria > Burkholderiales > Rhodocyclaceae > Fen-999. Next base: position 4,128 of record PMIF01000047.1, read on the forward strand.
GCTGTAACCGATGGTCGTGGAGATCGTGTTGGCCGTCGCTCGCAGCAGCGGAATCCAGTCCGGGTCGTAGCGATCAGCGGGCGCCGATACCGACAGACCAGCCACGAGCGCTCCGGTATCGTCGCGAATCGGTGCTGCCACGCAGCGCAAGCCGGTTTCGATTTCCTCGTTGTCGTAGGCGATGCCATTGACGCGAACCCGGGCGATCTCCTTTTCCAACCCGTGCAACGTCGTGATCGATGTATTGGTGAACCCGGGCAGTCCGGTCCGGCGGGCGTAGTCGGCCAAAGCATCGCGGGTGTCCTCGGCGAGGTAGAGCTTGCCGGCGGCGGTCACATGTAGCGGCGCCCGCGCTCCGACCAGATGCACGACGCGAATCGACGAGCGGCCGCTCGAGGTGCGCTCGACGTAGACGATTTCATCGCCCTGCCGGACGCCGAGATTGATGCTTTCGCCGATGCGCTCATGTAACTGCTGCATCTGCGGCATCGCCGTGTCGCGGATATTGATGCGCGACTTGACCAGATTGCCGAGTTCAAGCAGACGGATCCCCAGGCGGTAAGTGCCCGGATCGGCGCGCTCGACAAAGCCGGTGGCGGCCATGGCGGCAAGAATGCGGTGAGCGGTCGATGGATGCAGACCGGTCTCCAGGGCCAGCTGCTTCAGGCTCACCGGATCGTGGTAATAGGAAAGGACGTCGAGCAGCTTCATCATGCGCTCGATGACCTGGATCGGATTCTTGGCTTCGACGACGGGGGCAGGCGTATGCGGCATGGTTGCGACCTCAACTTTCGCTAGAGTATGCCACAATGCGGAAAGAGAAACCTGATGCTGCAATCGGAGAGGCGTCATGCGTGTCGGATTGTTTGTCACCTGCCTTGTGGACTTGATGCGGCCACGCATCGGCTTTGCCACCTTGAGACTGCTGGAAGCAGCCGGCTGCGAGGTCGTGATTCCCGAAGGGCAGACCTGTTGTGGTCAACCTGCTTTCAGCGCCGGTGATCGCGTTGCCGCTGCCGCGCTGGCGAAAAAGCTGATTGCCGAATTCGAGGGTTTCACCTACGTCGTTGTTCCTTCAGGATCCTGTGCCGACCAGATTCGCAACGAATATGCCGGCCTGCTGGCGGCCGAGCCCGACTGGCAGGCCCGAGCCCAAGCGCTGTCGCCGCGCGTCTTTGAGCTGACCGATTTTCTTACCCGCGTCGCGCAAGTCGAGCAGTTGCCGGGGACCTTCCGCGGCAGCATCACCTACCATGATTCGTGCGCCGGTCTGCGTCACCTGGACATCAAGCAACAGCCGCGGCAGTTGCTGGCGCGTCTGCCGGGTGTCGAGCTGCGCGAAATGGTCGGCGCCGAGGAATGTTGCGGCTTTGGCGGCGCCTTCTCGATCAAGTTCGGCGCCATCTCGGCGGCGATTGCCGAGCGCAAGTGCGACAAGGCGACTGCGACCACGGCGGACGCCATTGTCGGCGGCGATCTCGGTTGCCTGCTCAACATCGAAGGAAAATTGCGGCGGCTGGGCGACGAGACCACCCGTGTGCTGCACGTGGCGGAAGTCTTGGCGGGGGACTGTTGATGCAGTCGCGGTCAAGGCGATTCAAGGCCAATGCAGCCGCTGCCCTGGCCAATCCGGTGTTGCAGGCCAATCTACGCACTTCCAAGGGCAAGTTCGTCGACAAGCGGGCGACGGCCATTCTCGAACTCGACGACTTCGAGGGCACGCGCGAAGCCGCGCGCCAGGTACGCGATCATGTCCTCAACGATCTCGACCTCTGGCTGGAAAGGTTCGAGACCACTGCCACGGCGCGCGGTGCCACGGTGCTATGGGCCAAGGACGGGGCCGAGATCTGCCGCCATGTTGGCGACATCGCCCGCCGGCACGGCGTCAAGAAGGCGGTGAAGTCGAAGTCCATGCTCTCCGAGGAGGCTGGACTCAATCAGGCGCTGGCAGCCGCCGGTATCCAGCCGGTGGAGACCGATCTCGGCGAGTACATCCTGCAGATCAACGACAATGAACCGCCGTCGCATATCATCGCGCCAGTCGTGCACAAGAGCCTCGATGAAGTCGCCGACTTGTTCGAGCGCGCACACAAGAAGCCGCGCAAGACGGATATTGCGGCACTGACCCGCGAAGCGCGCGAGGCGCTGCGCCAGCACTTCCTGAGTGCCGACATGGGCATTTCGGGCGCCAATTTTCTGGTCGCCGAGACGGGATCCGTGGCGCTGGTGACCAACGAAGGCAACGGCCGCATGGTGACGACCCTGCCGCGAGTCCATGTGGTCATCACCGGCATAGAGAAGGTTGTTCCGACGCTGGAGGACTTGTCGTTGCTCCTGCGTCTGCTGCCGCGCTCAGCCACTGGTCAGTCGATCTCGAACTATGTGTCGCTGCTGACCGGCGTCAAGGAGCGCGACGAGGCCGATGGCCCGGAGCACCTCTACTTCATCCTGGTCGATAACGGTCGCGCCGATGTCGTCGGTTCGGAGTTCCAGGACATGTTGCGCTGCATCCGCTGTGGTGCCTGCCTGAACCATTGCCCCGTCTATCAGACGATTGGTGGTCACGCCTACGGCTGGGTCTATCCCGGTCCGATGGGCTCGGTGTTGACGCCGCTCTACCTGGGCATCGATCAGGCAGTGGATCTGCCCCAGGCGGCGACCATGTGCGACCAGTGCGGTGTCGTCTGCCCCGTGAAGATACCCTTGCCCGGACTCCTGCGCCGCTTGCGCGAGAAGCAGGTGGAGGCCAGGCTGCGGCCGTTGACCGAACGTCTGGCCCTGAAGACCTGGGCCTGGGTCGCCGCCCGGCCACGCCTGTACGACCTGGCGACACGCATCGGCGTGCGCTACCTGGCTTGGCTGGCAGGCGGCAGCGATCGCATCGGCGTCCTCGCCGCAGCGCCGGAATGGACACTGGGACGCGATTTCCCGGCGCCCGAGGGGCGAACTTTNNGCGAAGGACTTGTTATGAATAGCCGTCAGGACATCCTCGGCCGCATTCGACAGCGACTTGGCCGAACTGGCGACAAGCCAACTGCGCTCGCCGCCGCGCCGGACGCTTCGGCGTCGCACCCGCGGCCGACGATCGTCGGTGATTTGCGCCAGCGATTTGTCGATCAGTCGCTGGCGCAGTCCACGACCGTCGATTGCGTAATGGACTGGCAGCAGGTGCCCGACGCGGTGGCGCGCTATCTGTCGGCTACCGGGCTGGCCAAGCAGGTGGTTGGCTGGCCGTTGTTGGCCGGCCATCCGTGGTCGGCAGCCGGCATCGAGTTTGACGGGCGCGGCGCCCGCGATGGCGATACGGTTGGCATCACCGGCTGCTATTGCGCCATCGCCGAGACCGGGACCTTGATGGTGTTGTCCGGGCCGGAGACGCCGGCAACGGTGAGCCTGTTGCCCGAGACGCATGTCGCCATTGTTGCCGCGTCTCGCGTCGTTGCCGGAATGGAAGAGGCCTGGCAGCTTGTCCGCGCCGAGCGCGCGGAGCTGCCGCGAGCGGTCAACTTCATCTCCGGGCCGTCGAGAACCGGCGATATCGAGCAAACGATCGTGCTGGGTGCCCACGGGCCCTACCGCGTGCACGTGGTATTGGTCAGCGCAGCGTGAGTGGCGCGATCAGCAGTCCCACCAGACCGATCAGGAGCAAACCGCTCTGGCAGTCGGTGGCGGTCAGCGGCCGCACCTGAGCGAGCTTTCCCCGCGCGAAGGCGACGACCGACAGTCCGCGCGCGCGCATCGCCGCCGCACGCTCCAGAACGTCCGTCGCCTCAAGAGGCCAACGCCGACCATGGGTGTCGAGCATGGCGTCGCACCCCTGGAGAACCTGTTCCGGTTCGCCCTTGACATAGATGTCGGCCCCGTCGGGACATTGGTGCAGCGTCGCCTGCGTATCGGCTGTGCAATGCAACTCGGCGATGCGCGGAGCCGAAGCCCTGAGGGTATCCGCGTCGATGCCGCCATCGATCGCCGTTGCAAGCAGAGCCTGATCGGAATTGTCGCCCGAGAATTGCCATTTATCGCCACAGTGGCTGGCCGTCGCGTGATTGCATAGCGTTGCGGCGATGAGGACTTCCCGCAATGCCCAGCCGATGGTGGTCGGCTCGCCGGCCAGACGGATCGTCTGTGGGCCGCTATATAGCGGGTCCACAGAGTAACGGGCGTTGCCCGCCCAGATCTCTCTAACCGGCATGGTCACCATGAGCCGACCATTCTAGCGTAATGGCTTTGTCCCGTTGCGATAGTAGTCGCGCAGTGAGGCGTAGCGATTGGCTCTCACGGCGCGCACATGCATCATCGCCCTTTCGACCGGAACGTTGAGTTGAACCAAAGTCTCCGCCGCGATCATCAGGCTGCCTTCGAGAACTTCGGGAATGACTTCGGTGGCTCCGGCGCCGCGAAGGCGCTCGGCGTGCGAATCGTCAGGCGCCCGAACGACGACCGGAATATCGCTGCGCTGGCGGCGAATCAGGTGTAGCACCCGCTCCGCGGATTGCACGTCCGGATAGGCAATGACCACGGCACTCGCCCGCGCCAGGCCGGCGGCTTTCAGCACCTCCGGCCGATCGGCGTTGCCGAAGGCGACTTGACTGCCTTCAGGCGGTTGCTGGCGCGCCTGGCGGGGATCGACGTCCAGCGCCAGGAAGGCGATGTTCTCGCTGGCGAGGAATTGTCCGACATGCTGGCCGGTGCGGCCATAGCCGCAGATGATGACGTGACGCTCGAGCGTAAAGCCGGCGACCGCAATATCGTGAATCGCCTTGGCTTTGTGCGCCCAGTCGCCACGCGCCATTTCGCCACCGAGGCGAGCGGCACGCTCGATGAGAAAGGGCGCCAAAAACATCGACAACAGCATTGCCGAGAGCGTGACCTGGAAGACGTCGGCGGAGATCAAACCCAGAACGTCGGCTTGGGCGATCAGCACCAGACCGAATTCGCCTGCCTGAGCCAACTGCGTGGCCGTGCGCAAGGCCACATCGAGCGTGGTTCGCGCCACCAGTGTAATCAGCAATACGACCAAGCCTTTGCCGGCGACGATGAGCAGCAAGGCCAATAGCAGGCGGCCGAGTTCCCGCGACATGATGCCCAGATCGAGTTGCATGCCGACGGTGACGAAGAACAGTCCGAGCAGCATGTCGCGAAAGGGGCGGATATCCGCTTCGACCTGGTGGCGGTACATGGTTTCCGAGAGCAGCATGCCGCCGACGAAGGCGCCGAGTGCCAGCGACAGTCCTGCCTGGCCGGTGGCAAAGGCCAGTCCAACCACGATCCATAAGGTGGTCAGGACGAACAATTCGTCAGAGCGCTGGCTGGCGACCCGGTCGTAGATCTTGCGCACTGCCCGCTGGCCGATCCAGACCAGCACTATCAGCAATGCGCCGGCCTGCAAGCCGGCAAGGGCCAGCGCGTGCCATAGCTCGCCGTGCGCATCGGCCAGCGCTGGCAATATGATCAGGCAGGGTACTACCGCGAGATCCTGAAACAGCAATACGCCCATGGTTTGTCGGCCGGAACGCGAGTGAAGCTCGAAGCGGTCGGAAAGCATCTTGGCGACAATGGCAGTGGACGACATGGCGACGGCGAGTCCCACGGCCAGGGCGGCACGCCAGTTCTGGCCGTAGGCAAGCGAGGCGATCAGCAGGGTGCCAACCGCCGTCAACAGCATTTGTGCGCTGCCCAGGCCGAAGACCAGCGAGCGCATGGCGATCAACCTCGGCAGGCTGAATTCCAGACCGATGGAAAACATCAGGAAGACCACGCCGAACTCGGCAAAGGCAGATACCTGATCGTTTTCAGCGAGAATGGCGCCGCCGTGCGGACCGAAGGCAATGCCGATCGCCAAATAGGCCAGGACGCCGGGGATGCGGAAGTGGCGCAGCAGCGCCACGGCGACAACAGCGGCGGTCAAAAGGATCAAGAGCGAAAACAGGGTGGAATGCATAGGCAGGGACGACAGCGCGGCGGTTGCTAGAATCGCCGAGTCTCGCTCTTATTGCAAGCAAGTCCGACATCATGGAATCCGCCGCCGCCACGGAACTCGCCAAACACGTCCTTTACACTTTCGCCACCATTCTTGCCGCCGGCACTGTTTTCGGCTTGATCGCCCGCAAGCTGAAAGTGCCCGATGTGGCTGTGTTCCTGCTGGTGGGGATGCTTTTGGGGCCGGAGATATTGGGTCTGGTCAACATCAAGGCCGACTCGGCACTCAACCAGATCATCCTCATCTTCGGCGCCAGCTATATTCTTTTCGATGGTGGTGCTTCCCTGCGCCTGACCGTGCTCAAGGACGTTTGGATCACCATTGTCATTCTGGCCACTGTCGGTGTGCTGATCACTGGCGCCATCACCGCGGTCGCCGCGTACTACGTCTTTTCGTTGCCGATGGTCGTGGCGGCGCTGTTGGCCCTGACGATCGCTTCGACCGACCCGGCAACGCTGGTGCCGGTGTTCAAGCAAGTGAAGATTCGCGATCGCGTGGCCCAGACCGTGATGTCCGAGTCTGCCTTCAATGATGCCACCGGTGCCATCGCTACGTTCGCGACGCTGGGCATTGCCATGGGCCAAAGCGAATTCTCGCTTGGCGGTGCGCTGATCGATCTGGTCAAACAAGCCGGCATAGGATTCGTCGCCGGCGGCATGCTCGGCTACCTTGCCGCGTTGCTGATCGCGCACGAGAAATTCGGCTTTTTCCGGGAAGTGGCGCCGGTCGTGACGCTGATGGCGGTTCTCGGCGCCTATCTTGGCGCCGACGGCCTGCAAGCCAGCGGTTTCATGGCAGTGTTCGTCTTCGGCATCGTGCTCGGCAACAAGGATGCGCTGGGTTTCGCGCTGCCAGCGGCCGAGCAGGAAGCGATGGACGACTTCATCCAGACCACGGCCTTCATCATGCGCATGTTCATATTCATCCTGCTCGGCGCGCAAGTGGACTTCGGCTTGATGAACAAGTATCTCGGTGGCGGTGTTGTCGTGGTGGTCATCTTCATGCTGGTGGCGCGGCCTGCTACGGTCTTCCTCTGCGCTTTGCCGGATCGTCGCGCCAAGTGGAGCGTGAAGGAAATGCTCTTCATGTGCTGGACGCGCGAGACCGGGGTCATTCCGGGCGCGCTGGCCGGCATGCTGCTCGGGCTGGGCGCGCCGGAAGCCAAGCTGATCGCCTCGGTGACTTTCATCGCCATCCTGATGACTATCCTTATCCAGGCAACCACGACAAAATGGCTGGCCGGCAAGTTGGGACTGCTCGAAGAATAGGGGCGTCGGCGCGAGCGAGCGACGAATCATTGTCATCGGCCTGTGGTCTAATCGGCGCCGGTTATCGAAAGGAGACTTTGGCATGAAACGAATCTTTCTGCTGATCATCACCAACCTTGCCGTGATGGTCGTGTTGTCAATCGTTGCCAGTCTGCTCGGCGTCGACCGCTACTTGACCGCCCAGGGCCTCAACTTGCCCGCACTGCTCGGTTTTGCCGCCGTGTTTGGCTTTGGCGGCGCCTTCATTTCGCTGCTGATGTCGAAGATGATGGCCAAGTGGTCGACCGGCGCCCGGGTCATCGAATCGCCACAGAACGCCACGGAATCGTGGCTGGTGGAAACGGTGCAACGGCTTGCCCGCGGGGCTAATCTGCCGGCCATGCCGGAAGTGGCAATCTACGACGGCGAGCCGAATGCCTTCGCCACCGGGCCGTCGAAAGGCAACGCGCTGGTTGCCGTCAGCAGCGGACTGATGCAGAGCATGAACCAGCAGGAAGTCGAGGCCGTGCTGGCGCACGAGATCAGCCATGTCGCCAATGGCGATATGGTGACATTGACGCTGATCCAGGGGGTGGTCAACACGTTTGTGTTCTTCCTCTCACGCGTCATCGGTTTCATGGTCGACAGCTTCCTGCGTCGCGGCGACGACCGCTCCGGGCCCGGCATCGGCTATACCATCACCGTCATCATCTGCCAGATCGCGCTCGGCATCCTCGCCAGCATGATCGTTGCCTACTTCTCGCGCCAGCGCGAATTTCGCGCCGACGCCGGCTCGGCCAAGCTTGAAGGAACGCCGCAGCCCATGATCGCTGCCTTGCAGCGTCTGGGCGGCCTGTCGCCGGAGCCCCTGCCTTCAGGCCTGGCCTCATCCGGTATTGCCGGCAAGGCGGGCGCCATGAGCTTGTTCGCCACGCACCCGAGTATCGACGAGCGCGTCGCCGCCCTTCAGGGTGCTCGCTGACCGCGGAACGCCAATGGATTTTCTCGCCGAGCTGTTCGAGAACAACCGCCGCTGGGCAGCCGAGGCGGTCGCGAGCGATCCCGCGTTCTTCGCCCGCCTGGAAGCGATCCAGGCGCCGGCTTACCTGTGGATCGGCTGTTCCGACAGCCGGGTGCCGGCCAACCAGATTACCGGCCTGAGGCCCGGCGAGGTCTTCGTCCATCGCAACGTCGGCAACGTCGTGGTGCATACCGACCTCAACTGTCTGTCGGTACTGCAATATGCCGTCGATGTACTCTGCGTGCGTCACGTCATGGTCGTCGGCCACTACGGCTGCGGCGGCATCAAGGCCGCCCTCGCTGGCCGCTCGCTTGGTCTCATCGACAACTGGTTGCGCCACATCCAGGACGTCGCCGAACGCCACGCCAGCATCCTCGCCGCGCTGGCCGATGATGACGCCATCCAACGCTGCCTCTCCGAACTCAACGTCATCGAACAAGTGCGCAACGTCGCCCGCACCACGCTGGTCGGCGACGCCCGGCGGCGCGGTCAGCAACTGGCCTTGCACGGCTGGGTGTATGACCTCGCCGATGGCGGCCTGCGCGACCTCAAGGTTTCCATGACCGGCGAGGTGCCGCCTGACACGGTGGTCGCCGGCGCACTGGCGGATCTGCGCGCCCGCTACGGCATCGCCTGAACGGCACCAACCAAGAGTCAGTCGCCGTGGCGCGCCGGGCAGATGCCTGCTGCTTGCGCCGCGCCCCTGAGTGTGGGCATAATTGCCCACATGAAGGCGACGCTCATTATCGATTTCAAGGACGTGACGCCCGAGGGTGACATCATTCAGATGCGAGTGTGGCAGGTTCCACAACCCGTTCCGCCCAGCGAGCACGGGTTCAAGTACAGGCTGTTCTACGGTCGCGAAACGCATCGGATCGTTGGCTTTGACAACGAGCGCGGCAAGGGCGATCACTGCCATGTCGATGGCGTCGAACACCGCTATCGCTTCGTCGGTGTCGAACAACTGATCGAGGATTTCATCGCGGCAGTGGAAGAAAGGAGAAAGCAATGAGGCAACTGACCATCACACTGCAACCGGACTGGA
>PMIF01000194.1 GCA_003157035.1 Rhodocyclaceae bacterium
CTCCCTGTACAGGGCTGGGATTTTCACTTAAGATTGCCAGATGCAAATACGGCGGCTGCCCCGGTGGCCGCCGTCTGTTTTTTGCGCGGAGAATTCATGTCCCATCTTATGCCTACCTACAATCGGCAACCCGTTGCCTTCACCCATGGCGACGGCTGCAAGCTCTATGACGAGCAGGGCCGGTGCTATCTCGACGCCATGGCCGGTATTGCCGTCAATACGCTTGGCCACGGCCATCCCCGCCTGGTTCAGGCCCTGACGACACAGGTTGAACGTCTGATCCACACCTCCAACCTGTACCGCGTCCGCGAACAGGAAATGCTCGCCGATCGATTGGCCGCCCTGGCGGGCATGGACGAAGTCTTCTTCTGCAATTCCGGCTGCGAAGCCAATGAGGCGGCGATCAAGCTGGCGCGCATGTACGGTCACAGCAAGGGTGTCGATGCGCCGGCAATCATCGTCATGGAACATGCTTTTCATGGCCGTACGCTGGCAACACTCTCGGCGACCGGCAACCGCAAGGTGCAGGCAGGATTCGAACCACTGGTATCCGGATTCGTCCGCGTGCCGTTCGACAATCTGCCGGCTATCGAGCAGGTGGCGGCCAACAATACCAACGTCGTCGCGGTGCTGTTGGAGCCGATTCAGGGGGAAGGCGGCATCAACGTCGCGCACAAGGATTACCTGCAAGCGTTGCGGCGAATTTGTCATCAGCGTGGCTGGCTGTTGATGGTCGACGAAGTTCAGTGCGGCGTCGGCCGTACCGGCGTCTGGTTCGCTCATCAGCACGCAGCGATCAAGCCGGACGTCATGACCCTGGCCAAGGGCCTGGGGTCGGGGGTACCGATTGGTGCCTGCCTGACGGCCGGGCCGGCCGCGGATGTATTCAAGGCGGGCAACCACGGTTCGACATTCGGCGGCAATCCCTTGGCCTGCGTGGCAGCGATGACCACCCTGGATGTCATCGAACATGACAACCTGATGGCGCGTGCGGCGGACCTGGGTGCGGCCATTCGCGGCGGCCTGAGTGACGGACTGGCAGGGGTGGCGGGTGTCGTGGACGTGCGTGGCGATGGCCTGATGATCGGCCTGGAACTCGATCGTCCGTGCACCGAACTGGTTGCCTTGGCCAGGGATGCCGGGCTGTTGATCAACGTCACCGCTGACAAGGTGGTGCGCCTGCTGCCGGCCCTGGTGTTCTCCGACGCCGAGGCGAAGCAGACCGTCGATATTCTGGTGCCCTTGATCCGGCAGTTCCTCGGAGGCTGACATGGCAGCGGGAAAACACTTTCTCCAGTTCAACGACTTCAGTCGGAGCCAATTCGATCATCTGTTCGAGCGCACGCGCTGGATCAAGGAACAGTTCAAGGCGTACCGGAAATACTGGCCGCTTCAGGATCGCACGTTGGTCATGATCTTCGAGAAAGCCAGCACGCGCACGCGACTGTCGTTCGAAGCCGGCATGCAGCAACTGGGTGGTTCGGCGATTTACCTGAACACGCGCGACTCGCAGCTTGGTCGCGGCGAACCGGTCGAGGATGCCGCCCAGGTGATTTCGCGGATGAGCGACGTGGTCATGATTCGCACCTTCGAGCAGGACATCGTTGAGCGCTTCGCCAGTTGCTCGCGCGTGCCGGTGATCAACGGCTTGACCAACGAGTACCATCCCTGCCAGATCCTCGCCGACATCTACACCTATATCGAACATCGCGGGCCGATCTCGGGACGTACCGTAGCCTGGATCGGCGATTCCAACAATGTCTGCAACACCTGGCTGCAGGCGGCGGAGGTGTTCGGCTTCAATGTTCATGTGTCAACGCCGCCCGGCTACGAAGTCGAGCCGGAGCGTGCCGGACTCTACGGGACCGACAACTTCGAGGAGTTCGCCGATCCCATGGCTGCCGTGCGCGGCGCCGATCTAGTGACCACCGACGTGTGGACGTCGATGGGCTTCGAGGCCGAGAACGAGGAGCGGCTGCGCGATTTCGCCGATTGGCAGGTCGATGCCGAGATGATGGCGGGCGCCAAGGCGGACGCGTTGTTCATGCATTGTTTGCCGGCGCATCGCGGCGAGGAAGTTGCTGCCGCCGTGATCGATGGAACGCAGAGCGTGGTCTGGGACGAGGCGGAGAACCGCTTGCACGTCCAGAAGGCGCTGCTCGAGTATCTGGTTCTTGGTGAGGTGAAATCATGACTCGACATAGCTGGTTGTGCCTGTTCCTGTTGCTGCTTGCCCCGGTCGCCGGGGCGGCCGACGATAGCCGCATCCTGGTGCAGATGCCGCCCGAGGCGCTCGCTGCGCTGCGTGCGGAGATGCTCGACTTCCAGCTTGCCTTGCATCAGGTGGTGGCCGCACTGGCCGAAGGAAAATTTGCCGAAGCTGCTGACATTGCCGATCGCCAGATCGGCCTGGCGGCGATGGGCCGCCACCGCAATGCGCCGGCCAACGCACGTCCGGGCACGTACATGCCGGAGGACATGCATCTGATTGCGCGCAACATGCATGGCGCGGGCAGCGGCTTCGCCATTACCGCCCGTGGCGGCGATCTCGCGAAGTCACTGGGCGCCTTGCAGGCAGTCACTGGCGCCTGTGTCGGTTGTCATCGCGCCTACCGCACCCAGTAATATCTCTCAGGAAAATGCAATGAGTGAAGCCAAGAAAGTTGTTCTCGCCTATTCGGGCGGCCTCGATACCTCGGTCATTCTCAAGTGGCTGCAGGACACCTACAACTGCGAGGTAGTGACCTTCACCGCCGATCTCGGTCAGGGCGAGGAACTGGAGCCGGCGCGCAGCAAGGCGCTGAAGTTCGGTATCAAGCCGAAGAACATTTTCATCGACGATCTGCGTGAGGAGTTCGTCCGCGACTTCGTCTTGCCGATGTTCCGCTGCAACACGGTTTATGAGGGCGAATACCTGCTCGGCACTTCGATTGCGCGGCCGCTGATTGCCAAGCGTCTGGTCGAGATCGCGCGCAAGACTGGTGCCGACGCCATTTCTCACGGTGCCACCGGCAAGGGCAACGACCAGGTACGCTTCGAACTCGGCGCTTATGCGCTGATGCCCAATGTCAAGGTCATCGCTCCCTGGCGCGAATGGGATCTGCTGTCGCGCGAAAAGTTGCTCACCTATGCGGAGAAGCATGGTATTCCGATCGAGATGAAGCACAAGAAGGGTGGTTCGCCATACTCGATGGATGCCAACCTGCTGCATATCTCCTACGAGGGCCGTCACCTGGAAGACCCTTCGGCTGAAGCCGAGGAATCGATGTGGCGCTGGACCGTGTCGCCTGAAAAGGCGCCAAACAAGGCCGAGTACCTCGACCTCGAATTCAAGGCTGGCGATCTTGTCGCCATCAATGGCAAGAAGATGAAGGCGCATGAGCTGCTGGCGACGCTCAACCAGCTCGGCGGCAAGCACGGCATCGGCCGTCTCGACCTGGTGGAGAACCGTTATGTCGGCATGAAATCGCGCGGCTGCTACGAAACGCCCGGCGGCACCATTCTGCTGCGGGCCCACCGCGCCATCGAGTCCGTCTGCCTCGACCGCGAAGTGGCGCACTTGAAGGACGACCTGATGCCGCGTTATGCCAGCCTGATCTACAACGGCTACTGGTGGAGTCCCGAGCGGCGGGCCCTGCAAACGCTGATCGACCATACCCAGACGAACGTGAACGGCTGGGTGCGGCTCAAGCTTTACAAGGGCAACGTCATCGTCGCCAGCCGTGATTCGAAGACCGATTCGCTGTTCGATCCGACCATCGCCACCTTCGAGGACGACGCTGGTGCCTACGACCAGAAGGATGCCGGTGGTTTCATCAAGCTCAATGCCTTGCGCCTGCGCATTGCCGAAAATGCGCGCCAGAAGCGCAAGAGCAAGAAGTGATTCGCGGAGATCGGGAAATGACTCAATACGACAATGTCACGGTTATCAAGAAGGCCAACGTGTACTTCGACGGCAAGTGCGTGAGCCACACTGTCCAGTTCGCTGACGGCAGCAAGAGGACCCTTGGTGTCATCCTGCCGGCCACTTTGACTTTCAACACCGGCGTGCCGGAAATCATGGAAACGGTGGCTGGTACTTGCCGTTACAGGATCAAGGGGGGCGAATGGCAGAATTGCGGTGAAGGCCAGCGCTTTTCCGTGCCCGGCAACTCCTCGTTCGATATCGAGGTGGCGGGCGAGCCCTACCACTACGTTTGCCATTTCTGAGAGGAGCCGGCGATGCCTTCCTTCGACGTCACTTCCGAAGCGGATATGGTGGCGTTGAAGAACGCCGTCGATGTCGCCAGCCGCCAAGTTGGTAACCGCTACGATTTCAAGGGCACCTCCGCCCGCCTGGAACTGAACGAAAAGGACAAGGCGATTACCGTCTTCGGCGATTCCGAGTTCCAGGTCAGCCAGGTCAAGGACATCCTGTTTCCCGAGATGGAAAAGAAGAGTCGCGAAAGCACCAAGCGGCTCGACATCGGCGATCTCCAGTCCATTTCCGGCAACAAGGCCAAGCAGGAACTGAAGATCAAGTCGGGTATCGATCAGGAACTGGCCAAGAAGATCGTCAAGCTCATCAAGGACAGCAAGCTGAAAGTCCAGGCCACGATCCAG
>PMIF01000217.1 GCA_003157035.1 Rhodocyclaceae bacterium
CAGGCCCGTCTTGTCGCTCAGGTAGGCCAGGATCGGGGTCCACAGGCGGGCCACCTCGCTTGCCGACTGTTGCGGCACGACACCGAAAGAGTACGCTCGACCTGCCGTTTCGCTTCTTGCCTCGGGCAGTACGGCCAGGAGTACTGCCAACGCCAATATCGCCCTGATCGCATGCCGCCGACTCTGCCACATCGCCACGCCTTTCCGCCCTTGCTGTCGTCCATCGTTATCGATGAAGCATACACCAAGAGTAGGTGCCACATGCCGCAACCGGGCTCATCGACCAGTGCGGCATGCCGGCCAAATTGAAACCAGGCGGCGCGGTCACTGCCGGTTGTTGTGCCCGTGGTTGTCGTCGTCCTTCTTGTGCTCGTCCTTGGCGGGATGTGAATTGTTCTCCAGATGCCCGACCGGCCGCACCACTTCGTTGCGTTGAAATTGCACTGGCGGTTCGTTGTGCTGGATCTGCACCGGTGGCGCCGGGTGAGCCTCGAACTGCGGCGTCACAACCGGAGCCACATGCACCGGCTGCGTCGGCGCCACTACCCGCTCGGCCGCGCGCTCGTCGCGCATCCTTTCGCGCGGCCTGAACACCGGCGTTGCGACAGGCGGCTGCGCCGGCGGGCTATGCTCGTCGAAAGTGCGATGGTCGGTCGGTCGATCAATACGACGATCGTCTCCGGGCCGATCGAAGCGATGCGCGTCTCCAGGCCGGTCAAATGTCTCGTGCCGTTCACCGGCATGTGGACCATAGGCACTGCGATTGCGGAAATAGATCGTGCCCGGATCGATGCGATTGTGATGGTCGATGACGATATTGTTGACCACCCGCGGTCCATGCCAGCCGCCCCACCAGGGGTGACCACGGAATTCACGGTGACCCCACCAGGGCAGGACCGGCTCACCCCAACCGAGGGCAACCCAGGTGACACCAGCTGTCAGAGGACTGATACCGACCGCGACGTTGCCGTCGGCACCGTAGAAAGCCACGGTCGCCGGCAGGTAAGCGGCGCGCGACATGCGCGGCCCCGGCGCCCAGGCCCAGTAGCCGTCGATCATGACCCAGCGGCCGTAGTGGCCAGTAGTCCATCCCCACGGCGCCTGATCGACCCAGGTCCACTCATACGTCGGATCCCAGCGCCAGCTGCCCTGGCTGAACGGCGCCCAACCACCGGCCACCGCCGGCACCCAAATCGTGCCGTAGTCGGCAGTCTCGCGCCACGAACCATATTGGTCGAGTTCGGCCGCGCCATAGACATCCGCCGGCAGGTAGCGATAACTCGCCGCCTTCGCGTAGTAGTCGGAGCGCGCATCATTCCAGCTATCCCAGCCGTCGGGCGGCGGGGCCCGGCTCAGCTCGACGACTGGATTGACCTGCCCGCGCGCAATCACCACTTCTCCGGCATTGATGTCGCGACCGCGACCGCCCTGCATGGCCAGCGTCGCGTGGCCACCATTGCGCACGATCAGTGCGCTGGTATCGCCGCGTACGTCGATCCGATAGTAGCCGCCGCGATCGGCAATGAACTGGGCGTTGGGCGTATCGATTTCCACCTGCTGGCCATAACCCAGACTGCGCAGATCGAAGCTGGCATTGCCCGCCGGCACTCGAAATTGCCAATAGCCCGCATCGTGCCTGACCAAAATCAATTGACTGTCGGCCATCATGCGAACGAAGTCGCGGGCCCCTATCTGAACTTCGACATTGGTCCGCTCGCCGGTTGCCAGCGAGTCGCCGGCAACCAGTGCGGTGTTGACCTGGGCGGCTGACCATTGAGCATCGCCGGGGCGCCAAAAATAGGCGGTGCCCTCGACGATGGCCAGCCGGGCCGGAGACGGCAACTCTGCTGCGGTCTCATCGACCGGTTGGGCTTGCGCTGCTCCTGCCAAGAGGCCGCAGGCGAATGCCGATATCAGTAGGCGAAATGGTGTCATGGCAGTAGCGGTTGAACGACGATAAGCGATCAACGCACGGCCGGCCGCCGCCGTTGACCGAGGACAGGCAAACAAGCCAGCAGCGCCAGCAGTACGGCCGTTGCATCACCAAGGCGGGCATAGGGCGTGCTGCCTTGGTAGCCGGTGACCGAAACCGTCAATGCCGACTCGACGAACGGCGGCAGCGCAGCCACCACAGTTCCGTCCGGAGCGATCGCGGCCGTCATGCCGGTATTGGTCGCCCGCACGATCGGCCGCCCGGTCTCCAAAGCCCTTAGCCGCGCAATCTGCAGGTGTTGGGGCTGCGCCAGGGAATCGCCGAACCATGCCGTGTTCGACAGGTTCACCAACAGGGTGGCTGCGGGCAGGGCGGCAGCCAGTTCGTCACCAAACAGGTCTTCGTAGCATATGTTGATCGCCAGTCGCTGTCCGGCGACAGTCAACGCCGCCTGACCGCGCTTGCCCGGCGTGAAGCCGGACATCGGGATGTTGACCAGACCGAAGAACCATTGGAAACCCGGCGGAACGAATTCGCCGAACGGCACCAGATGTACTTTGGTGTAGACCTGAATCGAGCGCTTGGGCGAAACCGCGATGGCGCCGTTGCCGTAACCGCCGTTGCCGCTGGCAATCGCCGAGCCGATCAGGACATCGCCCTGTCGCGTCAGATCGGCAAGGACTTCGGCTGGAATAGCATCAAACAGCATCGGCATCGCCGTTTCCGGCAGTACGGTGATCTGCGCCGGGTGCGCCTGCGCCAACCGGCGGTAGGTTTCGATCGACAGCGGCAGACGCTCCGGTTCCCACTTGATACTCTGCGGAATATTGCCCTGAAGCAAACTGATGCTGACCGGCTCGCCGACCGGCTCGGTCCAGGCGATCTGCCGCAAACCAATTCCGAGCGTGCATATCGCCAGCAGCGCCAGCCACCACAGCCAGTTGCGCCAGGCAACACCACCCAGCGCAGCCAGCAACGCCACCAGCAAACCGACGCCATAGACACCGACGAGCGGCGCAAAACCAGCCAGTGGGCTGGGCGGCGTCTGCGAGTAACCGATCGAGAGCCACGGAAAACCGGTCAACAGCCAGCCGCGCAGCCATTCAGCCAGTGTCCAGACACCGGCAGCCAGGACGGCATCACGCCAGCCGGTACCACGACGCAACTTGCCATAGGCAAAACCCGCTGCGGCCGGAAAGACCGCCAGCAAGGCGCAGAAAGCCATGGTCGCGACTGCCGCGAGCGGAACCGCCATGCCGCCGACGTCGTGCATGCTGACATAGACCCAGGAGACACCCGCACCGAACAGGCCCAGCCCCCAGGCGAAGCCGAGCACAGCGCCGGCCCGCGCACTGTCCGCCCGCTGCCAGAGTCCGAACAGCAAGGCCAGCGTCAGCAGCGGCAAGGGGAAGATCTCGAAAGGCGCAAAGGCAAATACAGTCGTCGCCCCGAGGACGAACGCGACCAGCGCAGAGCGCTTCATTCGCCCACTTCGAGCGGCAGGCTGCGTTGCTGATCGACCAGCAGCGTATGCACGCGCCGGCTGTCGGCGCGCAGCACCTGGAACCGCCAGCCATCGAAGACAACCGCCTCGTTTCGTTTCGGCATCCGGCCCAGTTGATTCAGCACCAGGCCACCAACGGTGTCGAATTCCTCATCCGGAATCGCGGTGCCGAAAGCGGCGTTGAAGTCGCTGATTTCGGTCGTCGCCTTGACCCGGTAGCGCCCGGCATTATCGAGCACAATGTTGCCGGCCGACTCGTCGAAATCGTATTCGTCTTCAATATCGCCGACGATCTGCTCGAGCACGTCCTCGATGGTCACCAACCCTGAGACGCCGCCGTACTCATCGACGACGATCGCCATATGGTTGCGGCTGGCACGAAACTCCCGCAGCAGGACGTTCACGCGTTTCACTTCGGGAACGAACACCGCCGGCCGCAAACTGTCGCGCAAGTCGAATTCCTCGCCGGAAAAGTGCTTGAGCAGTTCCTTGGCCAGGAGGATGCCGATGACGTCGTCGCGATTCTCGCCAATCACCGGATAGCGCGAGTGGGAGGCGCCGACGATGAACTCGACAATCTTCTCGATCGGGTCCTCGACGCTGACCACATCCATCTGCGCCCGCGGCACCATGATCTCGCGCACCTGCATGTCGGAAACAGCCAGGGCGCCTTCGATGATCGACAGCGCGTCGCCGTCGAGCAGATTGCGCTCAAAAGCGCCGTGCAGCAATTTCGCCAGTTGTTCCCGATCTTCCGGTTCACGTATCAGCAGCGACGAAAGGCGTTCCAGCAAAGACGGTTTACTGTCGGGATCCATAGTCAGTAGGGGTCGGCAAACCCGAGGCCGAGAAGGATTGCCGTTTCGCGGCCCTCCATGCTCTTCGCTTCGGCGGCAGTCAAATGATCGTAGCCCTGCAGGTGCAGCATACCATGCACGATCAGATGCGCGTAGTGGGCGTAGACNNCGGCAACGACTCATAGGGAAAGGACAGCACGTTGGTCGGATAGTCCTTGTGGCGATAATCGCGGTTGAGTGCCTGGCCCTCGTCGGCATCGACAAAGCGCACCGCCACTTCAGCCGGCTGCTGGCAGGCGGCGCGGATCCAGCTGCGCACCTGTGATCGCGAGGGTACGCCCGCTTCGTTGCAGGCGTATTGCACGCAGAGGGACAGTTCAGGAAGTCTTCGGCCCATGTAACTCGTAGGCGGCAACAATTCGCGCCACCAAGGGATGGCGGACGACGTCGGTGGCGTCGAAATCGGTAAACGCCAAGCCGCGCACGTCGGCAAGAATCCGGCGCGCCTCGATCAGACCCGACTTCTGCCCCTTGGCGAGATCGATCTGGGTCACATCACCGGTTACCACCGCTTTGGCGCCGATGCCGATGCGGGTGAGGAACATCTTCATTTGCTCGGGCGTCGTGTTCTGTGCCTCGTCGAGAATGATGAAGGCGTGATTGAGCGTTCGCCCGCGCATGTAGGCCAGCGGCGCGACCTCGATATTGCCCTTCTCGAACAGCCGCGCCACCTTGTCAAAACCCATCAGGTCATAGAGCGCGTCGTACAGGGGGCGCAGGTAGGGATCGACCTTCTGGGCAAGATCGCCGGGCAGAAAGCCGAGCCGCTCGCCGGCCTCCACCGCCGGCCGCGTCAGAACGATACGCTGCACCTGGTCGCGTTCGAAGGCATCGACGGCCGAGGCCACCGCCAGATAGGTCTTGCCTGTTCCTGCCGGCCCGATGGCAAAGGTGATGTCGTGTTCCTGGATCTGCCGGATATAGGCCACCTGGTTGGGTGTGCGCCCATGCAGATCAGTCTTGCGCGTCAATAGTCCGGCCGTTGCCGGCGACGCCCGGTCGCGGGCGCGCAACTCGACCAGGCCGAGCTGAACGGCGTCCACCGACAAAGGCTGACCTGCCTCATCGTAGAAATGCCGCAGCGCCTGCGCCGCCAACCGGCCCTGGCTTGGCTCGCCGTTGATGCGGCAGTGCTCGCCGCGACGGGCGATGGTGACGTCGAAGCCGGCTTCGATCTGGCGGATGTTTTCGTCCAGCGGCCCGCACAAGTTCGCCAGGCGCTCGTTGTCGAGCGGTTCAAGTACCACGTCGATGGGCCGGGGTTTCACCATTCGGCGGTCGACACTTCGCCGCGCAGGCTGTGCGGCAGCGCGGCAGTGATTTTCACGTCGATAAAATGCCCGACCAGCCGCGCCGGACCGGGGAAATTGACCACCCGGTTGTTGTCGGTGCGAGCAGAAAGTTCGTTGGCGTCCTTCTTGGCATGGCCTTCGACGAGCACGCGCTGGGTGCTGCCGACCATCCGGCGCGAGACCTCGAAGGCCAGCTCCTCGATGCGCTTCTGCAAGCGCATCAGCCGCGCGGTCTTGATCTCGGTCGGCGTATCGTCGGCCATGTCTGCTGCCGGCGTGCCCGGACGGGGGCTGAAGATGAAGGAAAAGCTGGCATCGAAGCCCACTTCGTCAATGAGCTTCATGGTCTTCTCGAAGTCCTCCTCGGTTTCGCCGGGAAAACCGACGATGAAATCCGTCGACAGCGAAATATCCGGGCGCGCCGCGCGGAGCNNCCGGTAGGTATCGATCAGGCGCTGATCCATTTCGCAGGGATGCGAGGTCGTGTAGCGAATGCGTTCGACGGCCGGCATGGCGGCCAGCGCCTCGATCAGCAACGCCAGATCGGCCGTGTCACCCGCCGGAGAGTCCTCGGCCAGTTCACCGCGGTAGGCATTGACGTTCTGGCCGAGCAGCGTGATTTCTTTGACGCCTTGCGCCGACAGCGCCGCCACCTCGGCCAGCACGTCAGCGAAGGGTCGCGAAACTTCGTCGCCGCGCGTGTAAGGCACGATGCAGTAAGTGCAGAATTTGGAGCAGCCTTCCATCACCGACACATAGGCAGACGTCCCATCGACACGGCTACCCGGCAGACTGTCGAACTTCTCGATCTCGGGGAACGAGACGTCGACTTCCGGCTTGCCGCTGCGGCGGTGGCGATCAATCAATTCGGGCAGCCGGTGCAGCGTCTGCGGCCCGAAGACCACATCGACATACGGCGCCCGCGCCACGATGGCGTCGCCCTCCTGGCTGGCGACGCAGCCGCCGACGCCGATCAGCAGCCCCGGCCGTTCCCGCTTGAGTTGCCTGACCCGGCCGAGTTCGTGGAACACCTTCTCCTGCGCCTTTTCACGCACCGAGCAAGTGTTGAAGAGGATGATGTCAGCTTCGTCGGCACGGTCGGTGAGCACCGCGCCGTAACTTTCGGCGAGCACGTCGGCGATCTTGCCGGAATCGTACTCGTTCATCTGGCAACCAAAGGTGCGGATGAACACCTTGGTCAAGGTTGCGCCGCCTTCACAAATGGAGTTGGAGTCATGGTGCGATTATAGGGCGCCGGCGAGCGCGGAGCAGATCGTCACGGTCTGCTAACATCGAACCATGGAAACTGCAGTGGTACTTCTTTCTGGCGGCCTGGACTCCGCGACCGTGCTCGCCATAGCGCGCGCCGAGGGCTATCTCTGTCATTGCCTGTCGGTCGATTACGGCCAGCGCCACGTCGCCGAGCTTGCTGCTGCGCAGCGCGTGGCCGCAGCGCTGGGCGCAGCGGAACACCGAACGATCCGCATCGAGATTGGCCAATTTGGCGGCTCGGCACTCACCGACAGCGACATCGCGGTGCCCACCAACGGCATTGGCGAAGGCATCCCGGTCACCTATGTGCCGGCGCGCAACACCATCATGCTCTCGCTGGCATTGGCCTGGGCGGAAGTCCTCGGCGCCGGCGACATTTTCGTCGGCGTCAATGCCGTTGACTACTCCGGCTATCCCGACTGCCGCCCGGAGTACATAGGCGCTTTCGAGAACATGGCCAACCTGGCCACCAAGGCGGCCGTTGAAGGTCGGCGGCTGCGCATCCACACGCCCTTGATCCAATCAAGCAAGGCCGAGATCATCCGTCGCGGCACTACGCTCGGCGTCGACTATGGCCTGACCGTTTCCTGCTACCAGGCCGACACGGATGGCCGCGCCTGCGGTGTTTGTGATTCCTGCCGGCTACGTCAGGCAGGATTCGAGTCGGCGGCGATCACGGACCCGACTCGCTACTATTCAGCGGCATGATTTCATCGCAAGGAACTTTGATCGCACCACCGATCTGCTCAAGTAGCATTTAGTGTCGATCGGTTACATGAGGGGTCCCAGAGCCCCACTTCGGAGGGGCATATGGAACTCACCATTCACCAGCAGATGCTGCTGTCGATCTTCGGCATCGCCGCGGTCATGGGCGCTGTCGCCAACAAGACGAATTTCTGCACCATGGGCGCCGTGTCGGACTGGATCAACATGGGCGACAAGGGGCGCCTGCGCGCCTGGCTGCTGGCCATCGCCGTCGCCATGGCCGGCGTGCTGGTTCTTGAGGCGATGGGCAAGATCAACCTCTCCGGCACCACCTTCCCGCCCTACCGCACGGCCAACTTCGCCTGGCTGCGCTACCTACTCGGCGGCGTGATGTTCGGCATCGGCATGACCCTGGCCTCGGGCTGCGGCAACAAGACCTTGGTGCGTGTCGGCGGCGGCAACCTGAAGTCACTGGTCGTACTGGTCATTGCCTCGACCATGGCCTACCTGATGCTTTGGAGCGATTTCTACGGCATCGTCTTCGATAGCTGGATGGCACCGCTGACCATCAATTTGGCCGGTGCCGGCATCAAGGCACAAACGCTCGACGGCATCGTCGGTGGCGTGATGGGCATGGAGAGCACCGCGGCCCTGCACCAGACGATCGGCGGCGGCATCGTGCTGGTCCTGCTGGCATACGCATTTTCCGCCGCTGATTTCCGCAGCAACCGGGACAACATCCTTGGCGGTGCCGTGGTCGGCCTGGCCGTCATCGCCGGCTGGTACCTGACCGGTGGCCAGTGGGGCAGCGAATGGAAGGAATGGGCGGAAATGGCCGACACACCACCGTCGCGCGTCGAGGTGCAATCCTTCACCTTCATCAGCCCGATGGGCGACAGNNCCGCCGCAGTTTCCGCATCGAGTGGTTCGCCAACGCCGGCGATTTTGCCAATCATGCGCTCGGCGCCGTACTCATGGGCGTCGGCGGTGTGCTGGCCATGGGTTGCACGATCGGGCAAGCAATTACTGGCGTATCGACGCTGGCTGTCGGCTCCATGCTAACCTTCGCTGCCATCGTCGCCGGCGCCGCGGCAACGATGAAATTCCAGTACTGGCGAATGATGCGGGAGACGTGAACAAAACGGGGGTTTGACGGCACTTGCGCCCTTCCCTATAATGCGCGCCTCTCGCCCCCGAGGGGTGGTTAGCTCAGTTGGTAGAGCAGCTGGCTTTTAACCAGTTGGTCACAGGTTCGAATCCTGTACCACCCACCACTCGATAGGAGGGACTTCGTGGGTCGTTAGCTCAGTTGGTAGAGCAGCGGACTCTTAATCCGTAGGTCGAGTGTTCGAGCCACTCACGACCCACCACGAATTCAAGCGGCCCTCCAGGTGGAGGGCCGTTTTTGTTTCCGCGGTCTCCGTAGCTAGATCGTAGCTGCGAGGACGGAATCCAGCCGCGAGGCCGCGATTGCCAGATGATCGGGCGCGAGATGGGCGTAACGTTCCACCATCGCCCCGGTCCGCCATCCCCCCAAGCGTTGAAGCTCGTGAGTCGGCGTTCCGGCCTGTCGCTGCCAAGTCGCCCAGGTGTGGCGCAAGTCGTGCCAACGGAAGTCCTGGATGCCGGCCCGTCTTCTGGCCGCCTGCCAAGCCTTCGTGTTGGCCGAATTGAGCGGCCTGCCACGGAAGGTGAACACTCTTGTGGAGTGCTTCCCCTCCTGTCGCTTCAGCACCGCCAGCGCCACCTCGTTCAAGGGCACGGAGATCGGCCGCCGGTTCTTGGACTGCCAGCCGTGTATCCACGCATGGCGCTGGGCAAGATTGACCTGTTGCCACTCCAGCCCCAGCACGTTGCGTTGCCGCAGTCCCGTCGCCAGCGCAAACAACACGACTTCACGCTGATGCTCTGGCAACTGTTCCAGCAAGGCTTTCGCCTGCTCGATCGTGAGCGACCTTTCGCGACTATTCGTTTCCTTAAAGAGCCTCACCTTCGGCACCTTATCGACCCACTCCCATTCGTCTCTCGCCCGAAGGAGAATGGCCCGAACCAGCGCCAGGTAACGGTTGACCGTGCCCTTGGAGACCTCTTTCAGCTTCGCCGACCTGATCTGGTCGATCACGTCGCGCGTGACCTGGTCCAGGTTCAATTCGCCCAGAAAGCCATGAAGCCAAACCAGCTTCTTCTTGTCTTCCTTGTGCGTCGCCTTCTCAGAAGTCTCTTCCAGCCAGCGGACCACCGCCTCACGCCAGGAACGTTCCGGCTTGACGCCGAGCCGCTCCTGATCCCACAGAGACGCCTTCAGCTTGTCGTGGTACTCCCGGGCCTTGAGCTTGTCGGCAGTCCCAGTGCTTCGCTGTACAGACGGTCCACTGCGGGGCGTGAGTTTGATCCACCAATGGGGTGAATCCTTGCGTTTGAAGAGTGACATATCGATGCCTCCATATGCTCACCCCGCAACGCCCGCGATCGATATTGTGACCGGATGTACTCGGCCAGGTCAATCGTGATGAAGACCCATCGCTTGCCAATCTTGGCGCCAGGAACTTCGCCGGAATTGGCCTTCTCCAGAAGCGTCACCGGATGGATCTTCAGGAATTCGGCAGCCTGCTGCAAGGTGAGCGTATCCATGATCTGTTCTTAGCGCCCCAGATAGATGGCCGTGATTTGCTCGCGCTCATGACCAAGCTCGGCGGAGATCGTGAGCCGAGCCGCGCGATCGACCACCTTTTGTTCAGCAGTAAGTTGCCGAGCGCTTGGCCCGCCACGCGCCGGACACTCCCAACCGGTCAATTCCTTGTAGCGTTCTTGGGCGTAGAAATGTCGATGACCGTGCACGTTGTTGATGCCCGCCGACCGGCACTGACTCTTGAAGCGCTGAAGATGTTGCTTGAAATTCAAGTGCGCCGGAATCAGACTGCCCTTGCCGGCAAGCGCCTTCGCCGCGTCAAGCAAGTCGCGCTGCGCCGCGGTGAGGATCGGAATTTCTCTCGCCCGTCCGCCTTTGGTCCAGCTATCCTTGAGGACCAGTATGTCGCCGCGATCCGCCCAGATCGGCTGCAACTTCATCGATTCGGCCAGGCGGACACCAAATCCGGCCTGAAATTCCAGCGATATCCGGATGAAGGGATCGGAGATACGGGCGAGTTGTTCCGGCCGGACGTCTTTGCCCCGCGACACATTGGTTACGAATACCCGCATCGGAATGCCATAGTGATCGTTGCTCCGGGCCACCACATTGACCTTGCCGATCTTCTCGGCCCACCAACGCAAGGCCGCCATCCGGTTCTTGATCGTGCCCGCAGCCAGCCCTTCATCGGTCCACTTGGCGGCCAGCGCTTCGACGTGCTTCGG
>PMIF01000172.1:0-541 GCA_003157035.1 Rhodocyclaceae bacterium
TCATGACCGCCGGCGCCGTCGACCTCGGCGAAAAGCCCTCGGTCGTTTCGGCAATCGCCAAGTACCACGTCACCGAGCGCGCCCGCCAGGTGGTCAACGACGGCATGGACATCATCGGCGGCAAGGGCATCTGCCTCGGGCCGTCCAATTTCCTCGGCCGCGCCTACCAGCAGGTGCCGATCGGCATCACCGTCGAGGGTGCCAACATCCTCACCCGCAGCCTGATCATCTTCGGCCAGGGCGCCGTCCGCTGCCATCCCTACGTGCTGCCGGAAATGCAGGCGGTGCAAAATCCCGATGCCGTCCGCGGCCTCATCGATTTCGACCGGGCACTATTCGGTCACATCGGCTACACGATCAAGAACGGCCTGCGCTCCTTCTGGCATGCCATCACCGGTTCTCGCACCGTCTCGGTACCCGACGTGGCACCTGAGACGCGGCGCTACTACCAGCAGCTGACGCGCTTCTCGGCTGCCTTCGCCTACATCGCGGATATCTCGATGCTGGTCATGGGCGGCGACTTGAAGCGCAAGGAGAAGCT
>PMIF01000172.1:559-3034 GCA_003157035.1 Rhodocyclaceae bacterium
GCCAACTACCCGAACCGCTTCTTCGCCTACTGGCTGCACAAGGTGATCTTCCCCTTCGGCCATCCCTATGTCGTACCCTCCGACCGCGTCGGCCACGAGATCGCCAAGATCCTCATCACACCCGGGGCCGCGCGCGACCGACTGACCGCCGACTGTTTCATCCCGACCGACACTGAAGATCCGGTCGGCGCCATCGAACAGGCCGTTGCCGCGACCTTGGCCGCCGAACCGATCGAGGCCAAGATCCGCGAGGCGCAAAAGGCCGGTCGCTTCGACGACAATCCGGATGCCAACGTTCGCGACATCGCCAACGTCGCCTTCAAGCAGGGCGTCATCACCGCGCCGGAATTCGAGATCGTCCGCCGGCGCAATCAACTGCGCGACATCGTCGTCCGCGTCGACGACTTCCCCTACGATTTTGGCGTCGCCAGCGCCGCCAAGCCAAAGGACGAAAGGCGAGCCGCCTGATGGCCGCCCCGGTCTATATCATCGATGGTGCGCGTACGCCTTTTCTCAAGGCGAAGAGCGCACCCGGTCCCTTTGCCGCTTCTGATCTGGCGGTGCAGGCCGGGCGGGCGCTACTGCTGCGCCAGCCATTTCTGCCCACCGACCTCGACGAGGTGATCCTCGGCTGCGCTGCACCCTCGCCGGACGAGGTCAACATCGGCCGCGTCCTGGCGTTGCGCCTGGGCTGCGGCAACAAGGTGCCCGGCTGGACGGTGATGAGGAATTGCGCTTCCGGCATGCAGGCGCTCGATTCTGCCGCCGCCAACATCCAGTGCGGTCGCTCACAGCTGGTTCTGGCCGGTGGCACCGACGCCCTCTCGCGCGCGCCGTTGCTGTTCTCCGATGCCATGGTGCGCTGGCTTTCCGCTTGGTACGCAGCCAAGACCCTGGGCCAGAAGCTGACCGTACTCAAGCGCTTCCGACCGGGCCTGCTGGCGCCGGTCATCGGGCTGCTGAAGGGACTCACCGACCCCGTGGTCGGCTTGACGATGGGCCAGACGGCGGAGAACCTTGCCTGCAAGTTCGGCATCACGCGCCGCGCGATGGATGAGTACGCGGCGGAGAGTCACCGTCGCACCCTGGCCGCACGCGCCGCCGGCCGTTTCGCCGAGATCGCAGCGCTGGTGGACCGCGACGGCACCGTCTATGCCGAAGACGACGGCGTGCGCAGCGACTCGACGCCGGAAAAGCTCGGCACGCTGCGGCCGGTTTTCGACAAGCCCTATGGCAACATCACCGCCGGCAACAGTTCGCAAGTCACCGACGGTGCCGCCCTGCTCGTGCTCGCCTCCGAAGACGCGGTAAACCGCTGGGGTCTGAAGCCACTGGGAAGGCTCGTCGATTGCCAGTGGGCGGCCCTCGATCCAGCCGAGATGGGCCTTGGCCCCGTGCACGCATCGACGCCGATCCTGCAACGCCACGGTTTGGCTTTGAACGATCTCGACGCCTGGGAAATCAACGAAGCCTTCGCCGCGCAAGTACTGGCTTGCCTCGCCGCCTGGCGTGACGACGATTACTGCCGCACGCAACTTGGCCTGCCACAGGCGCTCGGCGACATTGATCCGGACAAGCTCAACACCGATGGTGGCGCCATCGCCGTCGGTCACCCGGTCGGTGCCTCCGGTGCCCGCATCGTCCTGCATGTCCTGCACCGCCTACAAGCCGGCCAGAAGGGCATGGCGACAATCTGCATCGGCGGCGGCCTCGGTGGCGCCATGTTGGTGGAAAAGCTATGAAACACTGGACACTCGAACGCGACGCCGACGACCTGGCCTGGGCCACCCTCGACCGCGAAGGCACCAGCGCCAACACGCTGTCCGCCGACGTCATGGCCGAGTTGGCGGAACTGCTCGACCAACTCGATCGCCAGCCGCCGCAGGGACTGATCTTCCGTTCCGGCAAGGCCGCCGGCTTCATCGCCGGCGCCGACATCGAAGAATTCGCTCGCCTCAAGGGCAACGCCGACGGCCGCGCCCTGATCGCGCGCGGTTGGGATCTCTACAACCGCCTGGCTGCAGTGCCCTACCCGACCCTGGCCTTGATCCGTGGCCACTGCATGGGCGGCGGCGTCGAACTGTCGCTCGCCTGCCGTTATCGCGTCGTCGTCGACGAGCCAGCCACCAAGCTCGCCCTGCCCGAAGTGATGCTCGGCATCTTCCCCGGCTGGGGTGGCATGAAGCGGCTGCCGGCCTTGATCGCGCCGGGCGTGGCACTCGACATGATGCTCACCGGCCGCAACGTCGATGCCCGCAAGGCGCTGCGCATCGGCCTGGCCGATGCCTGCGTACCGCCGCGACTGATGCTCGCTACTGCCCGTGGTCTGGTGCTCTCCGGTAAGCCACGACACCGCCAACGCTTCATCGAGCGCTTGCAGAATGGCGCCTTGCGTTCGCTGGTGGCAGCGCAGGCACGCAAACAGGTTACCGTCAAGGCGCGTCCCGAGCACTATCCGGCGCCGTATGCGATCAT
>PMIF01000145.1:0-3088 GCA_003157035.1 Rhodocyclaceae bacterium
GCGCGCACTCGGGCCAGCTCGGCGGGAAAGGTGGCGCCGACGACCAGCGCACAGTTGCCGGCGTCGTTCCAGTCATTGGCGACCAGTCGCGCCAGGCGCTCGTAGAGTTTCTCGCCGCCGACATCGAGAAATTGCAGATCGCTGCCACCGGCGTTGGAGGTACGGCAGAGCAGAATCACGCCACGATCGCGATAGGCCAGGAAAGGCTCAACCGAATCGCGGCCGAGATAGGGATTGACCGTCACCGCGTCGGCAGCGTAACGCTCGAAGGCCTCGACGGCGTAGCGCTCGGCCGTGCTGCCGATGTCGCCGCGCTTGGCATCCAATATCACGGGGACGCCGGGATGCCGCTGGTGAATGTGCGCGATCAGCGCTTCGAGCTGGTCTTCAGCGCGGCAGGCGGAGAAATAGGCGATCTGCGGCTTGAAGCAACAGACCAGATCGGCCGTGGCGTCGACGATGGCGGTGCAGAAATCGAGAATTGCCCGCGGCCGACTGGCCACTGATGGCGGCAACTTCGCCAGATCGGGATCGAGGCCGACGCAGAGCAACGAGTTGTTTCGTTGCCAGGCGGCAGCCAGGTCGCTGGTGAAGCTCATTTGCCACCCTTCGCCCAGGAATCCTTGAGCGTCACTGCGCGATTGAATACCGGCGCGCCCGGCTTGGAATCAACTCGGTCAGCGACGAAGTAGCCGTGACGCTCGAACTGAAAGCGCTCCTCCGCCCGCGCCTCCGTGACCGCCGGTTCGAGATAGGCGCGGATGATGGTTTTCGACGCCGGATTCAGATCGGCGAGAAAATCACGGCCACCGGATCCCGGGCTGTCGTCGGCGAACAAACGGTCGTAGAGCCGCACCTCTGCTTGATAGGCGTGGCGTGCCGACAACCAGTGGATATTGCCCTTGACCTTGACGCTATCCGAGCCAGGCGTACCCGATTTGGTCTCGGGCAGATACTCGCAGTGCACGGCCACGACATTGCCGGCGGCATCCTTCTCGGCGCCGATGCACTTGACGACGAAGCCGTAGCGCAACCGCACCATGTTGCCCGGGAAGAGCCGGAAGAAGCCCTTCGGCGGCGACTCGGTGAAGTCCTCACGCTCGATCCAGAGGTCCTTGGCGAACGGCACCGGCCGCTTGCCCCACTCGGGCTTCTGCGGATGGTTGGGCGCTTGGCAAATCTCCTCCTGGCCCTCGGCATAGTTGTCGATGATGAGCTTCAAGGGATCGAGCACCGCGATGCGGCGCGGCGCGGTTTCGTTGAGATGCTCGCGCATGCACTCTTCGAGAATGCTCATGTCGATCCACGAATCCGCCTTCGAGACGCCGATGCGTTCTGCGAAACGGCGGAAACCCTCGGGCGTGAAGCCACGCCGACGGGCGCCGACCAGCGTCGGCATGCGCGGATCGTCCCAGCCGTCGGTATGCTTCTCTTCGACCAGTTGAATCAACTTGCGCTTGGAGAGCACGACATAAGAGAGGTTGAGCCGGGCAAACTCGATCTGCTGCGGCAGCGGCCGCGCCAAGAGGCCGCCTGCGGCCAGTTTGTCGAGTAGCCAGTCGTAGAAGGGCCGTTGGTCTTCGAATTCGAGGGTGCAGATGGAGTGGGTGATGTTCTCCAGCGCATCCTCGATCGGGTGGGCATAGGTGTACATCGGATACAGGCACCACTTGTCGCCGGTATTGTGGTGCGTGGCGCGCTTGATGCGGTAGATCGCCGGATCGCGCAGGTTGATGTTCGGCGAGGCCATGTCGATCTTCGCNNCCCGGCTCGGTCAGGGTGCCGCGGCTGACACGCATTTCTTCTGCGCTCTGCGAATCGACATAAGCGTGACCGGCGGTTATCAGATATTCGGCCGCCTCGTACATGAAGTCGAAGTAGTTGGAGGCGTAGTAAAGATTCGCCCCCCAGTCGAAGCCCAGCCACTTCACCGCATCGACGATGNNGCCGTTGGGCTCGGGCGGGAAGCGGGTGCGGATCTTCGCTGGATCAGCCTCACCAGCCTGCTGCTGCGGCCCCGGTCCGGGCCGGCCCGACCAGCGCCGCGAGGCGAACTTGTTTGCCGCCAATTCGGCGTCGATGATGTTGCGAATGAAGTTGGAGGCTTTGACTTCGTTGTCGGCCATGGTCGATAGGCAATCAGGGAGCGAAGCTTTGATTCTACCGGGTCGAAGCCCTCCGGGCCGCCCCGGCCAACGTCGGTTACACTGCGCCGACCATGAACCTTCCTGCCGACAGTCGCCATAGTCACGTCTTCAACGTCGGCAACCATGCCGCCGAACGCAGCACGCGGGCGGTGATGTGGATCACGGCGGCGATGATGGTGGTCGAGATCGCCGCTGGTTGGTGGTACAACTCAATGGCGCTGCTGGCGGACGGCTGGCACATGAGTTCGCATGCGCTCGCCATCGGTTTGAGCGCCTTTGCCTACGCAGCCGCCCGGCGCTACAGCCGCGATCCCCGTTTCGCCTTCGGCACCTGGAAGATCGAGATTCTTGGTGGCTTTGCCAGCGCCATCCTCCTGCTCGGCATCGCCGCGCTGATGGTCGCCGGCTCGATCGAACGCTTGCTGGCGCCGGGCGCCATCGGCTACCGCGAGGCCATCGTCGTCGCTGTAGTCGGCCTGATGGTCAATGTCGTCTGCGCCCTCATTCTCGGCCACGCCCATGACCACGATCACGACCACGACCACCACGATGACGGCCACGACCATCACCATCACGACCTCAACCTGCGCTCGGCCTACATTCACGTCATTGCCGACGCAGCGACCTCGGTATTGGCGATCGCCGCCCTCACCGGCGGCCTGTTATTCGGCTGGGCGTGGCTGGATCCGGTGATGGGCATCGTCGGCGCGATTCTGGTCGCCTTGTGGGCCAAAGGGCTACTAGCGGATACAGGAAAAGTCCTGCTTGATCGCGAGATGGATCATCCACTGGTTGACGAGATTCGCCAACTGCTGGCCAGCGCCGACTTCGAAGACACGGAATTGACCGACCTGCACGTCTGGCGGGTCGGGCGTCACGCTTACGCTTGTGCCATTTCGCTCAGTACCGGCAACCGCAACCTGACCTCGGCCGCCGTGCGC
>PMIF01000145.1:3149-9080 GCA_003157035.1 Rhodocyclaceae bacterium
ACGTCGCCGAGATGATCGTAGGTGCGCACGGTCTTGTCGAAGGTAACGCAGGGAGACAGGATGTGCAGATAGGAAAAGCCCCGATGGGCGATCGCTTCCTTGATCAGGCTCTCCAACTGCTGCGGCCGGCCGGCATAAGCCTGGCCGACCCATGTGGCGCCGTAGGAGAGGACCATCAATAGCGGATTGAGTGGCTGATCGAGGTTGTCGTAGGGGCTGGTGGTGGTCCGGAAGCCCTGGGCCGAAGTCGGCGAGGTCTGGCCCTTGGTCAGGCCGTAGATACCGTTGTCGAACAGCAGATAAGTGATGTCGATGTTGCGCCGTGCCGCATGCGGCACGTGGCCGCCGCCGATGGCAAAGCCGTCGCCGTCGCCGCCGACGGCGATCACGGTCAGGGCATCATTGGCGGTCTTGATGCCGGTGGCAACCGGCAGGGCGCGTCCATGCAGGCTGTGAAAACCGTAGGTGTTGACGAAGAAGGGGAATCTCGACGAACAACCGATGCCAGAGACCACAACCGTATCCTTGGCCGCGATGCCCAGTTCGTTGAGCGCCCCAGGCAGGCCATCGACGATGCTGAAGTAGCCGCAGCCCGGGCACCAGGTCGGCATTGACTTGGAGCGATAGTCGAGACGGCCGGACTGCTGGACTTCCCTGAGCTTGTCATCGAGATAGATGGGATTCGGGGTCATGACTTGTCTCCTCAGGCGGCGCGTTGGCTGGCGCTCGGAATCAGGCGGCGAACCTGCTCGACGATGTCCTCGACCACCATCGGCGCACCGGTGACGCGGTCGTAGCGGTGCACCTGGCGACCGAGCCGGGATTGCACGAGGTTGGCGAACTGGCCNNAACGGCGACAGCATCACCACCTTCATCGCGGCGCAGCGGATGCCTTCCTTCTGCGCCCGATACATCGCCTCCAGGGCCTCGCCGAACGTCGAGCCCCAGGCCAGGATGCCGACCTGGACCTGACCTTCGTCGCCGAAGCGCCGACAGGGCCAGAAATCAGGATGATTGAGCGCCGCCTTCAGCTTCTCGTGGCGCTTCTTGCTCATGGTCTCGTGCATGTCGGCCTGTTCGTTCACCCGCCCAAGCTCGTTGTGCTCGAGACCGGTGACCACGTGCATGCCCCCCGCCATGCCAGGCAAGGCACGCGGGCTGACGCCATCGTCGGTCAAGGCAAAGCGCCGGTAACCCGGGCCGAGATCCTGCTCGGCGAGCGGCTTGTCACAGTTGGGCGCGAAGGGCGGCTTGCCCGGCAACATCACCGTCTCATAGCGGTTGGAAATATACAAATCGAGCAACACGATCACCGGAGTCTGATAGCGTTCAGCCATCTCAAACGCCTTGCCGGCGCAGCGATAACAGCCGTCGACGTTGGTCGGCGCAATGACGATGCGCGGTGCGTCGCCGTGGCCACCGTAGATGGCGATGTTGAGGTCGGATTGTTCGGTCTTGGTCGGAATACCGGTTGCCGGGCCACCGCGCTGGGAAACGAAAACCACGCAGGGCACCTCGGCCATGATGCCGAGCCCGAGCATCTCCGACATCAGCGCCAGGCCGGGGCCAGACGTGGCAGTAGCGGCACGCGCGCCCGTGTAACCGGCACCGATGGTGGTGGCGATGGCGGCGATTTCGTCCTCGGTCTGGACCAGCCGCTTGCCAGCCTTGGGCATCTCGACGGCCAGCTTTTCCATGATGGTCGTCGCCGGAGTGATCGGATAGCCGAAGAAGTTGTCGATACCGGCATCCATGCAGCCACGCGCGACCGCCGCATTGCCGTTGAGCATCACCGCCTCGGACTTGTGCTCGGGTGGCGCGAAGGTAACGTCATCAAGCTGGAAGGTAGCCTTGCCTTCGTCGTAGCCGGCATCGAAAGCCTTGCGATTCTGCTCGGCAACGCCCGCCTTCTTCTTGAACTTGGCTTCGATGATCTTGTAGAAGGGCTCGCGGGTAATGCCGAATAGTCCGGCCAGGTAACCCAGCGCCACCATGTTGCGCGAGCGCGGGCCGCCGGTGGCGCGCTCGGAGAGTTCGCGGATGTGCGCCGGGTAAGGCACCTGGCCAGGCCGGATGTGAGCGCTGACGTGGGCGCCCTCGGCCAGCGGCACAATGGACTTCGCCTCGTAAATGACGGCGCCATAGTCGCGCACTTCGCCAATGTGCGGGATGCCGTGCTCATCGTTGAGGCAGACCAGCACGTCGGACTTCTCCTTGAGCGAGTAGACCTGTTCGGTAGTGACGCGCAGGCGGGCAACGCACTTGCCGAAGCCGCGGATTTCGGCTGGGTAGGCATCAAACGCAATGATCCGATAACCGGCACCGGCCAGTGCGCTACGCAGAATATCGCCGGCGGCAATGGTGCCTTCACCAGCGGAACCGCAAATGGCAATCTGAATATCGGTCTTGCTCATGCGTACTCCCAGAAGGGCGAGTGAATACGGCCGTCGGCGGTGAGTTGCAGGCCCTCGTCCTGCGTCGGCACCCAGGGTTCGTCGGCGCCGGTGACGTTGTGCGCCGCCAGTTCGCCCATGGCACGCACGTTCTTCCAGCCGTAATAGAAGCGATAGCGCTTGTCCGCGTCCGACCAGATCTGGCAGACGTCGCCGGCGGCGTAGATGGCGTCATTCGTTGTCCGCAGATTGGGCTGCACCAGCAGCCCGCGTTCGATGTCGACGCCCGAGCCGAGCATGAAATCGAGCGCCGGAGCGACACCGAAGAAGGGCATGACGATGTCGCCATGAATCTCCGAGCCGTCGCGGAAGAGCACGCGGCGTGCGGCCAGGCCCGGCTCACCGGCGCGTACCGCAGCGATCTGGCCACGGGCAGCGGCATCGACGACCTCGAAGCCCATGTCGGTCAGCGCCTGAATGTAGCGCGGTCGCTCGTCAGCGCTGACCTCGTGAGGCCAGAAGGTGTGCTTCTCGATCACCACCGTGACGCGGCAGCCGATGTCGAGCAGCGTCCGGCCGAGGTCGAGGCCGATCGTGTCACCACCGAGCAGGATCACATGCCCGTCCTTCGGCAAGGCATCGGCGGCAGCAATGGCATCGCGGAAGGAACCGAATCCGTGCATCTGCGGCCGGTACTCGACCAGTTCAGCCGGCATATAGGGACTAGCGCCCGAGGCAACCAGCAGCGTATCGAAGTGCAGCGTCTCATTGTGTGCCAGGAACAGCGTCCTGCGCGCGCTATCGACGCTGACCACCTGAGTGGCCCGGCGCAGCGAGATGCGATTGTCCAGGTAGTACTCGGCCGGGTAGATGATGAACTTGCGCCAGTCGCGCTCGCCGCGAAACACCCGTGGCAAGTCGTAGCGGTTGAAGAAGGGCAGCTTGGAGACCGTGATCATGGTCACGCGGCTTTCCGGATCGCGGCTGCGCAGCGTTTCGGCGGCCTGATTGCCGGCGACGCCGCTGCCGACGACGACATGGTGACGCGGTGCATTCATGGCTGATCCACCTCGACGAACTCGTTGCGCGTAATCGAGATGCATTTCACCGGACAGACCTTGAAGCAGGCGCCGCAGCGGATGCACTCATTGTTATCGATCCAGATGGCGCCAACCTTGTTCCATTCCTTGGCTTCGCGCAGCTTGCCGCAACTGCCGTCGGCTTCGATGTCGACGCTCTCGACCAGCTTGATGCAGGCGCGCGGCGCGACTTCGATGCAGGCACGGCAGTAGATGCAACGGTCGACGTCGATCTGATACTTGAGATTGCACAGATAGCAGCGCTTCGATTCCTCCTGACACGGCTGCGCCGGCAAGCCAAGATCAACCTCCAGAGTTCGCGATCGCAGCCGCTCATTGGGGACTGCAGTCGGCATCTCCTGGCGGCCGATGAAGTCGAAGGCGCGCTCGCGCAGGGGCTCGGCGACCGATTCGATGCGCACCAGCCGCCGCCTGCGCGTCTCGCCCATCAGCCAGGCGTCGATCTGCGCTGCGCCCTGGCGGCCACGGCCGATCGCCTCGATCACGGTCGTCGGACCGGTCACGTAATCGCCGGCGGCAAACAAGCCGCGTACCGAGGTCATGCCGTTCTCGCCAATGCGCACGTTCTGCCAGCGGTCGAGTTCGACGGGAACATCGAGGAAGTCATTCACGGTCTTCTGACCGATGGCAATCAATAGCGTATCGCAGGGCTCGAAGAACTCCGAGCCGGGGATCGGAATGGCCAGGCGGCGGCCACCTTCGCGCCAGCCACCGAGGCGATTCTGGACGAAACGGACGCCGGTGAGCCTGCCGTCAGCATCCAGTTCGATGCCGACCGGCGTGCGCAGGCCGCGAATGCGGATACCTTCGCGCTTGGCCTCGAATATTTCTTCCTTGGTGACCGGAATGTATTCCTCCGCGGTGCGGATATGGATGACCACTTCCTGGGCGCCCAGGCGCGCCGCCACCCGGGCGCAATCGAGCGCCGAAAAACCGGCGCCGACCACGGCGACGCGCCGGCGCACTGTCTTCTTCTCGTCGCGGTGAAGCGCCATGAGGAAAGGCAGCCCGTGCTCGACGTCGGGACAAGTGTCGGCCGGATCGCGATTCTTCCACTCGCCGTTGAGCGGCAGCGGCAGCGGCGCCATGCAACCGGCGGACATCAGCACGGCATCGTAGTCGCGCAGCAGGCGCGCCACGGGGAAGGAGGTGTTCTTGCCGACACCCTCCCCCACACGCAACTCGACGCCCAGGCGCAGGGCGTTGTGCAACTCAATTTCGAGGATATCGCGCGGCAGCCGGAACGCCGGAATGCCATAGCGCAGCATGCCGCCAGGTTGACTCTCGCGCTCGAACAGCGTGACATCGTGGCCAAGCACGGAAAGGTCGTGGGCCGCGGCGACTCCGGCCGGACCGGCGCCGACGATGGCGATGCGCTTGCCGGTGGGAGCGAAGAGTTCTTCCGTAATGCGGTGTCCGGAATTCTTCAGATCGGAAGCCGAACGTTTCAGGTTGCAGATGGCAACCGGTTCGCCGTTACCCGGCCAGCCATGCCGGCAGGCCTTCTCACATTGCCGCGAGCAGATGCGGCCAAGCACGCCGGGCAGGACATTGGCCTGACGGTTGATTTCATAGGCGTCACCATGCCGCCCCTCGGCAATGGCGCGAATATAGGCAGGAATATTCGTCGCTGCCGGGCAGGCGCTCTGACAGGGAATGTTCTTGACCACCCAACCAACGTCGCGCGGGTCATCCGAATAAGCAACCGCTTCGCCGGTGGGATTGACGATCAAATCTCTCGGTGCTGGTACAGCCGACATGGCGTCCACTCCTGCTGTTACTCGGGCGGGGCATTACCCGAGCTTATGGTCGGCGAAGTATAGCGAATGATCGGCTTGCCGCGTTGCGACAGATCAAAGGTCGAAGGCGGCTTCGGTAAACGTAAAATGCCCGGCCATGATGCGAAAACCCGCCGCCGCCAAACGCCCCGACGCCAAACTGCTCGCCGAACGCCTCGCCAGCCGCCTGGCTGCCCGGCCAGCCATCACCTATGACGAGGCATTGCCGGTCAACCAGCGTCGCGCCGAGATCGCCCAAGCCATTACGGCGCACCAGGTCATTGTGGTCTGCGGCGAGACCGGCTCGGGCAAGACGACGCAACTACCGAAGATCTGCCTCGAACTCGGCCGGGGCATCGCCGGGCTGATCGGCCACACTCAGCCGCGCCGCATCGCCGCGCGGGCAACGGCAACGCGCATCGCCCAGGAGCTCAAGTCGGAGCTCGGGCGCCACGTCGGTTACAAGATCCGCTTTACCGATCGCAGCACGCCGGAGAGCTACATCAAGCTGATGACCGACGGCATCCTGCTCGCCGAGACGCAGACCGATCCGCTATTGCGCCAGTACGACACGCTCTTGATCGACGAAGCCCACGAGCGCAGCCTCAACATCGACTTTCTGCTCGGCTATCTCAAGCAGTTGCTGCCGAAACGCCCCGA
>PMIF01000208.1 GCA_003157035.1 Rhodocyclaceae bacterium
GGCACAACCTACGCACTCAATCTGACAGATCGTGCCCTAACGTACAATTTCTTGGTATTCATGCCACCGCAAGCGTCAGATGCCCGACCGGATCGGCGGCTGGGCGTACCTTAATTTCGATGTCGTACCCGAGGCGGTTCA
This sequence comes from Rhodocyclaceae bacterium, assembly GCA_003157035.1. GTDB lineage: Bacteria > Pseudomonadota > Gammaproteobacteria > Burkholderiales > Rhodocyclaceae > Fen-999. The sequence continues at coordinate 142 of PMIF01000208.1, forward strand.
GGCACTCCATTAGTTTGCGTTCGGACAGGTTGGCGAAGTCGCCGCGCATCATGTCCGATACTTTCGGTTGACTTATACCCATGCGCTTGGCCGCTGCCTGTTGAGTCAGCCCAAGGTTACGTATGGCCTTCCGAATTTCAATCACCAGCCCGGACTTGATTTTGAGTTTCTCAGCATCGGGCAGGCCGAGGTCGGCAAAAACATTGCCTGAGCTGGTTTCGATCTCGATGTCGTCAATCATGTGCTTTGCCATGTCGTAACTCCTTTGCCCACGTTTCGGCTACTCTCAACCGAGCGCGAATAATCTCCATGTCCTCTTTCGGTGTAGCGATAGCTCTTACTCTTCTTCTGGAAGCAATGCAGGACAAACACCGCTTCCGCAAATTTGACGGTGTAGACGGCGCGATAGGTGCCGCCGGCATCGTTTTCGACAACTTCCAAAACACCAGCCCCAGCAAAGCCTTTGAGTGGCTTTGCCGCGTCATGCTGGCCGCCTCGCTGCGCGAAATCCAAGGCGTGACCAAAGAACTTCCGCACATCAGGCGGCAGCGCCATAAGGTCTTTCTTGCTGCTGCCGATCCAGACGAGCGACTTATCTTTGTTGGCCATGCCCTCGTTATACCAGTTATGGGATAGGTGGCGAACCGCGGCAAAAGATCAATGTTGTGCCTGGCGGCACAACCTACGTATGGGTCCAACCCTACCTCAGAAAATTCTGAGCGCCAACCGAGGCGCAGGTCGCCCGGATATTGCGCGGTCTAGCCGAAGACATCGAAGCTCTCGACCGTGACAGGTTGAAAGACTTCGTTGCTGGCTTGCTGGAAAAGGTAGAGCTTGACTTGCAAGCTCAAACCTTGCAGCTATCTTACCGGCTCAGCGCCGGGAATTTGGTGGCGTCCCCACGGGGATTCGAACCCCGGTTCATACCGTGAAAGGGTATTGTCCTAGGCCTCTAGACGATAGGGACATTTCCTTTGGTGGAGGTACGCGGGATCGAACCGCGGACCTCTTGCATGCCATGCAAGCGCTCTCCCAGCTGAGCTATACCCCCACAAGGGAGCGCGCATTATACGTAGCGCCCCATAGCGTGTAAAGCGTCTTCGCCAACATTATTTCGCTCATAGTACTTTGCCCGGATTCATCAGCCCCCGAGGGTCGAAAGCCCGCTTCAACGAGCGCATCAATTCCATTTCCAGCCCACTCTTGTAGCGCCTTAGCTCAGCCCGTTTGAGTTGTCCAACTCCGTGTTCTGCCGATATGGAGCCAGCAAGATCGCTGACCACATCATGGACGATGGTGTTGACGCGCGGCGTCGCGGCGACGAAGCGATTGTTCTCGTCGGCCGGCGATCGCGAGAGGTTGTAATGCAAGTTGCCGTCGCCAACGTGGCCAAAGCAGACGATGCGTACGTCGGGAAATTCCTCACGTAGTTTGCTGCCGGCGATGGCGATAAATTCTGCAATACGCGAAACCGGCAGCGAGACGTCATGCTTGATCGAAAGGCCTTCGACCTTCTGCGCTTCCGACAGGCTCTCGCGCAAGTGCCAAAGCGCGGTCGCCTGGCCAAGGCTCTCCGCAAGTGCCACATCCACGATCAACTCGGACGCAACCGCCTCGCCCAGCACTGCTTCCACTCGTGGCCGCAAATCGCTGCCGGCAATGGTGTCGGATACCTCGATCAGCACTTGCCAAGGCGATCGCCCCGGCAGCGGCTCGCGGCTGTCGGGAATATGCTTCAGCACGAGATCGAGGCCGGTCCGATCGATCAACTCGAATGCCGTCAAACGATCGCCGATATGGCCCCGCAGCTGCGACAGCAGCGCCACCGCGCGCGCCGGATCGGCCACTGTCGCCCACGCCGTGACCTGCTGCCGTGGGCGCGGATAGAGCTTGAGCACCGCGGCCGAAATGAAGCCGAGCGTCCCCTCCGCGCCGATGAACAACTGCTTGAGATCGTAGCCAGTATTGTCCTTGCGCAGGCCGCGCAAGCCGTCCCAGAGGCGACCGTCGGCCAATACCACTTCGAGACCGAGACAAAGCTCGCGGGCATTGCCATAGCGCAGTACCTGGACGCCGCCGGCATTGGTCGACAGGTTGCCACCAATGGTCGCGGTGCCTTCGGCGGCCAGCGACAATGGGAACAAACGATCGATGCGTTCGGCCGCTTCCTGCACCTGACGCAGCGTACAACCGGCTTCGACGGTAATGGTGGCGTTGTCAGTGTCGACGCCGCGAATGCGGTTCAGACGCGTCAGACTGATGATCACTTCACCACCGATCGGCGTCGCCCCCCCGCACAAGCCGGTATTGCCGCCCTGCGGCACCATGGCGACCCCGGCATCGGCACAGGCCTGTACGACGGCTGCCAACTGTTCGCTATTGGCCGGGCGCACTACGGCAACTGCCGAACCCCGATAACGCCCACGCCAGTCAGTGACGTAAGCGCTCATCTCGTCTGCCTCGACAATCAGATAGGCATTGCCGACGATTGCGCGCAGGCGCTCAAGAAATTCGTTCATGCCAGCACGGCATAGAGATCGTGCACGTCGCAGTCGGTAACGGTCACGGTGGCGAACTCACCAACCTCCAGTTCCTCGCCGTCAGTGATGTAGACCAGGCCGTCGATCTCGGGTGCATCGGCAGTCGAGCGGGCAACGGCCCCTTCCTCGTCGACGTCATCGATCAGGACCGTGATGGTGCGGCCGATCTTCGCCTCCAGCCGGCGGGTACTGATGTCCTCTTGGTGCTGCATGAGACGCATGCGCCGTTCCTCGCGCGTCTGTTCGGGCAAGGCACCCGGCAATTCGTTGGCGGCGGCCCCATCGACGGGCGAATAGGCAAAGGCACCAACGCGATCAAGTTCCGCGGCGTCGAGGAACTGGAGCAGTTCGTCAAATTCGCGCTCGGTCTCGCCAGGAAAACCGGTGATGAAAGTCGAGCGTATGGTCAGATCCGGCACGACGCGCCGCCAGGCGGCAATGCGATCGAGGGTGCGCTCGATGTCGCCTGGTCGCTTCATCAGCTTCAAGAGGCGCGGGCTGGCGTGCTGGAAGGGCACGTCCAGGTAGGGCAATACCCTGCCCTCGGCCATCAGCGGCAACAGATCGTCAACGCTGGGATAGGGATAAACATAGTGCAGGCGAACCCAGACGCCGAGGTCACCCAGAGCGCTGGCCAGTTCGAACAAGCGGGTCTTCATCGGCCGGCCACCCCAGAAGCCGGTGCGGTAGCGGACATCGACACCATAGGCGCTGGTATCTTGCGAGACGATCAGCAACTCCTTGACGCCTGCGTCCACCAGATTTTCCGCCTCCTGCATCACTTCGCCGAGCGGACGGCTGACCAGATCACCGCGTAGCGAAGGGATGATGCAGAAAGAGCAGCGGTGGTTGCAACCTTCGGAAATCTTCAGATAGGCGTAGTGCTCGGGCGTCAGCTTGATGCCCTGAGGTGGCACCAGATCGACGAAGGGATCATGCAGCGGCGGCAGGTGTTGGTGCACCGCGGCCATCACTTCGGGCAGCGCATGCGGACCGGTCACCGCCAACACCTTGGGATAATTCGAGATGACCACATCGCCTTTGGCACCCAGGCAGCCGGTGACAATGACCCGGCCGTTCTCGCTCAAAGCCTCGCCGATCGCCTCCAGCGATTCCTCGACGGCGGCATCGATGAAGCCGCAGGTATTGACGACAACCAGATCAGCCTCGGCGTAGCTCGGCGAGATCGCGTAGCCTTCGGCACGCAGCCGCGTCAAGATCAGTTCGGCATCGACCGTCGCCTTAGGACAACCGAGGCTGACAAATCCGACGGTTGGAACTTTCAGCTTCTTCTTATTCACTGTTTGTCGCTCGCACCGTCCTGCCGCCCGGCAAGCACGGCAAAAGGGTAGCCACTGTCGGGCTAGCCGCGCTGTTGCAACACAGCGGAAATCATTGTCGGCGCGGGGCTACTTCTTGTCCGCTGCCTCATCGCCCGTGTAGCCGGGGTACTGGAACCCGGAGAACAGCTTGCGTGTCTGTTCTTGCATGTTTTCCTGCATCTGCTGAAACATCTTTGCGCTCTGGTCGACGTATGCACCCATCATGCTTTGCACGGCCGGCCCCTGGAAGCCCAGGAACTGCGACCAAAGTTCCTTGCTCATGCCGGCGTTGTCTCCGTACAGATGCCGCGCCTGGTCCTGCAGCTTCTGCTGCATTTCGGCAAAACCCTTGATGTTGTTTTCCAGGTACTTGCCCATCATGCCCTGCATGGCGTTACCGTAGAAACGAATCATCTGGGCCAACAGGTCAGACGAGAACATCGGCGCGCCTGCCGCCTCTTCCTCGAGGATGATTTGCAACAGAATGCTGCGCGTCAGGTCTTCGCCGCTCTTGGCGTCGACCACCTGGAACTCCTCGTGCTTCAGCACCAGCTCCTTGACGTCGACCAATGTGATGTAAGTACTTGTCCGCGTATCGTACAAGCGACGGTTCGGATACTTCTTGACAAGTCTCAGTGGCTCGGCCATCCAATATCTCCTCGGCAGGTGTCCGCTTGTGTAGGTCTTGTTCGATGTGGCGGCGCAATAATTATAGAGCGAAACCCCCGCCGTAGCGGGGGAGCATTGCGCAAACGCGAGCCATGCTTACATCATGTGCAGGCCACCGTTGATATTGAGGGTCGCGCCAGTCATGTAGCCGGCCAGATCGGACGCCAGATAGGAACACAGAGCGCCCATTTCCTCGGGCTTGGCCAAGCGCTTCATCGGCACGCTATCAACGATCGTCTTCAAAATGTCTTCACGGATGGCCATCACCATCTTGGTCGCCACGTAGCCGGGAGCGATGGCATTCACTGTCACGCCCTTGGTGGCCAGTTCCTGGGCCAGTGCCTTGGTGAAGCCGATGACGCCAGCCTTGGCGGCAGAATAATTGGCCTGGCCGGCCTGGCCCTTGACGCCGTTCACCGAAGAGATGTTGATGATGCGGCCCCAACCCCGTTCCGCCATCTTGGCCGACACCTGTTTGGTCATGTTGAAAAGGCTCGACAGGTTGGTCGAAATCACGGCCTCCCACTGATCCTTTTCCATCTTGGCAAAGAAGCGATCGCGAGTAATGCCGGCGTTGTTGACCAGAATGTCGACCGGGCCAACCTTGGCCTCGGCCTCGGTCACCATCGCCTGGCATTCCTCGATCTTGGATACGTCTCCGGCGACACAGACGAAATCCTTGAAGCCGGCAGCTTCCATCTCCTTCAGCCACTCGTCCTTGTTGTCAAATTGCGGGTGGTAAGCCGCCACGACCTTGTAACCGTCCTTGGCAAAGGCTTGGCAAATTGCCGTGCCCAGGCCGCCCATGGCGCCGGTGACGAAAGCTACGCGTTGAGTCATTTCTACTTCTCCTTGTGAAAGCGGACGGCCTCAGAACATGTGTTGGCCGCCGTTGATGGAAATATTGGCACCGGTGACGAACGCCGCCTCCTCCGAAGCCAGATAGGCAACCAGCCCAGCCACTTCTTCCGGCTTGCCCAAGCGGGCCTGCGGAATCTGCGGCAGAATTTTGCTGTCGAGCACCTCTTGCGGGATCGCCATGACCATCTTGGTACCGATGTAGCCGGGCGAAATCGTGTTTACGGTCACGCCCTTCTTGGCGACTTCGAGCGCCAGTGCCTTGGTAAAGCCGTGCATGCCGGCCTTGGCCGCCGAGTAGTTGGTCTGGCCAAAGGCGCCCTTGGTGCCGTTGACTGACGAGATGTTGATAATGCGCCCCCAGCCGCGCTCGACCATGGCATCCACGACCTGCTTGGTCATGTTGAAAACGGAATCGAGGTTGGTATGAATGACCGCGTCCCAGTCGGCCTTGGTCATCTTCTTGAACGTCATGTCACGCGTGATGCCGGCATTGTTGACCAGCACATCGACCTTGCCGAACTCCTTGACCACTTGGTCCACACACGTCTTGCTGGAATCGAAGTCGGTGACATCGCAGGCAAAGCCCTTGAAACCATAGCCCATGTCGTTCATGCGCCGTAGCCATTCCTGCGCTTTGGCATTGTTCGGACTGTAGGTGGCCACCACCTTGTCGCCCAGTGCCGCCAACTTGATACAGATCGCCTCACCCAAACCACCCATGCCACCAGTCACCAGCGCCACTCTTTGCATGATCGTCGCCTCTGTCAGTTTGCCTTCTCTCTTACGAACCTGCCCGGTGCTGCCTCTCCTGGTGGGTGTTTCTTGTTACCCAATTTCACCCTGGCCTTGACTTCGCCGCCGGCATGTCGCGCCAGCCAGGCACTCCAACGCGGCCACCAACTGCCCTTGGTTTCAGAGGCAGACGCCAACCATTCATTGGCGTCGGCAACGTCGGCTTCGTTGCTCCAATAGCTACGCTTATTCTTCGTCGCCGGATTTATGACGCCGGCGATATGTCCGGAAGCGCCGAGAACAAATGTCGTCTCGCCGCCCAACAAGCGCTTGCCAAGAAACGACGACTGCCATGGCACGATATGGTCCTCGCGGGTCGCGAGGATGAAGGCCGGCATGTCGACTCGGCCCAGATCCACGCTCTCACCGCACATGGTCAGCTTGCCCGCCACGCGCAAGTTGTTTTCCAGGTACATGTTGCGCAAGTACCAGACGGCAAACGGGCCAGGGAGATTGGTCGAATCCGAATTCCAATACAGCAGATCGAAGGCTGTTGGCTTGCCGCCCATCAGGTAGTTGCCGACGACGTATTGCCAGATCAGATCGTTGGCGCGCAAAGCCGAAAATACCGCCGACAGCTCGCGGCCACTCAACAGGCCACCCTTGCCGATGGTGTTCTCACGCGCCGCGACCGATGTTTCATCGACAAAGCAGGACAGTTCCCCAGCCTGCGAGAAATCCAGCAAGGTGGTGAGCAAGGTCAGCGATGCCACGACCTGTTCGCCACGTGCGCGACTGACCGCCAGCGCCGACGACAGGATGGTGCCGCCGACGCAGAAGCCAAGCGCATTCACTTGATCGACGCGAGCGATCTCGCCAGCGACACGCAATGCCGTCAGCGCGCCTCGCTCGATATAGTCGTCCCATTGCAGATGTCCCTGCTCGACTTGCGGATTCCGCCAGGAAACCAGGAACACGGTATTGCCCTGCTCAACCGCATAGCGGACGAAGGAATTCTCCGGTTTCAGGTCGAGAATGTAGTACTTGTTGATGCACGGCGGCACGATCACCAGCGGCCGCTTGGCCACGGCAGCAGTGAGGGGCGCGTACTGGATGAGTTGCATCAACTCGTTTTCGAAGACGACAGCACCGGGCGTCACGGCGAGATTGCGCCCGACTTCGAACGCCGACTCGTCAGTCATCGAAATCCGCCCCTTCTCGAGGTCGGCCAGCAGGTTCTGGATGCCTTGCTTGATGCTCTCGCCTTGAGTATCGACAGCGCGTTGGACAAATTCGGGGTTGGTGGCGAGAAAATTCGTCGGCGCAGCAGCGTCGATGAACTGGCGCGCCATGAAGCGCATGCGATCGCGGGTGTGNNTGGCGCAGGTAATCGAAGACCGGACTGCTTGCCCAGGCTGGATGCTCGAAGCGCCTGTCACCGGGCTCGGGCTTGGCAACTGGCAGCGAATCCGAGCCTGCTCGTCGCTCGAGCATGGTTTGCCACAGCCGCGAATGGCTGCTGCGCCATTCGTCCTGCAGCGCCGAAAGCGCCTGATTGTGCGGCTCCCAAGCCTTGGCCAGCGCTTCCAGCGCTGCTGAAAAATCCGGTACGGACGACATCGATTTCCCTTCCCGGCAGGGTGCCTGCCGCCCTTTCAGCCCGGGATTGTGCATTGCAGCATCCCGGCTGTCAACCTCATAACTTCCGTTATAATTCATGCATGTACATCGTCGCCTGCGCTTGGCTGTACGTCACCGTGCTGATGGCGTTGACTGAGCCGAATATTACCGCCGGGATCCTTACGTTTGCCTTATACGGATTGGCTCCGTTGGCATTGATGCTCTGGATCGTCGGCACACCCGTGCGCCGCCGGCGAAAGAAATCAGCCGAAGACGATCAGCCTTCCAGGAAATAGTGCGTGAGCGCGATGGATCCCACACCCAGGGCGATCAGCACGACCTGCTGGAGAGTGGCCGCCAGCTCAGTGCGCTTGTGCAGACCCGGAATCAGGTCGGCGATGGCGACGTAGATCATGCTCGCCGCCGCCGTCGCCAGAACTATGGGCACCGCTGTCTGTGCCGTTCCTAGTGCGAAATAGGCGACCAGACCGCCAATCAATGTCGCCAGACTGGCCAACAAGTTGTAGTTCAGGGCCTTGGTCCGCCCGTATCCCGAGTGCAGCAGAATCACGAAATCGCCCACCTCCTGGGGAATCTCGTGGGCAACGATGGCCAATGCGGTGACGATTCCGAGTCTGGTGTCTTCCATGAACGCGGCGGCGATCAGAATGCCATCAACGAAGTTATGGAAGGTATCGCCGATCAGAATCATCAGGCCACTACGACCGTGATCGTTACTGACGGCCGCGAGCTCATGGGCCTCGCATGTCTCGACGTGGCAATGGCGCCAGAGCACCAGCTTCTCGAGCACGAAGAAGGCAAGAATGCCGGCGAGAACGACGGCCGTGGTAAAGCGAGCGTCGCCGCTCGCCGTAATGGCTTCCGGTAGAACTTCAAGAAATGCCGCGCCGAGCAAGGCGCCGATGGCATAACTGATCAAGCCGGGCACCCAGGTGCTGCGTGCACTCAATGCCACCGCAGCAGCAGCCAGCACGGACAAGGCGCCGCCGGCCAGGGCAGTAACGACGATCCAGGTCAGCGTATCCATAGGATCATTATACGGTCCAGATCAGCGTTGCCATGCGTCCGGTTTGGCCGTCACGGCGATGGGAAAAGAACTGCTTCCGTTCGCTGAAAGTACAGTAATCGCCGCCCCAGACGCGCTCGATGCCAACCCGGGCAAGCTGCTGGCGGGCAATGCCGTAGAGATCGCACAGCCATTTGCCGTTCGGTTGCTCGGCGAACATCTTCAGCGCTCCGCCGTCGTAGCCCGAGAACTCGAGCCAGACATCGCGGCCGACTTCGTAGGCCTGCGGCCCGATCCCCGGCCCAAGCCAGGCGAGCAATTGGTTTCCGGGAATAGCCATCGCCCTGACCGTCGACTCGACGACGCCAGCGACCAGGCCACGCCAGCCGGCATGAATCGCCGCCACCGTCGTGCCTTCCGTATCGCAAAGCAGGATGGGCAGACAATCCGCAGTCAGGATCGCACAGACATGACCGGGCGAACGAGCGATGGATGCGTCTGCCTCGACGCCGGCGCGGGCATTCTCGGCACTGACGCATTGCGCACCGTGCACCTGGGTCAGCCAAAGCGGATCGGCGGGCAGATGGCGGCGCAGGATGTCACGCCGCGTGGCCAGCATTTCGGGATCGTCCTCGACGTGCGCTGCCAGATTGCCGAACCAACGCGTGGTGGTCATCGCCTTGACTCGGGTCGGTGCCGGCCAGTCGGGATAGATGAAGTCAGCCATGACGGATTTCCTCCAGCAGCGATGCGAAATCGGCCGGCAGCTCAGACTGCCAGCTCACGGTCTGACCGTTCGCCGGGTGTCTGAGCGTCAGTTGCCAGGCATGCAACGCCTGACGCGGAAAACGGTCCAGCCGCACGTCGGCGCTCTTGCGCCGACCGTANNCGCCCGGTTTCCAGGCGGCATTCGAGCAAGGTGGCGTTAGCGAAGCGCTCACGCACCGAATAATGGGTGCGGGCCGCGCGGCCTTTCGCCACCACAGCCATCTTGGTCCGTTGCACGGGATGGCGGCCGATCGGCGCGTCGACCTGACCATCGCCGGCGAGGTCGCCGTGCACCAGCGCGAAATAGCGACGGCCGACGGTGCGCGCTTGCAACTGGCGGACCAGGTCGGTTTGCGCCGCCAGCGTCTTTGCCACTACGAGCAGGCCGCTGGTCTCCTTGTCCAGCCGATGCACGATGCCGGCGCGCGGCACCGAAGCCAGTGCGGGCGCATGATGCAGCAAACCGTTCATCATGGTCGCCGACCGATTGCCGCTGCCCGGATGAACAACCAGTCCGGCCGGCTTGTCGATAATCAACAGATGTGCGTCCTCATACACGATCGGCAGGTCGATCTCTTCTCCGGCGACGTTTGAAGGATTATCCGGCCTGACAGCCAGGACGATCTGCTCGCCACCGAACACCTTGCGCTTGGCATCGGCGCAATCGCCGTCGACCGTTACCCGGCCGTCCTTCAGCCATACCTGGAGGCGGCTGCGCGAATACTCGGGCAGCAGGCGCGCCAGCGCGGCGTCCAGACGCAAACCAGCGCAAGAAGCTGGAATGCTCAGGAGTGCCGGTTGCCCTGAGCTATAATCGCCCGACTCTGATTGTGGAACATTCATTATGCGTAGTTTAGCCTCTCTGCTCCTGATTCTCGCAGTCCTGCTCGGCGGCTGCGGCCTGCTGCCGGAAGAAAAAGACGAGACGGTCGGCTGGACGGCGAACAAGCTGTACGCCGAAGCAATGGATGCGATGAACGACGGCGCCTACGACAAGGCAATCAAGTTCTTCGAGAAGCTGGAAGCCCGCTATCCCTATGGCCGCTTTGCCCAGCAGTCCCAGCTCGAAGTCGCTTATGCCTACTACAAGCAGAATGAAATCGCCTCGGCCACTGCTGCCTGTGACCGCTTCATGCGCCTGCATCCGAACCACCCGAACGTCGACTACGCCTACTACCTGAAAGGATTGGCGTTGTTCAATGAGGATCTGGGCATGTTCGGCAGCATCAGCGACCAGGATCCGTCAGAGCGCGACCCAAAAACTGCGCGAGAATCCTTCGATGCCTTCAAGGAATTGGTCACCCGCTTTCCCGACAGCAAGTACGCCCCAGACGCGGTGAAGCGCTTGCATTACCTGGTCAATGCGCTGGCATCGCACGAAACCCACGTTGCCGACTTCTATCTGCGCCGTGGTGACTACGTGGCTGCGGCGGCCCGGGCCCAGGACGCGATCAAGACCTACCCGACCGCACCCGCCAACGAGCGGGCGCTCTACATCATGGTCAAGGCCTACGACGCGCTCGGTCTCAACGATCTGCGCGACGACGCCGAGCGCGTGATGCGCAAGAACTTTCCCGACAGTGCCTATCTGAACGGCCAGGGGAAATCCAAGGCCTGGTGGCGACTCTGGTAGCGGTTCTGGTCTAGCTGCCTAGCCGCGCTGGCGACGCGTCTCGAAGAGGCAAATTCCGGCTGCCACCGAGACATTCAGGCTCTCCACGGTACCCGCCATCGGGATACGCACGAGTTCGTCGCAGGTATCCCGGGTCAATCGCCGCAGGCCACTGCCTTCGGCACCAAGGACCCAGGCGACCGGACCATGCTGGTCGACCGCGTAGAGATCCTTGTCTGTTTCGCCTGCCGTGCCGATCACCCAGATGCCGCGTTCCTGCAGCTCGCGCAAGCAACGGGCGAGGTTGGTGACGACAATATAGGGCACGGTATCCGCCGCACCGCTCGCCACCTTGATCGCAGCGGCATTCAAACCGCAGGCGCGATCCTTCGGCGCGACGACCGCATGGGCCCCGGCGGCATCGGCAACTCTCAGGCAGGCACCCAGGTTGTGCGGATCCTGGACACCATCCAGGACGAGCAGCAGCGCAGGTTCCGTCAACGGGTCGAGCACATCGTCAAGGCTGACGTACTTTCCGACCGCGGCAACCCGTGCCACAACGCCTTGATGCCGGGTACCACCAGCCAGTCCGTCGAGCCGTTCCGGCTCGCAGGCGATCACCCGCACACCCGCCGCTTCGGCGACACGCAGGAGATCGCGCATCCGCCCGTCTCGACGCCCCTCGGCGACGAGAATCTCTTTGACATCTTCCAGCGCATGACGCAACTTGGCCGTAACGGCGTGGAAGCCGCAAATCATTCGCGTGTCAGACATATCGGTTGTCGCTGTGCTGAAAATGATGAAGATGTTGGCGGACGCATCATATCCTGCCGCATCCCTGACGGCAGCCAACAGCCGCACATTCTGTCTTGCCGACACCGGCGAGCCGCGACAACACTGCCGGCCCGCCGCTTAGGGCAGCGTTATCAGTCCTTATGCGCCTCGACCGGAACGCGAATACTGATCTCGTCGCTCACTTCTGGAATGTACTTGGTCATGCCGAACTCCGACCGTTTGATCACAGCGGTCACATCGCCGCCGCAGACCTCTTTCTTGGTCATCGGATGAGCCAGGCAACGAAAGCCGTTCACCGTAACCCGTAGTGGCTTGGTGATACCACGCAGGGTAAACATGCCGTCGGCGCCGACAACCTTGTCGCCTTTGAATGTCAGGGTTGAGGCCTGGAAAGTCATGGTCGGATACTTCTCGCTGTTGAACAGATCCGGCTCCGCCAGATGCCGGGTCCATGCTGCCGAACTCATGTCCAGCGACTTGGTATCGATGATGAGTTCGACACTGCCTTTGTGTGCTGCCCGATCAAGGACGACAGTCCCTGTGGCGTGATTGAAGCGCCCCTGCTGGGTCGTGAAGCCGAGATGGCCGATCTCGAAAGTCGGCACGGTAAATGTCGGATCGACAGTGTAGCGATCCGCCGCTACGGCGCCCGCGCTGGCAAACGCGCCAACCACGACAAGGATCAAGTGCTTTCTCATCATGAGTTCCCTTTCACGAATTCTGCGTTGAGTTCGCTTGCCTCAAGCTACTGCCCGGGGAAAGCCTGCAAGTAGGCGGCAACATTGACCATGTCTTCATTGGTCAGCAAGTGGGTGATCTGCTTCATCGGTGTTCCGGGACGTCCCTCGGTCTCCTGAAAGACGTGCAACTGTTTCACCAGGTAGTCTTGATGTTGGCCAGCCAGCCGCGGGAATGCACCCAGACCCTCGGCATTGGCCCCATGGCAAGCCATGCATGGCGCAGTCTCCTTCTCGGGTACGCCCTGCTCGAAGATCTTGCGTCCGGCATCCAGGCTGCCGCCTGCGACCGCAGCATTCTTGCCTGCCGTCTGCCGGCCGAAGTACTCCGCCAGTCCCTTTATCTGGGCGTCGGTCAGGCTGCGGCTGATGCCCCACATGTACTCGTAGCCCGCCGGGTCCGACCGCTGGTGACTGCGAAAGTTCTCGAGCTGGGCCACGATGTATGACTCCTGTTGCCCGGCCAGCCTGGGAAATATTGGCGACACGGAGTTGCCGTCCAGACCGTGGCAGTTGGAGCACACTTGCGCTGCAGTCACTTCAGGGCGAACGTTCGGGTTGGCTAGATCACGCGAGCGTTCGAGGTTGGCGCAGCCGATCAGGCCGAGCGCGGCGATGGCGGCAAGAAGAATCCATCTCATGGCGTCCTCCGATGATTTCAGCAGTTGGGGCGGGAATCGCGTCGTCGTTAACATTGCCATGGGCGATCAGTAGGCCGCCCACACGTACACGAACAGCGTGTTGTTGTCCTTGGCGTTGCGGCCATTGCCGTCATAGTTCGACTTGGCGCCGAGATACTTGTCCCACATGAAGTACTGAAGTCCGACGCGGACATTCTGCACAGGCGTCCAGAAGATCTCGGGCGCCCATAGCCGCGAATCAGGCACTGCCGTCGGATTGCCATACAAAACCGCATCAGCGCTGCCACGAATGCTGGTATGGGCCAGCGACACGCCGTACTTGGCCTGATAGATGTAGGTCACCTTGGCGCGGAGATAATCCAGCGTATTCGACGAGTTGGCAAACGTGCCGGTGAAATTGGCGTTACTCAAATTCCACAGCGCGTCGTTGTAGCTCTGCTTCTCGTGCGTATAACTGAACATCGCCGTCAGCACGTGTGGATCGAGGATGTACTGGTATTGGCCGTCGATGCCGATATCGCGGAATTTCGCGGTCGGGCTGCCGGTATCCGCAGAGTCGAGATAGGTCTCGGCCGACATGCCATGTATGCCGATCATGGCGCTATTGGCACCCCAATCGTGGTTCAGCGCCAGGCGCCAATAGGGATTGATGCCCTTCAGGCGTTGAAACGAATCGAATCCCGACACGCGCGTGTCGCCAAGTACTGTGAATGGCTTTTCGGTCGACCGGTAACCGCCAACCTCCGCGTAAAGAAAGTCATTCCAGAACAAATAGCCGGTCAAGCCGGCGGAATGTTGTCCCAGGCTCTGATCCGTGGGCGCTGCCGGCACATCGACAAACGGACCACCGGCGTTGCCCGCCGGATTGCCTACCGGTACGTAGGTCGGCACCGGTGTAAAAGCGCTGTTATGGGTATTCCAGACGTCAGCCACGCCAGGATTGTTGTTCAAGCTGGCGCCGAAGATCAGATCATGGGTCGGGGCGATGGAGCGATCTGCGTAGCGAAGGTCGACCTGGTCGATGTGGGACTTGCTGACCCACTTGCCGGCATCGTTCTGGTGATCGAAGCGATCCCAGGTCCACTGAATGAAGGAACCGATGTTGTCGGTGATCTTGCCGCAACACAACAAACTCGCCGTCGTGAATTCGAATTGTCCGTCGTGGGGGAAATCCGCCCCGACATCGGTACTGCCGGCGGTCGACGCCACCTTGCTGGCAGATGCCACACCCATGACGGCCAACGGGATGGTGGCACGCTCGCCCATGGTATAGCCAGTCAGTTTGAACTTGCGGCCATAGGCAGTCAGTTCAGGAAATTGTCCGCCAGCGTGACAAGACAAACAGTTTTGTCCGGTCTGGCGGGCAAACAGCGGCAGAGCCGATGCGTCAATCGGCAGCAGTCCTGCCACGATCGCCAATCCGGGAACAATCGCCGCCCAGTTCGAACTCAATCTTCTCCAACCCAAGACGATCAGTTTGCGCATGGCACTCCCTTTCGGTTGATAGAAGCCGAAAAACGCAACAAAGTATTGATAACGAGAACCCCGAACGGTATCGTCGGAGTAAGAAACGAGGCCTTTACGGCCATCGAGTCTAAAAAGGCAGCATTAGAGGACGTTCGCCATCTCAGCAGGCTGCGGAAGCTGATGCTTGGTTGTCGGAAACACAAATGAGTCGATGCCATTCGCCCCCCTCCGAAGCAAGACACGCGATGTGTTACCAGAACCAGCAACGGCAATGCGGCTGGTGACGGTCATTTATTCTTTGTTTACCGTCCTTTTGGGCACCCTAATGACTTCGGAAGCGAATGTCAAGACTCGCTCACCCTACTTTAGTCAGCGTCAACTCCTGGGATAATCAGCGCCGCTTGCGCGGGGTTCTTTCGGGCGCGTCGGTGGAGCGACCTTCGCCAGCGAGTCTAAAGTCGATCTTGTTGTGATCAAGATCGACCCGAACCAGCTGTACCCGCACGCGATCGGCAAGCCGAAAACGCTTGCCGGTCCGTTCGCCGAGCATGGCATGTGTCTTCTCGTCAAAGTGGAAGTAATCCTGGCCGAGATCGGAGACGTGGACCAAGCCCTCGATGAACACGTCGTCAAGGGCGACAAAAATTCCGAAGGGAACCACGGCCGAGATGCTGCCGGAAAACACCTCGCCGATCCTGTCCTGCATGTAAAAGCACTTCAGCCATGCTTCGACGTCACGCGAAGCTTCGTCGGCGCGCCGTTCCGTGGTGGAACAGTGCAGCCCGATTTCGGTCCAGTCGCCAGGAACATAATGTTCCTTGGCCAGAACGGCCTTGATGCTGCGATGGACGAGCAGATCCGGATAGCGTCGAATGGGCGACGTAAAGTGCGTGTAGCTCTCGTAGGCAAGTCCGAAATGACCGACGTTGTCCGGACTGTAAATCGCCTGGCGCAGCGAACGCAACATGACGGTTTGCAATAGCTGTTTGTCCGGCCGACCTTGCAACTTGGCCAACAATTGCGCGTAGTCCTTGGCGTGCGGATCATCACCGCCGCCCAGTTGCAGGCCGAAGGTGCCGAGAAAATCGCGCAGCTTCGTCAGCCTCTCGGCCGTCGGGCCCTCATGGATCCGATAGAGCGCCGGATGGCCGTGCCCCTTGAGAAAGGCCGAGGCGCAAACATTGGCCGCCAGCATGCACTCCTCGATCAGGCGATGGGCGTCGTTACGCTCGTAAGGCTCGATCTTGGCGATCTTGCCGTGATCGTCAAAGACCATTCGCGTTTCGAGGGTCTCGAAATCGATCGCCCCCCGCCGTTCCCGCGCCGCAGCCAGAACTCGATACAGCGCTTCCAGATCCTCCAGGTGCGGCACCAGCGCCGCCAGTTTCTTGCGCGCCGCGTCGTCGCGCTCGTACAGCGCTGCGGCGACCTCGGTATAGGTCAACCTCGCGTGCGACCACATCACGGCCGGATAGAATTGGTAATTCTCGATATCGCCGTTGCCGGCAATATCCATGTCGCATGCCATGCACAGGCGTTCGACCTGCGGATTCAACGAACAAAGACCGTTGGACAGTTTCTCCGGCAGCATCGGTATGACCCGGCGGGGGAAATAGACCGAGTTGCCACGGTCGTAGGCATCGCGATCGAGCCCGTTCCCCGGCTGCACGTAGTGCGAAACATCGGCGATGGCCACCACCAGTCGAAAGCCTTTGCCCTGGCGCTGGCAATAGACGGCATCGTCGAAATCCCTGGCGGTTTCGCTATCGATGGTGACCAAGGGCAGCTTGGTCAGATCCTGCCGTCCCTTCCAATCCGCCTTGCGCACTTCGTCCGGCAGCTTTGCCGCTTGCCGTTCGGCATCCTTGCCAAAGACGAAGGGCAAATCGTGCTTCCTCAAGGCAATCTCGATCTCCATGCCTGGATCGGCATAGTTGCCCAACAGTTCGACGATCCTGCCGATGGGTTGTGACTGTTTGCTCGGCTGTTCGATCAGTTCGACAACAACCACCTGACCGGGCGTCGGCTTCTGCGCCCGCTTTTCCGGCGGTGTGAGGAGAATGTCCTGGCTGATGCGGCGATTCTCCGCAATCACATACCAGACACCATGTTCCTGATAGACGCGGCCGACGACGCGGCTGTTCGCCCGTTCGGTAACTTCGACGATCTTCCCTTCCGGCCGGCCCTTGCGATCGAGGCCGACGACACGGGCGATCGCCCGGTCGCCGTGCAGCACCTTGGCCATCTCCTTCTCGGGCAGGAAGATGTCGGCACCACCGCCATCAGGGACCAGAAAGCCAAAACCATCGGCATGTCCGTCGATGCGACCACGAACAAGGTCCGCCTTGTCCGGAATCAGCCAGTCACCGCGCCGGTTCTGCAATAATTGGCCATCGCGGGCCATCGCCCCGAGGCGTCGGGCGAAGTCTTCATGCTCACCTTCACGGATGTCCAGCAGCGGCATGAGATCTTCGAAGCTGACTGGAATCCCTTTCTCGGTCAGCGTTTGCAAAATGTACTCACGACTCGGCAGCGGGTATTCGTACTTTGCCATTTCGCGTTCGATCATTGGATCGGCGCGCCGTAGCGGCGACAAACCAGCCAGGGAATTCGGATCACTGCGTTGCTTTGACAATTCAATCTTTTCCTATAGAATGCGCGCCTCTTGCCGCTTGCCCAGGTGGCGGAATTGGTAGACGCACTAGTTTCAGGTACTAGCGGGTAACTCCGTGGGGGTTCGAGTCCCTTCCTGGGCACCAAGCAGCACCTGCCGCGTGGCGGCAGGTTGTTCCGGCGGGCGGCAACGCCGGTTGATGGCAAGATACATCCAGTCCCATTCGGTTCGTTCTCCTTGCTCGGCGCCCTTGTCGCCCGCGTCAAGTTGACAGTATAGCGTCGTCATTCCCGGACACCATGCTTAGCCAGCGGATAGCATCCGCTATAATCCGCGCCGTTCAAACATCAGGGGAACAAGATGGGCTTTCTCGCCGGCAAACGGATTCTCATCACCGGCCTGCTATCCAACCGGTCAATCGCCTACGGCATTGCCAAGGCGTGCCGGCGCGAGGGGGCCGAGTTGGCGTTCACCTACCAGAGCGATCGCTTCAAGGAACGTGTGGTGAAGTTTGGCGAGGAATTTGACAGCCAAGCCGTGTTCCCGTGCGACGTCGCCGACGACCAGCAGATCACCGATCTGTTCGTCGCTTTGGCGCAGCACTGGGACGGCCTTGATGGCCTGGTGCACTCCATCGCGTTCGCTCCCAACGAAGCGATCGAGGGCGACTTCCTCGACGGCATCACGCGCGACGCCTTTCGCATCGCGCACGACATCTCGTCCTATAGTTATCCCGCACTGGTGAAGGCAGCCCGGCCATTGCTGCTGAAGGGCAACAACGCGGCCACGCTGGCACTTACCTATCTCGGCGCCGAGCGCACCATGCCGAACTACAACACCATGGGACTGGCCAAGGCCAGCCTCGAGGCGGCGACTCGCTATCTGGCTTTTTGCCTCGGCCCGCAAGGCATTCGCGCCAACGCCGTTTCCGCCGGCCCGATCAAGACTCTGGCGGCATCGGGAATCGGCAGTTTCGGCAAACTGCTTGCATACAACGCTCACCACGCGCCGCTGCGGCGCAATGTCACCATCGACGAAGTCGGCAATGCCGCAGCCTTCCTGCTCTCCGACCTCGCTAGCGCAATCACCGGCGAAATCATGTATGTCGATGGCGGCCTCAATACGGTCGCGCTAGGGAATTCAGACCCCCTGCCCGGCTGAGCTGACGCCGGTCGCGGGTGCTGACCCACGACCGCTGGCGCCGGCTACTTCTCCTTCGCTTCCAGTGCGGCCAGATTCAGTTCCACGGGATAGCGGCTACGCAAGGTCTCGAGCCACGCCGTCTGCTCTTCCTCCGCGATTGCTCGTGCATAGCGGTTGCGCAATGCCTTGACTTCGGGTTTCGGCTCACCAGCCTGCGCAACGTACGGCCGCACCTGTGAAATTCGATAGACAGCGTAGCCGCCAGGCGTCTCGTTGCCAACGTAGGTCGGCAGTTTGGCAACATCGGCCTTGAATACCGGTCTGAGAGCGGCGGCAGCGGCCGAGGCAACGAAGTGCGGCGTGCTCCAGGAATTCGTCGATTTCTCGCCATTCTTGAGCTTCGCCAGCAAGGCTTGTCCGTTGGCCGCGGCAAGCTTGGCAGCTTCCTGCCTGGCAAGAAACTTCTCTATGTCCGCCGACACCGCTGACAACGGCTGCTGTGCTGCCGGCTTGTACTCAAGCACGCGCGCAGCCACCAATACAGCAGGCTTCACTTCAATGGCCTCGGTATTGCGCTTGTTCTTGATGGCATCATCGGAGAACAGCGCGGCGATCAGCTTCGGATTGTTCAGCACGCCTGCGGCTGCACCACCCTTGGCAATCCAGCCACTTTGCTGCACCGGCAAGCCAAATTTCTCCGCTGCCGGCGCCAGGCTGTCCGCCTGTTCGTACACCGTGTTGCTAAAACTCTCAGCAATTTCCGCGTACTTCTTCGCCGCTCCCTGCGCCTTGATCTCGGCGGCGATATCGTTACGCACCTCGGCTAGCGGCTTGCCCTGAGCAGCCTTGACACCGGTCACGCGAATGATGTGATAACCGAAATCGGAACGCACCAGATCTGAGATCTGGCCTTCCTTGAGGGCAAATGCGGCTTCTTCGAACGGCTTCACCATCATGCCATGGCCGAACCAGCCCAAGTCCCCACCTTTGTCGGCCGAACCGGGATCTTTCGAATACTGTTTGGCCAGTTTGCCAAAATCACCCGGGGTCTTGCGGACTTGCGCCAACACTTCCGCAGCGCGGCTCTCGGCCTCCTTGACTGCACCGGCCGCGGCATCCTTGGCGACGGGAATCAGGATGTGGCTGGCACGCCGCTCTTCCGGCTGACGATAGCGGTCGGCATGGCTGTCATACCAGGCCTTGACCTCATTGTCGCTGACAGTGATCTGACTGAGGAATTGCTCGCGGCTGAAGACCACGTACTGGGCTCGCAGCTGCTCCGGCAGATCGAACTTTCTGGCATTGGCATCATAGAAAGTCTGGATGGCCGCCGGCGCGACCTTGACGGAAGAGAGGTACTGGTCCGACTTGAATGTCGTTTCCGACACTTCCCGCTCTTCCAGTTGCGTGGCCAACCAACGATCCGCAGCTACCGTTCCGGTGATGACACCGTCGCCAACGGCCATCAACAGCTGCTGTACCGCAAGATCCTGGCGAACGGTGTACTCAAAGCCTTGCTGACTCATGTTCTGCGCTGCAATCACCGCCTCGTAGCGCTCCTTGGAAAACTGGCCATTCTCCTGCAAGGCCGGCACCGAGGCGATAAAGCGAGCCAGTTGCTCGTCGCTGATCAGCAGCCGGGCCTTTTTGGCATAGGTCATCAGCAGTTGCTTCTGAACCAGATTGTCGACCACCGCACGTTTGATCTCCGGACTATCGAGCATTGCGGCATCGACACGCCCGCCCGTGGCCTGGCGAATCCTGTTCTGCTGATCCTGAAGCGCCTTGGTAAATTCAGCCATGCTGATCTTGGTCCCCGCAACCTGCGCAACATCGTCGTGAATACTGACGTTACGCACATAGGACTCAACTCCCCAGAAGGCAAAAGGCAAGGTAATCAAGCCGAGAATGACCTGGGCGACCTTCTTGTTGTCACGAACAAAATTTAGCATTGCCGGTTCCCACGAAAAAAGGCGAACCACGGTTCGCCTTGACAGCTTCAATTGCCATCATTCTACAAGCTTGCGCCTCGCAGTGGGGGCCGGCGTGGGTAGTATTGTCTGCCCAACGGGTCGGGCGCCGCCATCGGCAGGCGCCGTGGTGTTGCCCCTAGCCCTCGGTCTGGCAGTCGCTGGCAAGACAAATGCGATTGCGGCCAGTGCGTTTTGCCTGGTAGAGCGCCAAATCGGCCGCGTGCAGCAAGATTTCAGGCTCCGTGCCGTCATCGGGGAAAATGGCGACGCCGACACTGGCCGTGACAGTGACCAAGTGGCCGTCGCCGATATCGCAAGGCTCGGCAATCGCCGCTTTGACGCGTTCGATGACCGGATACCACTCGGACTGCTGAGACACTTCCGACAACACCAGGACAAATTCGTCGCCACCAAGTCGGGCCGCTGTATCGTGACCGCGTACCCCAACTTCCAGACAATGGGCGACATGGCGTAGCACGATATCGCCGGATTTGTGGCCATAGACATCGTTGACCGGCTTGAAACCGTCAAGGTCGAGATAGCAGATCACAACGTGCGACTTATTGCGCACAGCCAGGGCCAGAGCGCGGTCGAGGCGATCGTCGAAGAGCAGGCGGTTAGGCAACTTGGTCAGGGCGTCATGATAGGCAAGGTGTTCGACCTTCTGCTGCTGCTGCTTGAGTTCAGTAATATCGGCGTAAACGCCGAGATACCGGAGTACGGCACCGACGCGATCGCGAATCGCCGATATCGTCACCTGGTGCGGATGTACACCACCGTCGGCGCTTCGATTCCACATTTCGCCTTGCCAGCGCCCCGTGGTGGCGACAGCCTGCCAGATCGCCGCATAGAATGCGCGATCGTGGTAGCCCGACTGGAGAAAGCGCGGATTCTTGCCCAGCACCTCATCGCGGCGATAGCCCATCATTTCGCAGAATGCAGGATTCGCATCCAGGATGTTGGCGGTCGCGTCGGTGATGACAATGCCCTGATTGGTTTCCGTGAAAACGCTCGCCGCCAACTGTAACCGGGCTTCGGCCTCCCGCCGCGCCGAGACATCGCGTCCAACCGAAAGCACTCGACCGTCGGGCAGGCGCAAGGTACTGAACTCGGCAAGGAATTCGCTCCCGTTCTTGCGCCGCATCCACCAGTCCGTCAACCGCCGCTCGCCACGCAAAGTGGCCGCCAGATGTTCAGGCAGACGATGGCGATCGCGTTCGGCTACCAGCTCGGAGCCCTTCAGCTGCCGCAATTCGTCGATCGTATATCCGGTCATCACCAGGGCCACCGGATTGGCATCGACATATTGCCCCTCGTCATCGGAGAGCAGGATGGCATCGGCTGCCGATTCCATCACCGCCCGATGCCGCCCTTCGTCCTCGCGCAAGCGTTCAGCGGCCTGTTGCTGGGCGGTAATGTCGCGCGAAGCAACTACGAGTTCCTGCACCGAGCCATCTGCGGCCTGCAAGGCGTTGATCGCGGTCTCGACCCAAACGTAATGGCCATTGCGATGCCGCCGACGCAGACGCACCGTCGCCGGCCGATGAGTGGAACGCACACGTTCGATGGTCTCGCGTACCCTCAGAACATCGTCGGGATGAACAAAGTCGATTGCCTTGCGACCGATCAATTCATGATCAGCATAACCGTAGAGACGCCCAACCGCTGCCGAGACGTAGAGGTAACAGCCCTGCATATCCAGGCGGCCGATCATGTCGGAAGTGCTGTCGGCAAGCAGGCGCAGTTTCTCTTCGTTGGCACGCAACTCCGCTTGCAGATGGCTGACCACCGCCAGCGTATCGGCCATTTCATCGAGTTCGCGAATATGTGACGTAACCAGTTCCGGCGGGCGACCCTCGCGCAAGGCCTGCGAAGCCAGCGACGTTTGGCCAATGCGTCCGGCGATCCTGGCCGCCAGCCAGAGCGCCCAGATGACGGCACCCGCGAGAGCTCCCAGGCCGACGACCACGATCGCCCACAGCCAGGTGTACAGCGGTTGATAGAGCAAGGCCCGCGGCGCGCCAACGGCAACCAACAAGTTCCAGCCGGGCACCTCACTCAAGCCGGCCCGCACTTCGACGCCGTCGCGAGTGATCGAATCGATCAAGCCACGTTGACCGGCGGCGATCGACCGGCGCAGAGTATCCGTGGAGTGTGTGCCAACCAGCGCATCGGCGGCAGTCGATCGCGCCAGAATGACGCCGCCGTGGTCGACGACGGCGCCAACCCAGTCAGTCGGCAGTTTGTGCTGGCGAATCAAGTCGCTCAGCACGCTGAGACGCAGGTTGCCCTTCAACACGTATGCCGGCTGTCCATTCAGGCTCACCGGCACGCCGATGGCGATCGACATCTCATTCGAGGTGGCGCCGACAAATGGCTCACTGAGCGTTGGCCGGCCGCTGGAAAATGTCCTGGCCACCACGTCGGGCCCATTCGACGGCGGCACGGGATCACCGAAACGCAGGCGCGTGTTCAGGATCTGCCTGCCATCGGCGGCAATGAGTCCGATCGAACGAAGCTCGGGCGCGACGGGAAGCGCCTTCAACGCTTCGGCGTGAAAGGCGGCAAATTGCCCGTTGCGCAAACGCTCCGACCGACTCAATACTTCGAGTATGGTGACGACGTGCTGAAACTCCTGGGCCACGGCAATCGCAATGATGTTGCTGCGCTGGACCACTTCCCCGGTCAAGACCTCCTCGCGCGAACGGGCGAGATCGGTCACCACCATCAGGGAAAAGATCGCCGGTGGCACAATGCTCATCAGCACAAGTGCCAGCAACCAGGTTCGAATATTGGCCTTGAAGCCCAACATGCCAGCCAGCCTCCAATTCTCCAGTGACGACGCTCAAGCCGGCAAGCGACAACCGGGCCGGCGGCACGCCGACACCAGAACGTGGAACGAAGTTTACGGCGCTTTCCGCCTGTACAACTGGGCCTCTTCGAACAGCGAGCCGATCACCACCTTGTGAATTGCCGGGTCGTCCGGAACGACATAGAGCACCGGCGTCATCATCTCCTCGAAGATGCCGCGCAAGCTACGGGCACCGACGCGATACTCGATTGCCAAGTCGGCAACCTGCTGGAAGACGGTCTTCTCGACCACCAGTTCGACGCCTTGCTGCGCCAGAATCTGGCGAAATTGGTTATACACCGAGTTCTTCGGCTCGGTCATGATCCTTACCAGCAGGTCGCGGCTGAGGTCAGGCAAGCGAGCGACAATCGGTAACCGTCCGGAGAACTCCGGGATGAGGCCGTATTCGAATAGATCGGTCGGCTTGACCCGCGAGTTCAAGCGATCGAGGACGCGCTGGCTGTCGTCCTCGGAGGCTGAAATGAAGCCGAAGGCGTGGGTCTTGGTCAGGATCGCCTCGAGACCGACAAAAGCGCCGCCGCAGATGAACAGGATGTTGCTGGTATCGATGTACTGATGATTCTTCAACTGGACGGGCGCGCCCTCCATGATCTTCAGCAGTGAGTTCTGCACCGCCTCGCCCGAGGCACTGCGCGACTGGCCGCTGACCGATTTCAACTTGTCAACTTCGTCGATGAAGATGATGCCGAGCTGGGCCCGGCCAATATCTCCCTCGGCGCGGTCGATCAGACGGCGCAGCAACGCTTCGATTTCCTCGTTAACGTACTCGGTCTGGGCCAACGACACCGCATCGGCAGTAACGAATGGAACACCAAGCACGCGCGATAGCGTCTGGCAAAGCAATGTCTTGCCGGTTCCCGTGGAACCGATCAACAACACATTGCTCTTGGCCAGTTCGATACCGCCGGCGTGCGCCTGAGCAATCTTGCGGTAGTGGGAATAGACCGCCACTGCCAGGATCCGCTTGGCGTCATCCTGGCCAACGACATATTCGTCAAGATGGCGGACAATGGCACTCGGTGTCATGTCGGCAATCGGTAGGCCCGCCGGCGAATCGGTCATTTCCGTTCCCTTGTCAGAATTTCTCGTCGGCGCGCAAGTAGCGCCATTGCCCCAGAGGCAATTGCGCCAGACGCACCCGACCAATGCGCACACGCTTGAGGCCGGTTACCCGCAAGCCCACCAGTTCACACATCCGCCTGATCTGTCGCTTGCGTCCCTCCCTGAGGATGAAGCGCAACTGATCGTCATTCAACGTCTCCACGCGCGCCGGACGCAACGGTCTGCCGTCAAGGGCCAGGCCGTGATTTAGCAATGCCAGGGCGCGCGCATCGGGCGCGCCCTCGATGCGGACAAGATATTCCTTTTCGATCGCCGAATTGTCGCCGATCAACTGTCGCGCTACGCGACCATCCTGGGTCAGCACCAGGAGTCCGGTCGAGTCGATATCCAGGCGCCCGGCCGGCGCCAGGCCACGCATGTGCGCCGGCTCGAAGCGCTGGGTCAGATCATCGCGCTGTTGGCTGGCGGGGGTGATCAACACGACTGCCGGTTTGTGACCGTCCTCGGCCTGCCCGGAAACATAGCCAACCGGTTTGTGCAGAAGTATCGTAACCTGTCGTGCCTGACGCGCGCGTGCCTCGTCGGCCAGCGTGATGGCGGCGTCGGCCGCTGCCCGCGTGCCCAGTTGCGTCACCCGCTGGCCATTGACGAAGACCAGCCCGCGCTCAATGTAGGCATCGGCCTCGCGACGGGAGCAAAGTCCGCGTTCGGCCATCAATTTCGAAATTCGAATTCCCTGAGTATCATTCACGCTGTCAATTCTACCGCTGCATCTGACCGACCTGCACATGCTGAGCTACCGCCACGCCTTTCACGCCGGCAACCACGCCGATGTTCTCAAACACTGCATCCTGCTGCAGTTGCTGGATCACCTGAACCAGAAGGAAAAGCCGTACTGGGTCGTCGATAGCCACGCCGGTGCCGGCCGCTACCTGCTCGATTCCGAGCAGGCAAGGAAGAACGCCGAGTTCACCACCGGCATCGGCCGCTTGTGGGACAGGCACGATCTGCCGGCGGCGCTCGCCGCCTACGTCGCCGCCGTCCGACTGCTCAATCCGAATGGCCGGCTGCGTCACTACCCGGGCTCGCCATGGCTGGCGCTGCACCGACTGCGCAGCCAGGATCGGCTGCATCTTTTCGAATTGCACAGTAGCGACTTCCGCCTGCTCAAAAAGGCCATGGCCGGCGAATCCGCACGTGTTGCCACGCACCAGGCCGATGGCTTCATTGACAGCAAGTCCGTGTTGCCGCCACCGCCAAGGCGAGGCCTGGTACTCATAGACCCATCCTACGAGGACAAGCGCGATTACCTGCGCGTCACGGCAGCGCTGAAGGAAAGTATCGCCCGTTTTGCCACCGGCACTTTCGCCATCTGGTATCCAGTACTGCAAAGAGGCGACTCGCGGCAGTTGCCGGAACGGCTTCGCCGTCTGCCGGTGAAATGGCTCGATGCCAGCCTGACGGTGCACGCGCCCGCCGCCGACGGCTTCGGCATGCACGGCAGCGGCATGTTCATCGTCAATCCGCCGTGGACGCTGGCGGCAACGCTCGCCGACTGTCTGCCCTGGCTGGCAGAGGTGCTTGGCGACGATGCCGAGGCCGGCTTCCACCTCGAAACCAGCGTTACGATGCAGGCTGGCGCTGATTCCAGTTCGTGACCCAGGTCGCCAATTCGTCCACCGGCATTGCCCGGGCGATCCAATAGCCCTGAGCGCGATCACAGCCCATGCTCTTGAGCAAGGCGTAGGTCGCCTCGTCCTCGACGCCTTCCGCAACCACCCGCAGACCAAGTCCATGGGCTAGGCTGATCAGCGCCTCAACGATGTCGTGATCCTGCCGCGAGCGCGCCATCGGCGAGACGAAAACACAATCGACCTTGAGCTCGCGCAACGGCAGTTGGCGCAGATAAAGAATCGACGAATAGCCGATGCCGAAATCGTCGATCGAAGTTGTAACCCCCAAGTTGAGCAGGCGAAACATCACTGTCGCAGCGCCCTCCGGATCTTCCAACATCGCACTCTCGACCAGTTCGACCGTGAGTCGACTGGCCGAAACACGCCAGAAGTTGCTCGCCTGCTCGATCAACAGGGGCAACTCGTGATCCATGATGTCGCGGGCCATCAGATTCACGCTCAAGCGGAAATCGATGTCAGCCCGCGTCAATTCAGCCAGGGTTCGGCAAACACTGAACAACAGCCAGCGAGTCAATTGCGGACCCGTACCGGTACGGCGAGCGACTTCGATCATGCGTGCAGGCGGAACCTGCGTGCCATCGCTGGCCGTCCAGCGCAAGAGTACTTCGCCGCCGATGCACTTGCCGGTCGCCAAATCGATCTGCGGCTGCACATGAATGCTGAGGTGCCCGCCTTCCAGCGCCAGCACCAACTCGGTTTCCAGGCGCGCCTCTTGCCTTGCCGACGACAACATGGTTTGATCGAACAAGACCACCGAACGGTCGCTGCGCGTCGCCTCCTCGACGGCAAGTTCGCCGCAGCGGATCAGATCGTCAGCCGAGTGACCGTGCTCCGGCGACCACACGGCGCCGACGGAAAAACTTGCCCGAATGATCGTGCCCATGACCGGTAGCGGCAATTCAAGCACGCGCGCTACCTTGTTCGCCGCCAGCACCGCCTGGGCGTGGGTCTTCAAGTTGGGCAGGATGATGGCGCAGCTGTGCGCTTCGGTGCGCACCAGTAGGTCGCCTTCACGTAACAAGGTTCTGACCCGGGTCACTGCCGCATTCCACAGCGCCTCGCGTTGCAAACGATCAAGTGCCAGCGTGCCAGGCCCGACGCGAAGATGCAGAATCAACAGACCGACGATCGTAGTCGTATTGCCTGCCAGTGCCGCGCCGACGTAGCCGCTAAGAAACCGGCCCTCGCCGCCTTCTGCCTGGCTTTCCGCGACCAACTCGGTCCCTCGCACCGCTGTCAGCTCGATAAGGAAATCGGCAAGGCAAAACCCGGCAGCAGTAAGCGCGCTGAGGATCTCGATTTCCAGCGGCGACAAGGATTGGCGCCCGGCAAGCAGTTCGCGGCTGGCATGGGCGGCCAGTCCGTTAGCCGCGCGCAGGCACCATGAAGTTTCGGCGCCGGCAAGCCGCAGCGCACTCCAGGCGATGGCCAGTTGCTCGATCCAATGCGGCGAAAAGTCGGCCTCCGGCAAGCCGGCAAAGAGGTCGAGAAACACCCGATAAGAACTCGCTGCACGTATCTCTTCTGTTTCGGGACCAGCGAGTGCGGCATCCAGCGCCTCGACGCGTCGCGCCTGAGCCCCGGCATGCGGGTCATGATGAAAATAGGCTTTCAGTGCCGAGCGGGCGCGACCATCGAGTCCGTAGCGCTCGAGCATGGCCACCACCAGATCGGCTTCGGCATCGCGCTGTTCGTGGCTCGCAGCATCATTCGTCGTAGCGACGCGATCGTTCATAGGTAGAACTCCCGCGGATCAATGTCATGCGCGCCCGGCGGCAGGATGCCGATGATGCGGTAGGGAATGCCTTGGCTGACCATGGGATCGTTGAGCAAATTGAGGGTGCCTGCCGACTGATTGCGCGTCTTGTCCGGACCGAGCAGGATCATGACCCGCGGTTTCAAGCGACGAACGCGATTCTGCTCGACCACCACGCCCACTTCGCCACTATTGAGCTCGACCAGCGTACCAACCGGGTACAAGCCGACGAATTGGATGAACTCGTCGACCACCGAAGCCGTAAACCGGTGGCCACGCATGGAATTGAGCTCGTCGATCACCCACTGGCCGTTGCGCGCCGGCCGGAATGGTCGGGGAAAGATCATGGCGCAGTAACTGTCGGTGATACCCGCCATTTCGGCAAACAGGCCGACTTCGTCGCCGTGCAGTCGGGCGGGATAGCCGCTGCCATCGATGCGTTCGTGGTGCTTGAGGACGATCTGCCAAACCATATCCGGAATTTCCAATTGGTCGGCAAGCATCTCACGGCCAAGATTGACGTGCTCGCGCATCCTTTCGCGTTCCTCGCGCGTCAGGCCTGATGGCTTGTGGATCAGTTCCTGCGGCAAGCTGATGAAGCCGACATCCTTGAGCAAACCGCCCATGCCCAGCATGTGCAAATCGTCTGGCGACAAGCCGAGGTGACGGCCAAAGGCCATGAGGTGGATGGCGACGTTCAACGTATGGTCGTAGGTCAGGTTGTCCGTCTGCTTGAGCTTGGCCAGCCAAAGAAGGGAATCCGGATTGCGCACGACGCACTCGACCAAGCCGTCGACCGTGGTTTCAATATGCTCGATATCCGGAAGTTTGCCGGTCGCCACCTGCTGGCCAAGATCTTTCAACAGCTCCTGGGTTCTGTCGAACGAGGTTCGCGCCCGCGGCAACTCTTCCTCGATGCGAATGTCTTCCTGGTAGTGAATGGCCGGGAAGCGTCGACCGGCAAGTTCGCGAACGGTGCCGACCACCAGCGTCGGTATCGCCAACTTGCGCTTGTTGGGATAAATGATCAGTGGCGGCGGGCCCGGCGCACGCTTCTCCGCCTTGAAGTGCTGGGTCGAATCGGCCCGATATTCGTCGCCAGTCGAGCGCCCGCGATCGATGGTGACAAAACGGCAAAGATCGCGCAAGGCGGCCAGATCCTCCACGTTCTCGAGCAGAAACCCCTGCAACAGGAACGGAGTACCCAGCCAGGGCCGATCAAGATCGGCGACGAACATGCCGAGCTGCAAACCCTGAGTGGAAATGATCTCGAACATCGGCTGGCGCGTTGGAGAAATGTTTTCCGGCAGAGTATAGCCGTCTGGAGGTGGCGACTCAGCAGAAATCTCGGCTCCGTACCGGCAGTTGCCCGAGCAATTCACTATGGTCAACCAAACGCCGGGCAATCAGGTGTACTACCTCGCCTTCCCGCTGTAACACGCCGAGAACGCCGAGTAGGCGTGCGCCAAGCACTTCTCGACGCTGCCGCTCCACGAGCCTGGGATGGACAATGACATTGGCCAGGCCGGTATCATCTTCGAGTGTCAGAAAAACCACGCCGCTGGCCGTGCCGGGACGTTGCCGGCAAGTAACGAGGCCGACGCAGCGTGCCGGCTGATTGTGGCTCATGTTGTGGAGAGCCATTGCCGTCGCATAACGGACATCCAGGCGATGGCGGATAAGCACCAGCGGATGCCGGCCAAGCGTGAGGCCGAGGCTGGCATAGTCAGCGACCAGATCGGCACCTTCAGTGGGTGCGGGCAAGCTGGCTGGCGCCTCCACCACAGGCACTGCATCGAGCAGATCCCGCTTGATCGATACTGCCGTTGCTTCCCAGGCAGCGTCGAAACGATGGCCAGCGATTGTCTTCAATGCCGCACCGGCAGCGAGCGCCTCGAGGTCGCCCCGATCGAGGGTCGCGCGCCTTGCCAGATCGGCAATGTCGGCGAATTTCCCCCGTAGCAGGGCAATTCTCTCTCCCGCCTCTTGCCCCAGTCCCTTGATCATGTGCAGACCGAGACGAACCGTATCACCCTCAAGCAGCGTCTGCCACGCGCTTGCCGTCACGTCAGGCGGCAGAACCTCGACGCCATGGCGGCGCGCATCCTGAACCAGTTGCGACGCGGAGTAGAAGCCCATCGGCTGGCTGTTCAACATACCAACCAGGAAAGCCGCCGGTTCATGGCATTTCAGCCAGGCCGAGACATAGACCAGCAGCGCGAAGCTGGCGGCGTGCGATTCCGGGAAACCATATTCGCCGAAGCCCTCGATCTGGCGGTAGAGGTTCTCGGCGAACTCCAGCGGATAGCCGCGCTGCGCCATGCCGGTCAGCAGCTTGTCGCGGAACGGTCCCAAGCCGCCTTTGCGCTTCCAGGCCGCCATCGCCCGACGCAGTTGGTCCGCCTCACCGGGGGTGAATCCCGCCGCGACAATGGCCAGCTGCATCGCCTGTTCCTGGAAAATCGGCACACCCAGCGTGCGTTCCAACACGCCGCGCACGGCCTCGGAAGGGTAGCTCACATCCTCCAGCCCCTGCCGGCGGCGCAGATAGGGATGCACCATGTTGCCCTGGATCGGCCCCGGTCGGACAATAGCCACTTCGACAACCAGATCGTAAAACCGGCGCGGCTTGAGGCGCGGCAGCATGGCCGTCTGCGCCCGCGACTCGACCTGAAAGACACCGACGGAATCGCCCTTGCAAAGCATGTCGTAGACGGCCGGATCCTCGGCCGGAATGTCCTGCATCCTGAATACCGTGTTGCGCTTTGTCGACACCCAGTCGAGCGCACGACGAATCGCCGAGAGCATGCCCAGCGCCAGGACGTCGACCTTGAGCAGGCCCAAGGCATCGATGTCGTCCTTGTCCCATTGAATGATGCTGCGGTCGATCATCGCCGCGTTCTCGACCGGCACCAAACGATCGAGCCGGCCGCGGGCAATGACAAAGCCGCCGACATGCTGTGACAGGTGGCGCGGGAAACCCTTCATCTGTAGCGCCAGCCATAGCCATTTCTTCACCCGCGGATGGTTCGCATCGAGGCCGACAGATGCCATGCGCTCCGGCCAGGTTTCCGGCTTGTCCCACCACGCCAGGTCTTCCGATAGTGCGGAAATCGCCTCCAGAGAAAACCCTAACGCCCGCCCGGCATCGCGCAGCGCCGAACGGCTGCGATAGCTGATCACCGTCGCCGTCAACGCCGCCCGCGCCCGGCCGTACTTGCCGTAGATGTACTGGATCACCTCTTCGCGCCGCTGGTGCTCGAAGTCGACATCGATGTCCGGCGGCTCGTTGCGCTCCTTCGAGATGAAGCGCTCGAACAGCATGCTCGATCGCGCCGGGTCCACCTCGGTAATGCCCAGCGCGTAACACACCGCCGAATTCGCCGCCGAGCCGCGGCCCTGGCAGAGGATGCCTTCGCTCCTGGCGAAACCGACGATGTCGTAGACGGTGAGGAAGTAGGCCTCGTAGCGTAACTCCGCGATCAGCACCAGCTCGTGCTCGACCTGGGCGCACACTCTTTCGCTGGTACCGCCTGGGTAGCGCCGCCTCAACCCCTTCTCCACCTCGGCACGCAGGTACTCCGCTGCCGTCCAGCCCGGCGGCACGATCTCTTCCGGGTATTCGTAGCGCAGCTCGTCCAGCGAGAATTGGCACAGCGCTGCGATCCTCAGCGTTTCAGTCAGAAGCTTGGGCGGATAGAGGCGCGACAGCGCCAGCCGTGAACGCAGGTGCCGCTCGCCGTTCGGCAACAAGGCGTAGCCGGCCGCATCGACCGTCGTGCGCAGCCGCAAGGCAGTGAGCGCATCCTGCAAGGGCCGCCGGTTACGTACATGCATATGCACGTCACCCGCCGCCAGCAGCGGCAGGCCAAGCGTCTCGAGGTGCGCCAGACGCACGGCGTCGTCGGGCGCCAGATGCCCCTCAAAGGCGATCCAGCAACGATCGGCAAAGCGTGCCGCCAACCAGTCCGCATCGCCAATGACCGCGTCCGGCGGCGCGACCCAGAGGCACAGGCAGTCAGGTATGCCCCAGTCGAGGTCATTGCGGGTCAGGTGGTAGCTGCCCTTCGCCGCCCGGCGCCGGCCAAGCGTAACCAGCGCCGACAAGTTGCCGTAGCCGGCACGGTTCTGCGCCAACAAGACGAGCTTCATACCGTCGGCGAGGGTGATCTCGGTGCCAATGATCAGTTTGAGTCCGACATCCTTCGCCGCCAGATGGGCACGCACAGCACCAGCGAACGAACACTCATCGGTGATCGCCAGCGCCGTGTAGCCCAACACCTGCGCCCGCGCCACCAGTTCCTCGGCGTGTGAAGCACCACGCAGGAAGGTGAAGTTGGACAGGCAGTGGAGTTCGGCGTAGGCGGGAAGCATGGCAGCCATACTGTAGGTACTTATGGGGTATCCACTTAGCTCCAGATGGAGCGTCATGTACTGGATAAACACTCAGTACAGTGTAAGTGATACCCCAGAGTATTGCAAAGGACTGCCCGCGCGCTCCACTCCACGTTTGGTTTGCCGCCTCCCAGGAGCAGCTGCCGGCTTGGCACGAATGAAAAGCGGGGACGAACTCGTCCCCGCTTTTTGACTATGCCCCTGTACTCGGGGCCAGATCACCGCTACTTGGGCTGAACGATTACCGTAGTGCTGCCCGTCGTCGTGGTAGCGGTTGCGCCGGTCTTGCCCTTGGCACCCGCACTACCCGTCGCGCCGGTATCGCCGGTTGCACCCTGGGCACCTGTTGCGCCAGTGTCGCCAGTCGAGCCCGTGTTGCCCGTGTTGCCCGTGTTGCCCATAGCGCCCTGACCGCCCGTTGCGCCGGTGGTACCCGTAGAGCCCTGGCTACCCGTCGCGCCGGTGTTTCCCCTAGCCCCGGTATACCCCGTATTGCCGGTATTGCCTGTATTGCCCGTATCGCCTCGCGGACCTGCCGGTCCTGCTGGCCCTGTACAAGCACCCAAGGCAAGCATCAACAAAGCCACGGCTGTCAGATTTAAAAATTTCATTGCGGTTCTCCTAGTTGGATTCATTTCTCAGGAGGGAGCGAACAACCTTGCGGCCAGCACGTATTGACTTGGTGTGCCTGATTCAGCGCATCGACCCTTCATGGGTCAAGCTACGCAGACCTGCCCGTCGAGTCTGTGCGCTAGCGCGCATACTCGGCACCGCGCAGGAAGGTGAAGTTGGCCAGGCAGGGGAGTTCGGCGTAGGCGGGAAGCATG
The DNA here is from genome assembly GCA_003157035.1 of Rhodocyclaceae bacterium. Lineage (GTDB taxonomy): Bacteria > Pseudomonadota > Gammaproteobacteria > Burkholderiales > Rhodocyclaceae > Fen-999. Next base: position 33,269 of record PMIF01000208.1, read on the forward strand.
GCAGCGATACTGCATTTACTTACAGTGTCGCTGTCAGTTCAGGGATTGCGACAGAGTCCGACCGTCGTTTTTCTGCGTTCGCCGCAGGGTGTCATGGCAGCCGATTCGAGCTGCGGCGTACCATCGGCATCCATGTGTGCCACCCGCGTCTGCCATGACACCACGCCGTGGCGGTCGATTGCCAGCTGCAACAACCAGCCGGTCTTGGCCTCGGCTGCATCGAAACCGTCGAAGACGAAATTGCCCAGGCTGTAGATGATCGGCCGGCCGCGGTAGATCTCGGCACCTTGCGTTACGTGCGGGTGACCGCCGACCACGGCATCGGCGCCGGCATCGATCATCGTTCGCGCCAGTTGCCGCTGCCGCTCACCCGGCCCGCTTTCATATTCCCAACCCCAATGCATGAAGGGAATTACCACGTCGGCACCGGCCGCACGGGCCGCACGGATATCGGCAATCACCTGGCTGTCCTCGCTCCAGGCAATGCCGGGATAGTCGGCGCCAGCCTCGAAGGCGCGCGGCAGGAATTCGTTGTAGCCCAGCACGGCGATGCGCAGGTCATTCGTCTCGATCCACAGCGGCACATGCGCCTCGGTAAGGTTGCGACCGCCGCCGAAATGGCGGATGCCCGCCCCGTCGAGCACGGACAAGGTTTCGACAAAGGCCGCCCGGCCATAGTCGCCCGAATGGTTGTTGGCGACCGACACCGCATCGACGCGGCCCTTGAGGACGCGCACCACATCGGGTCGGGCGCGGAAAGTGTAGATCTTGGTCGGCAGCGGCTGGCCGATGGTGGCAATCGGGCATTCCAGGTTGGCGATCCGGTAGTCGGCAGCGGCGAGCGCAGCGGCGAATGGCGCCAACGGGTCACCACCGGCGGCAATGAGCTTGCCCGGCCCTTCGTCGAGCATCACGTCGCCGACGAACACCAACCGCAACGGCTCGGCGTGCGCCAAGACCGACAGCAGTGAAAGCAGCAGGAGTATCCGCCTCATGGCTGCAACTCGCACCAGTATTGCAGTTCCGCACCCAGCACCGGTTCGTAGGCCCGGAGCAGGCCGGTGAAACCATAGCGGCTCTGCCCTCCTCCATCCTTGGCCAGCGGATAGGGATAGGTGGCCTGATGGATGAGTGCCGCGCCATCCTCTTCCGCAGCGTAGGCGTAGAGCTTGATCGCTGCCGTTTCTTTAGGCTTGTTCTGGAAGATGGCGCGGAAACGCAAGTGCGAACCGACAGCCACAGCCGGCACATCGTAAGGCGAGGCAACGGGACGGGCGACGTAAATCTGGCCCTCGTCGCCATAGCTGACGTGGCAGACGACCTGCTCGGCAGCGGCATCGAGGGCAAGAAACAGCAACAGGAAGGCGGTGGCTGGGCGTGGCATCACGGTGGGCATTCGTAGGTATTTGCGGTAATCCTACCCGAAGCTGTTACAATCCGCGCCGCGCAGCAACTTTATCAGTCAATAAGCTGCGTTTCGCGTTCGGATCTTCCTTCCGCGTTCCCCCAAAAGCGTTTCTGCCTCGACTGGTTCGTGCCATTGCACGCAAGGCCGATTCGAGGAGCATTCCATGAAATTTACCGACCTTGGCCTTTCGGCCGAGATTCTGCGTTCCATTGCCGAGCAGGGTTACGAAACGCCGACGCCGATCCAGGCCCAGGCCATCCCGCTGGTAATGCAAGGCCGCGACCTGATGGCCGCCGCCCAGACCGGCACCGGCAAGACGGCCGGCTTCACCCTGCCCATCCTGCAACTGTTGTCCACGCGTAGCGCCGGCCTGTCGCTCAAGCGCTTCAAACCCCGTTCGCTGATCCTGGTGCCGACGCGCGAACTCGCTGTGCAGGTGCAGGAGGCCGTGCGCACCTATGGCCGGCATCTGCGCATCAAGTCGACTCCGATCTACGGCGGCGTCGGCATGGGTAGCCAACTCTCGGCGCTGAAGAACGGCGTGGACATCATTGTCGCCACGCCCGGCCGCCTGCTCGACCACATCGAGCAGCGCAGCGTCGATCTCTCCGGCATCGAGATCCTGGTGCTCGACGAGGCTGATCGCATGCTCGACATGGGCTTCATTCGCGATATCCGCAAGATTCTCGCCCTGCTGCCGAAAAAGAAGCAGAGCCTGTTGTTCTCGGCCACTTTCTCCGACGAGATCCGCGGCCTGGTCGCCGGTCTGCTCAACGATCCCGTCAGCGTCGAAGTGGCTCGCCGCAACGCGCCGGCCGAAGCGGTCAGCCAGTCTGTCTATCACGTAGACCGCGACCGCAAGCGCGATCTCCTGATCCAGTTGATCGACGACCATGGCTGGCACCAGGTGCTGGTGTTCACCCGCACCAAGCACGGCGCCGACGCCCTCTCCGACCGCCTGGCCAAGGCCGGCATCCGCAGCGCCGCGCTGCACGGCAACAAGAGCCAGAGTCAGCGCCAGCGGGCGTTGGACGACTTCAAGCGGCTCAAACTCAATGTCCTGGTCGCTACCGATATCGCCGCCCGCGGCCTCGATATCGACGAACTGCCGCATGTGGTGAATTACGAGTTACCGAACGTACCGGAAGACTATGTTCATCGCATCGGCCGCACCGGCCGCGCCGGTTCATCCGGCCAGGCGGTCTCGCTGGTCTGCATCGACGAGCACAAGCTCCTGCGCGATATCGAACGCATGCTGAAGAAGGATATCGAGAAGAAGGTCGTGGCCGGCTTCGAACCGGACCCGCGCATCAAGCCGGAGCCGATCCAGAAGCCGCGTACGCACACAGCGGTCAAGCAAACCAGCCGTGCAAAAACCAGCCACCCGGCGCCCGCAGCTCGCGGAAAATCCAGGCCCAGCGCGCGTCAGCAGTCCTGGCGATAAAGTAGTCGCGTCGGCAGTCGCCGACGCCTGCTTGCCCCGTTTCACCTTCCTGCCACCAGCCGGACTCGATGCGCTCGGGTCCGGCGAGCAGTTGCAACGGTCCGTGACGATAGGGCCGGTCGGCAATTTCGCTCATCGCTTCGGGCACCGCCAAGAGCCAGAACGGCCGGGCATGGCCGGCGACTCCCGTCGGCACACCCGGAAACGGCCGCTGCGTCGCGCACTCCGGCCGGTGATCGGCAACGACGCCAAGACCAAAGATGCGTTCTTCGCCCAAGCGGGCACGCAAGCGCTCGATCAGCGCTGCCATGCTCTCCCTGGCCAAGCCATCATCGAACAANNGCTCCAGGCGTCCGCCATCATGTGTGGCATCGGCGAAGCGCAAGGGCAGTACCGTCGTCTCCTGCCGATGAACAAGATCGAGTCGGCATTCGCGCACCCCTGCACGCCGGACGGCCAACCAGCCAGCCAGGGCAGCCGTCAGGCGGCGGGCGGCAAAAAGCAGCGCCGGCGCATTGTCTGCCGGCACCGGCAGTTCGATATGCTGCTGGAAGCGAAGCGGGAAAACAAAATCGACACGCGGATCGAGCACTTCGCCATAGGCACATGCCAGCATCGTCGTTGCCTGCCGGCCGATGCGTCGCGACAGCGCTGCTGACGGCAGACGGCGCAGTTCGCCAAGGCGACGCAAACCGAAACGGACAAGTTTTTCCTGCACACCGGCAGGCCAGGTGATGCCGGTGATCGACAAGGCATCAAGTTCATCGCCACCGCCTTCGGCCAGCCACAATGCTGCCTGCGGCGTGCTGGCGACGGCGNNCAGTCCGTCCTCGGCAAGACTCACCCTGGGCGTAAACCGTCCGGCCCAGCAGGCCAGGGAGCCGAGCTCAGACGCAGACAGCGCGGGCAGATGGATGGCGAGCCAGAGAGCGTCCATGGCCGGGATACCTCGCCGGGTGCGGCAATGCCAGCTCGATCGGCGTCGTGGTCGGCGGGCCGCGGCGCTTGAGCATGCGTACCGAAAGCGCTCCTTCGGTACCGGCGGCAAGCGCCAGGCGCAGCGGCGCAGGAGATGCTTCGCCCGCGGCGTGGAGCGGCCGAAACAGCAATGCCAGCGCCCGCCCCGCCGCAGCCGCAACCTGAAGCCGCCGGAGCGCACGGGCATCGGCCCAGGCTGCCCAAGCGAGTACCAATCCGGGCGCCCCGCTCGCCAGCGCCTGTTCCATGGCCCAGAGCGCATCGCGTTCGGATGCCGGCGAAACCACGGCAAGATGAGAAAAATCGATGCCTGCCGCCGCCCAGGCCGGAGCATGCAGCGGATAAGGCGGCGCCACGACGACCGACCATCCCCCCTCTGCGCGCACAGCGCGCAGTGCCGGTAACAGCAGGGACACTTCGCCCAGGCCGCAGCCGTCGACCAGGAGTTCGATCAACGCTCCCCGCGGCCAGCCGCCGCCGGGCAAGTGGGCATCCAGGGCGGCAAAGCCGCTGGCCACCGTCGGTAACGGCGCTGCCGCCACGCAGTCACCACGCCAGACATCCGCTCGGGCAAGAACATCAGCGAGTGCGGTCATGCCGTTACATCCGGCTGCCGTTGCGGATCAAACCAACGGCAATACCTTCGATGGCGAATTCGTGGTCCTCGACAGCAATCGGCGCGTAATCCGGGTTCTCGGGCAGCAATTCGATCCGTCCGCCGCGATGACGGTGCAGGCGCTTGACCGTCACCTCGTCGTCGAGGCGGGCCACCACGACCTGACCGCTCCTGGCCTCGCTGGTCTTGTGCACGGCCAATAGATCACCGTCGAGGATNNGGGCTGCCGGCGGCAACCGAACCAATCAGTGGCAGGCCGAGTTGCTCGACCAGGCGGATACCACGCGCCGAGCCCGGCTCCATGACGATAACGCCCTTCTTGGCCAGGGCGCGCAGGTGATCCTCGGCGGCATTGGGTGAAGCAAAGCCAAAGGCGCTACAGATCTCGGTGCGCGTCGGCGGTGCGCCCAGCACTTCCAGACTATTGCGGATGAAGTCGAGAATTTCCTGCTGGCGGGGGGTGAGTTTTTCGGCCATGGCTGCCTCCGTATCGATAACTGTATTCTTGTACAGTTATGGAGAAAAGACAAGCGCGACATTCATCGGACTATATGGCAGGCCGCGAAGTCCATGAAACGAGAAGTCGCCAAGATCCGCCCCCTGAAGTTGGCCGCATAGGTTTCACCTCCTCCGGCCCAATACTATTGGCAAGCCTGCCTGGGAAGGAGATGTGACCTGCTGTCCTGGCGGCTGCTTTCCGGCTTCGAGTTTGAATGGGCCGAGAGATCGGCCGGATCCGGCCGGTTAGAATATCAGCCATGAAAACCCCAAAGAGAATCCAGGCGCTTGTTGACGAGGGCCTGGTAGACGAGGTGATTCGCCAGTTGATGAGCGGCAAGGAGGCAACCGTCTATATGGTCCGCTGCGGTGAAGAGATTCGCTGCGCCAAGGTCTACAAGGACGCCAACAAGCGCAGCTTCCGTAACAATACGTCTTATCAGGAGGGCCGCAAGGTCAAGAACAGCCGGCAGACAAGGGCCATGGAGAAGGGAAGTCGCTACGGGCGCCAGATGCAGGAAGAGGCATGGCAAAGCGCCGAGGTCGATGCCCTGTATCGCCTGGCTGCCGCCGGGGTGCGCGTACCACAGCCATACATCTGCCACGAGGGTGTGCTGTTGATGGATCTGGTGACCGACGCCGACGGCAATCCGGCACCGCGGCTGAATGACACAGAACTATCCGAGGAACAGGCGCTGGAATTTCATGCCGACCTGATCAATCAGGTGGTACGCATGTTGTGTGCCGGGATCATCCACGGCGACCTTTCCGAATACAACATTCTGGTCGGCAGTGACGGTCCGGTCATCATCGACTTGCCTCAAGCCGTGGATGCCGCCGGCAACAGCAACGGCGGCCTTATGCTGGAGCGCGACGTCGCCAACCTGGCGAGCTACTTCGGCCGCTTCGCT
>PMIF01000160.1 GCA_003157035.1 Rhodocyclaceae bacterium
GAGCCCTACCGCATGTTTACTAGTAGGGCCGAGTTCCGCCTGAGCTTGCGTGAAGACAACGCCGATGGTCGTCTGACAGAGGTCGGGCGTCGCCTGGGATTGGTCGACGACGTGCGCTGGAGTGCCTTCAACCGCAAGCGCGACGCAGTAGCTGCGGAGCTGGAGCGGCTGAAGACCACCTGGGTCAATCCGCGCCTCGTTGCGGAAGCTAAAGTTGTCACCTTGCTTGGCAAACCCTTGGAGCGCGAGTATCGGTTGATCGACTTGCTCCGGCGCCCAGAGGTTAACTACGCTGGCTTGATGCAGCTCGACAACCAGGCACTGGCGGCCATCGATCCGGAGGTGATTGAACAAGTCGAAATCGAGGCCAAGTATCACGGCTATATCGAGCGCCAGAAGGAAGACGTCGCCAAGACTGAGGCGCAACAGTCACTGCCCTTGCCGATGGATCTTGACTACCGTCAAGTGCGTGGGTTGTCGATCGAGGTTCAGCAGCGACTGAATCAACACAAGCCCGCCACCCTTGGCCAGGCTTCGCGCCTTCAGGGCGTGACACCGGCGGCAATTTCCTTGTTGCTGGTACATCTGAAGAAGCAGCGTGCGCTATGATGACACTGCGCGAGGGGGTAACAAGGCTAGGCTTGAGTCTTTCCCTTGGACAGGAAGAAGCGCTGGAGAAATTCTTGTCGCTGCTCACCAAGTGGAACGATACCTACAACCTGACCGCTATCACTGATCGGGAGCGGATGGTCACCCACCATTTGCTGGACTCCCTGGCAGTGCTTCCCCACTTGACTGGGCTTTGCTCTCTTGCTGACGTTGGCAGTGGTGCCGGGCTGCCGGGTATTCCGCTGGCCGTTTGCCGCCCCGAACTGAAGATTGCATCCATTGAAGCCAATCAAAAGAAGGCGACGTTTCAACGGCAGGCGAAGATCGAGCTGAATTTGCCTAATGTAAGCATTTACTCTCAGCGAGTTGAGGACTGCGTGGGCGCCTACGACGGTGTTGTCTCGCGCGCATTTTCCAGTATGGGCGACTTCGCCCGCCAGGCCGGACACCTGTCTTGCCGACTGTTTGCCATGAAAGGTGTCTACCCGGAGTCAGAGCTTGCGTCCCTGCCTGCTGCATGGCGGGTTGTAAACAGCATTCGGCTGAGTATTCCGGGCCTCGACGCCGAACGGCACTTGATTGTTCTTGGGAGGGACTAAGTGCATATATTCGCGATTGCCAATCAGAAAGGTGGTGTCGGCAAGACGACGACCACGGTCAATCTTGCCGCGGCCCTGACCAAGCTCGGACAGCGTACCTTGCTGGTCGATCTCGATCCGCAAGGTAATTCCACGATGGGCAGTGGCATCGACAAGGCGCGTCTGACCTGTTCCGTCTATCATTTGCTGGTTGGGCTCGCCGAACTAGCCGAGGCGAAAGTCGCATCGCCGACCGGCGGCTTCGATCTGCTACCGGCCAATCGCGATCTGGCTGGCGCCGAAATAGAACTGGTTTCCCTGGATCAGCGCGAGCTGCGCCTGAAGCAGGCATTGGGCCAGCACGCTAACGACTATGACTTCGTCCTGATCGACTGTCCGCCTTCGCTATCGTTGCTGACCCTCAATGGCCTGTGCGCAGCCCACGGCGTTGTCATCCCGATGCAGTGCGAGTACTACGCACTCGAGGGTCTGTCGGATCTCGTCAACACCATCAAGAAGGTACACGCCAACCTCAATCCCGACCTGAAGATCATTGGTCTGCTGCGAGTGATGTTCGATACGCGTTCGACGCTCTCCAACCAGGTCTCGGCGCAATTGGAGGCCCACTTTGGCGACAAGGTGTTCACGACCGTCGTGCCTCGCAATGTGCGCCTTGCCGAGGCGCCCAGCTACGGTATCCCAGGCGTGCTGTTCGATCCATCGGCGAAAGGTGCTCAGGCTTATCTCGCCTTTGCCGCGGAAATGATCGAGCGCGTCAACTCTTGGAAGGAATAGTCATGCCCCCGCCAAAAATCAAAGGTCTCGGCCGCGGCCTGGATGCCCTGCTCAATGCCAATGCCGGGCCTGAAGGCCAACGCCAGGATACCTTGGCCGTCGGCAAACTGCAGCCGGGCAAGTACCAGCCGCGAACACGCATGGATCCGGGATCCCTGGAAGAACTGGCCGCATCGATCAAGGCTCAGGGACTGATCCAGCCGATCTCGGTGCGCCCGATCGGCAGCGGCCGCTACGAAATCATCGCTGGCGAACGACGCTGGCGAGCGGCCCAGATCGCCGGTCTGGGTGAAGTTGCAGTGGTCATTCGTGATATCTCCGACGATGCCGTGTTGGCCATGTCACTGATTGAAAACATCCAGCGCGAAGACCTCAATCCGCTGGAAGAAGCGGGCGGCCTGCAGCGCCTGATCGACGAATTCGGCATGACCCACCAGGAAGCCGCCGATGCCGTCGGCCGTTCTCGCTCGGCAGCGACAAACCTGTTGCGCCTGCTGCAACTGGCCAAGCCGGTGCAGGACATGCTGATGGCGGGCGACCTGGAAATGGGTCACGCCCGAGCAATGTTGCCCCTGGCCAAGAGCGAGCAAGGACGCGTGGCGGCAATTGCTGTCGACAAGGGCTGGTCGGTACGCGAAACCGAGCGCCACGTGGCGCTCGAGTTGAACCCGCCAACCAAGAAGGCCGCCGCCAATGCGGCCGACGATCGCGACCTGATCCGCCTTGAAGAGGATTTGTCGGATAGCTTGGCGGCGACCGTGAAAATCGCCGCCAATCGCAAGGGTGCAGGTAGCATTAGTATCCGCTTTCTCAGTCTGGACCAGCTTGACGGCCTGCTGCAGCGATTGCGCGGCAATGCCTGAAATCAGAAACCACACCTAGGAGACCAACATGATTCGTGACCGATTCAAGCCACTGTCGCAAGTGACTGTATGCAGCGGCGGCTGTTATGTCGGGGGAGCGGTCAACCCCAACTTCGTCAAAATCGACTCCCCGGCAATCGAGGTCATGACCGACCTCGAACGCATGCCGCCGGCCACTATCGAACCGCAGGCGAACTTGGCCCAGGCGCATCAAGCCATGATCCTGCGCGGCGTGCGGCTGCTCCTGGTGACGGAAAAGAACGGCCGCATATCCGGCGTCATCACTGCCGTGGACCTGGGCGGGGAAAAGCCGGTGCGAGTGGCGCAGGCGCGCGGAGCGAAGCGCGACGAAATCGAAGTGCGTGACGTCATGACGCCCCTGGAAAAGATGGAAGCGATCCAGCTCAGCGACGTCATGCGTGCCCAGGTTGGCCATGTCGTGGCAACCCTGGAAGTTTGCGGCCGTCAGCACACCCTGGTCGTCGATCGTGACGATGAAGCTGGCAAGCAGACACTGCGCGGGATATTCTCCGCCTCGCAGATCGCTCGCCAGCTGGGCGTCGATCTGACCACGCCCGAATTCGCCCGTACCTTTGCTGAAATCGAAGCGGCTTTCGCCGGAGTCTGACAGCGCAAAAGGCCGTTCGGCGAGCGGCCGTTGACCACATTTCCGTTATCTGCTAACATTCATTGGTTTAATGGCTGCTAGAGGAATTCTTACGCTGCAAAGCAGCAAACTAGCCGTCACCCCCGACTGACAGCAGACAACATTCATGAGTACGTTTGACGCGCCCGCGGACGGGCAAGGTATTGTGCTGTGAGCGAAGCCTCGGTACTCGAGCCTTCACCCATGCTCGTGTCGAGGATTCGGCGGCCATTTCGCGTTGCCGCGAAATGGCAATGCNNGCCAAGATTGCCTCTGTGGTCCTGTTACTCTGGGCCAGCTTCGCCGTCTACCGTGACCTGTCGGTGGCGGCATTCTTCATTGCCTTCATCATTTCGATATTCTTGTCCGGCATCGCTCTTGCGATCTCCGGAGACTAACCAACGACCGGAACCGTCATGTCCGCTGCCGAATCCCTGACCCCCACTTCGTACATTACCCACCATCTGAGCTTTCTCCAGCAGCCAGTGGCGCAGGGCGATTTCTGGACCCTGAACGTCGATACCATTACCGTCTCCGTCCTGCTCGGCGTCATCGCCTTCGGTTTTCTCTGGTGGGTGGTTCGTGGCGCCACTTCAGGCGTTCCCGGCCGGCGGCAGGCGTTCGTCGAGTTGGCCGTCGAATTCGTCGATGATCAGGTCAAGGGCATCTTCCACGGCGACCGCCATGCCTTTGTCGCTCCCGCGGCGCTGACGGTGTTTGTCTGGGTGCTGCTGATGAACGCCATGGACTTCCTGCCGGTCGACTGGATGGCCGGGCTCTACGCCATGCTGGGTCTGCACAAGTTTCGCAGTGTGCCGACCGCCGACATCAACACGACCTTTGCCCTGGCACTCGCGGTCTGGTTCCTGATGCTTTTCTACAGCGTCAAGGTCAAGGGTCTGGGCGGCTGGCTCCACGAAATGTTCTGTTCGCCCTTCGGCAGCCACCCGTTGCTCTGGCCTGCCAACTTCCTGCTCAATGTCATCGAGTACGTGTCGAAGCCCCTGTCGCACTCCCTGCGTCTGTTCGGCAACATGTATGCTGGTGAAATCATCTTCCTGCTGCTCGGCATGTGGGCGGCTACCGGCTTGGCCGGCACCGTGTTCGGCGCCATTCTCGGCGCTGGCTGGGCGATTTTCCACATTCTGATCGTCGTCCTGCAGGCATTCATCTTCATGATGTTGACGGTTGTCTATCTGTCGATGGCACACGAAAGCCACTAATCCAGTTTCTCTTCTATTAACCCCAATCTCCCTAAGAAAGGAACGCAAACATGGAACACCTTCAATATTTGGCGATGATCCAGGCCTACACCGGTATCGGCATCGGTCTCATCATCGGTCTGGGCGCCGCTGGCGCTTGTATCGGCATCGGCATCATGGCCAGCCGCTTCCTCGAGGCCGCCGCCCGTCAGCCGGAAATGATGCCGACGCTGCAAGCGAAAGTCTTCCTGCTGCTTGGTCTGATCGACGCCTCGTTCATTATCGGTGTTGGCCTGGCCATGCTCTTCGCCTTCGGCAACCCGCTGCTGGCCGTCATCCAAGCTGCCCACTAAGCACGCGGCGGCCCCTGCCACGCAAACTCATCCGACCATAGCGGTGGATACATGAACATCAATCTGACCCTTATTTCGCAAGCGGTCGCCTTTGCCATCTTCATCTGGTTCACGGTCAAGTTCGTTTGGCCGCCGCTGCGAACCGCCATCGACAATCGGCAAAAAACCATTGCCGAAGGTTTGGCGGCCGCGGAACGCGGCAAGACGGATCTCGAGTTGGCTGCGCGCCGCTCGGCAGACGTTCTGCGCGAAACCAAGGAAAAGTCGACCGACATCCTGGCTCAGGCTGAACGCCGGGCGCAACAGATCATCGAGGATGCCAAGGCTGCAGCGCGTGTCGAGGCGGACAAGGTCGTCGTTTCGGCCAAGGCCGAAATTGCTCAGGAAGTTGAGCGCGCCAAGCAAGGCCTGCGCGAACGCGTCGCCGAACTGGCCATGACCGGTGCCGAAAAGATTCTTCGGCGCGAGGTCAACGCCACGGCCCACGCGGACATGCTGGCCGCCTTGAAGCAGGAACTTTGATCCCATGGCCGAACTAGCCACCATTGCCCGCCCGTACGCCGAGGCCGCGTTCCGCCTGGCGCGCGAGCGGCAGGCCTTGCCGGCCTGGTCGGAAGCGCTGGGCCGATTGGCGCAGGTTGCCGCCGACCCTGCCGCCTCATCTCTGATCGGCAATCCCAATATTGCCGCCGCCGATGTCGAGGATTTGTTCTGTACAGCCGGCAACGGGGGTGCGGAGTTGGCCAACTTGATCCATCTGCTGTCTGCGAACGGGCGGCTCACCTGTCTGCCTGAAATTGCCAGCCAATTCGACAACATGAAGCGCGGCGAGGAGGGAGTCAAGGAAGGCGTCATCTATTCCGCCTTCCCTCTCGATGCGCCGCAGCAGCAGGCGCTTACCGCGCTGCTCGAAAGCCGCTTTGGCAGGCTTCAGCTTTCGGTTGTCGTTGATGCGGAACTGATCGGCGGCGTCAAGGTGGTTGTTGGCGATCAGGTGCTCGATACATCGGTCAGTGGCAAGCTCGCAGCCATGCATGCGGCCCTGAACAGTTAGGAGAATTTCAATGCAGTTGAATCCTTCAGAGATCAGCGAACTGATCAAAAGCAAGATCCAGAACCTGCAAGGGACGAGCGAAGTTCGTACCCAGGGTACCGTGGTCTCCGTCACCGATGGCATCTGCCGCATCCACGGCCTCGCCGACGTCATGCAAGGGGAGATGCTGGAATTCCCCGGCAACACCTTCGGCATGGCCCTGAACCTCGAGCGCGACTCGGTCGGTGCAGTGGTGTTGGGTGAGTATGAACACATCACCGAAGGCGATACGGTCAAGACTACCAGCCGCATCCTCGAAGTTCCGGTTGGCCCCGAACTGATTGGCCGCGTCGTCAACGCGCTCGGCCAG
>PMIF01000033.1 GCA_003157035.1 Rhodocyclaceae bacterium
TGCTGCGCGACAATCAAGGTGAGACTCAGCGACAATCAGGGTGAGACTGCGCCGTGTGTGGTCTGACGGAGGGAGGGCGGAGCCCGACCGACGGCAGGCCGCACACGGCGGCGCTTTTGGAATACCCGTCTGGCGGTCGGGCAGGTCTGCGGCAAAGTTCTGATTCGTCTCAGCAATTGAGGGATCAGCATTTGCCCGGCCTCCACATCACCGACCACCAGATGAGGCTGTACATGAGTATCCGAAAAACCCACGAAACGACCGTTGCCGCCGCCAAGGCTGGCATCAGCCGCGCCACCGGCTTCCGCGTCGACGCCGATCCCCGGCTGCCATCACAGAAGGCGGCGCCGCGTACCCGGCGGCGCCCGGACCCGTTGGCGGCCATTTGGGACGCCGAAGCCGTGCCAATCTTGAAAGCATCACCCGGCATCCGCACGATCGGCGTGCTGGCCGAGCTGCGGCGGCGGCACCCGGACCTGAACCCGAATATCCGTCGCACGCTGGAGCGGCGCATCACGGCGTGGCGCGCCCAGTATGGGCCGGAGCAAGACGTGATCTTCCGCCAGGAGCATGAACCCGGTCGCATGGGCTTGTCCGACTTCACCGACACCAGCGCGTTGAACATCACGGTTGCCGGCATCGCACTCGCGCACCGGCTGTATCACTTCCGGCTGGCGTTCTCAGGGTTCGCGCACGCCCATGTCGTGCTGGGCGGCGAAAGCTTCGTGGCGCTGGCCGAGGGGCTGCAGAACGCCCTGTGGGCNNGACCTGACACAGCGCTACCAGGATCTGATGGCGCACTACGGCATGACACCCTCGCGCAACAACCCAGGCGTCGCTCATGAGAACGGATCGATTGAAAGCCCGCACGGCCACCTTAAAAGTGCGTTGAAGGACGAACTGTTGCTGCGTGGTTCCACGGACTTCGACGATTTGGACGCCTACCGCCGGTTCGTCGACCTGATCGTCGGGCGGCAGAATGCGCACAACCGCAAGCGGATCGAGCTGGAGACGCCGAGCCTCGGCAAGCTGCCGAAGCGGCGAACGGCGGACTTCGAGGAAAAGTGTGTGACGGTCACGAGAAGCGGCGGCTTCATGCTGAACCGCGTGTTCTACACCGCACCGTCGCGGCTGATCGGCCATCGCCTGCGCGTGCGGTTCTACGATGACAGGCTCGAGTGCTTTCTCGGATCGACGCACATGATGACCGTGCGGCGCGGAGAGCCAGTCTCGGACAGCAAGGGCGGTCACGTCGTTGATTACCGGCATGTGATCCACGCGTTGCGCAAGAAGCCGATGGCGCTGCTCAATCTGGTCTATCGCGATCAGTTATTCCCACGCCGGGCCTATGCGCGTGTGTTCGATGCTTTGCTGGCAGCCGCCGGTGACAGGCGAGCCTGCAAGACCATGGTCGAGTTGCTGGCGCTGGCCCACGACCGGACCTGCGAAGCCGAACTTGCCGAGGCACTCGACGCCGACGTCGATGCCGGCCGATTACCCGATCTGGCGTTCTTGCGCGCCTACTTCGGGCCGGACCCTGCATCGGTGCCGTTGATCGACGTCGAGGTGGTGCCACTCTCGGCCTACAACGAACTGGCGGCGGTCGTCGCCGTCGCCGCAACACCAGCCTTGCAGGTGGCGGCATGAGCGCGCCCAACACGATCGACATCGCACGCGTTGAACTGCTGCTCGGCGAGCTTCGTCTGCCCGGCATTAAACTGATGTGGGCCAAGCTCGCAGCACAATCCGACAAGGAAGGCTGGCCGGCCGCTCGCTTCCTGGCGGCGCTGGCCGAGTTCGAGGTCGCCGACCGCGTCCGCCGCCGCACCGAACGGCACATGGCGGAAGCCAAACTCCCGCCCGGCAAAACCATCGCCGCCTTCGACTTCGCGCATGTGCCGATGGTCTCGAAGGCGCAGGTGATGGCGCTGGCCGCCGGCGATGCGTGGCTCGAAAAGGGCGCCAACGTCCTGTTGTTCGGGCCGCCCGAGCCCGCTTCATAATGCTCACCTGTCTATACCGTTAAAATTCAAGAGTTTTTTGCAGAGGATCTCCGGGCGGCGGACGACGCAATCGACGGGCTGTCGCCGCGTCCCTTACGTCGCTTTGATCCAAGCCGGCGGCCTTGATGATCCACGGCGCTCCCTTGCAAAGTTGGTTCGCCGTGAGCTGACCATCTTTGATCAAGCGGCGAACGGTCGATGGGCTGATGGATAACGCCGCCGCAGCCTCGTCGAGCGTCACCTCGCCACGTTCCCGGCGCTCGCCCTCCCGATAGGCCGGAATCGCATTGTGACTCCGTAGGCTGCAGACCCGTGATTGCGTCCAGCCGTTGCCGCGCCCGGTAGTTTTGCCAGCGCGATTAAGCACCGCGGCAATCGCCTTGTCCGGCATCTGGCGCGCCAGCACGCGCACGAGATCGATGGTCTCGCCCTCGGCGCTCCAGCGGTGCTGGCCTGTACGATTCTTCTTGACCTTGAGAGCCGAGTGGTCGCCGCCGTGCCAGCGGATAACGAGATCCAGCGCATTGTCCTCGACGCGGACGACAATCTCGTCGATCAGCGTTCGCACAATGCGCTTCCTTGTCTGTGGTGTCACGCCGGCTCTCGTCCAGGCATGCTGTAAATCGGCGCCGAGCGTCATCAGCCGCTCGCGATCGGCAGGCGTGAGATCAGTTGCGGGTGATGTGCTCAGTTCCTCCAGCTCCATCTCCAGGCTGCGCACCACCGCCAGCCGCTCGTTCCATCGCTTCTCCAACTCGGCGGCGACGAGACGGTTGTCAGGATCGACGGCATCGTACTGGCGCCGCGCGCGGCCGACCTCGTAGCGGGCTTGCTCGAGTGCCAGCTCCACTTGCCGGCGCTTGTCCTCGCTCGCACGGCTGCGCGCGGCCTGCGCGGCGAGCGCCGCCTCGATGCCGAGCGGCTGCAGGCGCTCGATCACCTCAGCACCGACCTCGCGATCAATGCGCATGCCACCGAACGAGATACAGCGGTCTCCGCCATGATTGATGAAGCCACCCTGGCAGTGGTAGCGGCCGGTATTGCCGTCAGTGCCGGAGTAGGCGACATGCAGCTTACGCCCGCAATGGCCACAGCGCAGCAGACCGGCAAGCAGAGCCTCTCCCCGGCGCAGCGCACCGCGGCTCATTGGGGTCTTGCCGTTGGTGTTGTCCGCGATCAGGCCCAGGTTCCTCTCGTAGTCTGCCCAGCTCAGATAACCCTCATGATGATTCGGGATCAACACCTCCCAGTCCTTGCGCTCCTTCTTGAAGCCACGCACCACCTTCTTGCGGCCGGCCTCGATGCTGACGCGGCTGCCGGTGCGCCCGAAGACGTAGGCGCCAGCGTAGATCGGGTTGGTCAGGATGTGCAGGACCGTGTTGTAGACCGGCAGCTTCCAATCGATCCGGCGGCCCTCGGCGCCATAAGTGACCGCGGGCAATGACACGCGCTCGTGCCTGAGCCAGAGGTGCACTTGGCGCACCGACTGCATCTCGGCAAACTTGGCGAAGACAAGAGCGAGCGCTTCGACGATACGCCGATCCGGGTCCTTCTCGATGCGGTTGTTGCCAATCCGCACATAGCCGATGGCGACCGTCATGAACAGCTCGCCACGGCGTGCCTTCTGCTTCAACGCTTCGAACGAGCGCTGGCGCAGCACCGACAGCTCCATCTCACTCATTGTGCCCTTCATGCCGAGCAGCAATCGATCATTGGGATGGCGCGGATCGTAAATGCCGTCCTCGTCGGCGATGAGCGTGCCGACGAGACCGCAGAACTCCAACAGCGTGTGCCAGTCGCGACCATTGCGGGCGAGCCGCGAGGCTTCGATCGATACCACGACGCCGACGCGCCCTTCGCAGATGGCGGCCAGCAGTTTCTCGAAGCCGGGCCGCACGATCCCGCCGCCAGAGCGGCCGAGATCGTCGTCGATGATGGCGACATCGCTCCAACCAAGCTGTCGCGCGCGCTCCGGTAAATTGTACTGGCGGCGCTGGCTCTCCAGGTTGTTGGCAACTTGATCGGCTGTGGATTGGCGGATGTAGACGACGGCCTGACGGGCCAGATGCTCAGGCGTGATCTTGCTCATGCCCGGCCTCCCTCGTCTCGAGACCGCCGGCTTGCGCCGCTGCTTTGCATTCGGCGGCCGCCTCGACCAGAAGGCGCTCGATTAGGTGGACGAGCGTCATTCTTCGCGCCGCTGGAATCTTTGCCGTGGCCCGATCCGTCTCGAACAGGTCTCTCTGCCGGGGCTGTCGTGGGCGCATGATAATCTCCTCCTCGTGGGGCCGATTCCCCGCGAGACGAGGCTAGAAGCGCATCGAGGCGAGCGCGCAGCTCGACCAGCCGATCGACGGATAGCCGAGGGCACGTGGTGAGAGTGACAGAGCCAGCCGCCACCTCTGCCATCCAGCACGGTACCAGAGCCAGCGTGCCGTCCGGCTGGACCACGACCAGGTGATCCTCGCCTGCAAACCGCCGCCGGAACATGACCGGCACCATCTGGCCGCATCGAGGATGGAACGGATAGTGGATCCGTACCTCGAAAGCCGGACACCCGGCATTGTGACGCTGTTTCGCCCGGCGGCGGCAAGAGCCATCTGGCGGCAGCGCTCGGCCTGGCGCTGGTCGAAAACGGCTGGCGCGTGCTGTTCACGCGCACCACCGACCTCGTGCAGCGTCTCCAGGTGGCGCGGCGAGAACTGGCGCTGGAAGCCGCCATCACCAAGCTCGACCGTTACGATCTGCTGATCCTGGACGACATCGCCTACGTCACCAAGGATCAGGCCGAAACCAGCGTACTCTTCGAGCTGATCGCCGCGCGTTACGAGCGCCGGTCGATGCTGATCACCGCCAACCAGCCGTTCGGCGAATGGGGCAAGATCTTCCCCGATCCAGCCATGACCTTGGCGTCAATCGATCGCCTCGTCCACCACGCGACGATCCTCGAAATGAACGTCGAAAGCTACCGCCGCCGCGCCGCGCTCGATCGCAAACGGGCCAAGAAAACCGAACCGTCAGAAACTTGATTGTCGCGCCCCGTCAATCAAAACGCTTGCTACTTCGCCGGCCAGCGTCAATCATCACTCCGCTCGGCCGCCGCGTCTCATCCAGATTGACGCGCCGATCTCACCCAGATTGACGCGCTAAAGTCTTGACGAACTCATACGCCTCATCCTGTTTCCAGTTGGACGCAAAATGCAGCCGCTTGACCCAGCCCCTTGCCGAGTCGGCCCGAGGAATT
>PMIF01000278.1:0-178 GCA_003157035.1 Rhodocyclaceae bacterium
CGCCCTGATCGGGCCAAACGGTGCTGGCAAGACCACCTTCATCAACCTGTTGACCGGTGTCTATGCGCCGAGCCAGGGCCGTGTTTTCCTCGACGGTCAGGACGTTACTGCGCTGCCGCAACATCAGCGCGTCAAGCGCGGCATGACGCGCACGTTTCAGATCAACACGCTGTTCCCG
>PMIF01000278.1:250-23363 GCA_003157035.1 Rhodocyclaceae bacterium
GCTCGACGAGCCGGCGGCCGGCATTCCGGCGGCCGAGAGCCGCGAACTGTTCGCTGTCATCGACCGACTGCCGCGCGACGTGACGATCATGTTCATCGAACACGACATGGGCCTGGTGTTCCGCTTTGCCGAGCGGATCACGGTGCTGGTCGGCGGCCGGGTGCTGACCGAGGGGACGCCGGAGGAGATCGCCGCCGATCAACGGGTCAAGGAAGTNNACCGCCGGCTACGACGAATCCGTGGTGCTGGAGGATGTTTCCTTTTCGCTTGCCGAGGGCCAGAGCCTGGCGCTGCTCGGTCGCAACGGCGTCGGCAAGACGACGCTGCTGGTCACGCTCATGGGCTTCACGCGCCTGCATCGCGGCGACATTCGCTGGGCCGGCAACAGCATGATCCGTATGGCGCCGCACCGCCGCGCGCAAGCCGGGCTTGGCTGGGTGCCGCAAGAGCGCTTCATGTTTCCATCGCTGACCGTCGAGGAAAATCTGTCGGTAGTGGCGCGGCCGGGACCCTGGAACGTCAAGCGCGTGTACGAAATCTTTCCGCGCCTGGAGGAGCGGCGGCGCAACCTCGGCAACCANNAGGCTGCTGCTGCTTGACGAGCCGATGGAGGGCCTGGCGCCGGTGATCGTGCAGGAATTGTTGGCCGTGATCCAGGAACTGGTTGAGGAGGGCGGTATGTCGGTGATCATCGTCGAACAGCATGCCCGCCTGGCGCTTGCCGTGACCAGCCAGGCAATCGTCCTCGACCGGGGCCGAATCGTCCATGCCTGCGACAGCCAGCTGCTTCTCGATAGCCCAGAGACCCTCAGCCGACTGGTGGCAGTCGCATAGTCCACAACAGAGAGAGATAGAAGATGCCCAAGGCACTCAACGTCATCAAGGACGAACACCGCTCGCTCGGTGCCATCCTGCATGGCTTCCTGTACCTGGTCGATGAAATCAGGGCTGGGCGGATGCAGGCCGACTTCAAGTTGTTGCATGCAATGCTCTACTACCTGGAGAACTTCCCGGAGAAGCTGCACCACCCGAAGGAGGACGCCTTTCTGCATCGCTACATGCGCTTGCGCAGTCCGCAGGCAGCAGCGATTCTGGCCGTGGTCGAGGAAGAACACCGGCAATCGCATGCCCAGTCGGAGGCCATGCTGGCGGCGCTGACCAACTACGAGAAGAACGGTGACGCCGCGCGCGATGCCTTTCTCGACGCAGTCAGTCACTACGCCGAATTTCAATGGCGGCACATCGAGCGCGAGGAGGACGAGGTGCTGCCGCTGGCCGTCGCGATTCTGACGGCGGCCGACTGGAGCGCCATCGACGAGGCCTTCAGCGCCCACCAGGATCCCTTCACTTCGTACGAACATATCAAGGAGTTTCGTCATCTTTTCCGCGAAATCGTGCGCCTGGCACCGCCGCCAGTAGGGGTCGGCCCGGCGCCCGCTGAGTAGCGGCCGATTGCCCTGACATGGCTATGCCTGCGGCATCACGGATGCCGCGGTAGGGGGAGTTGTTTTGCCTCGACAGGCGCCTGTCGGGGATCTTGGGGGGCCGAAAGGCCGATTTTCTTGGCATAGAGGAGGTAGACACGTGGAACATAAGACGAGAAATTACCGGCTGCGGCAGCGGCTGCTGGCCGCGTCGATCGGCGGTCTGATGGTAGCCGCCGCAGCACCGGCGCTGGCCGACAGCGAAATCGATGCGCTCAAACGCGAGCTGGCTGAGCAGCGCAAGCTGATCGAGCAGTTGTTGGCGGAACGCGCGGCCGACAAGAAGGCACAGGCGGCAGCGCCTGTCGCCGCTGCGCCGGTTGCAGTAGCAGCGGCGGCACCTTCGCCAATCACCATCTACGGCATCATCGATGGCGGTGTCGAGCACATTACCAATGTCGCGACCGCGACCGGCTCGGGCAGCCTCAATCGCATGCCGAGCATCACGGCGACGCTGCCGTCGCGCGTTGGCATCCGTGCCAACAAGAGCTTCGCCGACGGCCTGGCTGGCGTTGCGACGGCGGAACTGGGCTACAACAGCGACGACGGTACGCTTGGGCAGGGAGGTCGCGTCTTCGGCCGGCAGCTGTTCGCCGGCGTGCAGACGCCCTATGGCACAGTGACCTACGGTCGCCAGTGGTCGATGCTGTTCCACGCCATGTTCAACACCGATATCCTTGGTCCCAACGTGTACGCCCTGGGCTCGATGGATCCCTATCTGGCCAGCATGCGCTACGACAATTCGGTGGCCTGGCGCGGCGACTTCGGCAAGCTGTCGTTCGGCGCTCTCTACTCGACGGGGCGCAGTGTCGTCGCCAACGGCGGCGCGCCGGCTTCGGGCAACTGTCCTGGCGAGGTGGCGGGTTCCAATCAGTGCCGCGGCTGGTCGGTGATGGGCAAGTATGAGACCCCGGTCTGGGGTATCGCGGCTGCCGTCGATCAACAGATGGGCGGCACCGGTGCCAAGGCCTTCTTCTTCAACGGCAGCGCACCCATCGACATGGGTCGTGCCGAGGATAAGGACCGTCGTTCCAACGTCGGCGGCTACTACAAGCTCGGCGACATCAAGCTGGCCGGCGGCTGGCTGGGGCGAGAAGTGGACACTGTCGCGGGAACGGTCAAATCCACCGGCTACTACCTGGGCGCCGCCTATGACCTGACGCCCAAGATCACCATCGACGGCGGCTGGAACCGGATGAGCAACGACGACCAGGATCGCAATGCCAATCTGTATGCCCTCCGGGCCTTCTACAAGATCGACAAGACGGTGCTGGCCTATCTGCAGCTCGGCCATATTTCCAACAGCGCCAAGGCGGCCTATTCGCTGTCGGTCGGCGCCGGCGTGGCGCCGCCGGTGGGTGGTTCGCAGACCGGCACCATGCTCGGTCTGCGCTACCACTTCTGAGCGCTTTCGGTCGCAGCATTGACAACGGCCCGGCGGATCGTTCCGTCGGGCCGTTTTTCCGCTATCCACAATCCGTGATTGATAGCTATACGGCATGCTGCACCCGCGACGCGCGAGATGAGAAGCGGCGCATGCATCACGTGGCGAGGGGCTCAGTTGTGCCCATTCGTAACGCCTAGCCTTCGGCGTTCTATCGGTCTGTTCCCTGAAGTTGAGCAGCCATCCACAGTCTTACCGGACCTCATCGGCCGGCAGATGGAGTTGCAACATGACCTTCCCGCGAGCGTCGCGCCGGATGGACAGCCGGTAGCCGACGTTCTGGTCCTCTTGGTTGCCAAGCAGGCTACCGAGGAACACTTGCAAATACTGGCCGATGCAGCGCAACTATTTTCGGACAGGCAATTTCGCGCGTCTCCGGCAGTGCGTCAATCCATCCGAGGTTGAGAGTCCGTTCAGAGTCTGGCCCAGATTGCCCCACCCACTCTAAGAACTGGTTCAGAGCGCTCGACCGGTCGCCGGCATTCAGCGGATTCATTCAGTCCCGGTCTCGAAATCTGAGCCCTTGATTACCGGTCTCATTTGTTCGACAGCGCACAGACGTCTCAGGATATGCCGGATAGGCTTAAGTTGGGTTTGTCGCACGAATATCTCCACCCAATTGATTGCTTGAGTGGGCCCCCAGCCATAGCCAACCGGATCATGGACTCAGGTCTGGGCCGGGGCCGGCGGCCGCTTGGTGGCCTCGAAGATGGTGCCGGCTGTCACCGTCGTCTGGTGACGGCAGCGATGGCATTGCCAGTAGTTCCGCCGTCAGCAGAAATACAATGAAATCGATCAGTGCAGTGACTTCCCGCAGTCTTTTCAGCGAACACGACATCTACCTGTTCCGGGAAGGAAGTCACGCACACCTCTATTCGCTGCTCGGTTCTCATCGGGCAGATGAGGCGGGGCAAGCCGGCTTTCAGTTTGCTGTATGGGCTCCCAATGCCGAATCCGTCTCCGTTATCGGTGACTTCAACGCCTGGCAGGCCGGCCTCCATCCGCTGAATTGTCGGGATGACAGTTCCGGGATTTGGGAAGGTTTCATCGAAAGCGCTGCGCCAGGCGACAGCTACAAGTTTCACATCGAAGGGGCTGACGGTTTCGTCGCCGAGAAGGCCGATCCTTTTGCGGTATATGCCGAAGAGCCGCCACGCAGCGCATCGCGCCTTTGGTCTCTCGACTACAGCTGGACTGATAGCGAATGGATGGCCAAACGCCGCGCCATCAATGCGCTCGACGCCCCCATCTCGGTCTACGAGGTGCATCTGGGTTCATGGCGACGTGTCCCCGAGGAAGGCAACCGCTCGCTTAACTACCGGGAGATGGCACCCCAGCTCACCACCTACGTGAAGAAAATGGGCTTCACCCACGTTGAGCTGCTGCCGGTCATGGAGCACCCTTTCTATGGTTCCTGGGGTTATCAGACGACTGGCTACTTCGCCCCCACATCTCGCTACGGTACGCCACAGGATTTCATGTTCCTGATCGACGTGCTTCATCAGGCAGGCATCGGCGTCATACTCGACTGGGTGCCATCGCATTTCCCTGCCGACGGCCACGGTCTGGCCAACTTCGACGGCACCTGCGTCTATGAACACGCCGACCCGCGCCAGGGCTTTCAGCCGGAGTGGGCCAGCTCCATCTTTAATCTAGGGCGTAACGAGGTGCGTGGCTTTCTCATGTCCAGCGCCTTGTTCTGGCTGGACAAATACCATGTCGACGGCCTGCGCGTCGATGCCGTGGCCTCCATGCTCTACCTCGACTATGGGCGCAAGGAAGGCGAGTGGATAGCCAACATCCACGGCGGACGCGAAAACCTGGAGGCGGTGCGCTTTCTGCGCGACCTCAACGAAGCGGTGTATCGCGATTTTCCCGACGTCCAGACCTACGCCGAGGAATCTACCGCCTGGCCAATGGTTTCGCGCCCCACCTACATTGGCGGGCTGGGTTTCGGCTTGAAATGGAACATGGGCTGGATGAACGACATGCTCAAGTATTTCAAGCAGGATCCGGTGGTTCGAAAATATCACCACAACCTGCTCACCGTTGTCCTCTGGTACGCCTTTACAGAAAACTTCATCCTGCCTCTGTCCCACGACGAGGTGGTACACGGCAAGGGATCTCTCATCGGCAAAATGCCGGGCGACGAATGGCAGCAGTTTGCCAACCTGCGCCTGCTCTTCGGCCTGATGTGGACCAGCCCAGGCAAGAAATTACTCTTCATGGGCGGCGAGTTCGGCCAGAAATGCGAATGGCATCACGACGAGAGCCTGGAATGGCATGTTCTCCAATACCCGCTGCATGAAGGCACTCGTAAATGGGTGAGCGACCTGAACCATATCTACCGGCAGGAATCCGCACTCCATGAAAAAGACTTCAGCGGCGACGGCTTTTCCTGGGAAGACTTTCACAACAGCGACGAAAGCGTGATCAGCTTCCTGCGCTTTGGCAAGCTACGAGACGACGTGGTATTGGTAGTCTGCAACTTCACGCCGGTACCGCGCCAAAACTATATTGTCGGCGTTCCGCGCGGCGGACTCTGGGCAGAAATCGCCAACAGCGATGCCCTGCATTATGGTGGCAGTGGCATGGGCAACTTTGGCCATGCCGACGCCGCACCGATTGCTGCCCACGGCCACTTCCATTCTCTGGCGCTTACGTTGCCACCGCTGGCAGTCCTTGTTCTAAAGCCGGTTGCCAACGACGGAGGCGCTTTATGACCCGCCCGCCTATTCCTGGAAAGGGCCGTTCGCGCGCCGTAATCGAAAACGTCAGCCCGGAGGTTGATGCCGGACGTTTCCCGATCAAGCGCACGCTGGCGGAAAAAATAGTTGTCGAGGCCGACGTGTTTTGCGATGGTTACGACCGTTTGCGTTGCCTTCTCCTGCATCGCCCAGCCGCGGCGACAATCTGGAGCGAAGTAGCTATGGCACCAGTCGGCAAAGATCGATGGCGCGCCGATTTTCATGCTACTTCTTTGGGCCGACACCAATATACGGTCGTGGCCTGGGCAGATCGCTTCCTGACTTGGCGTCACGACCTGGCCAGGCGCCGCGATAACGAAGACATCGCTATGGCTTTGCAGGTCGGCTTTGCGCTGATTGCGTCCACAGCCGCACTAGCTCATGGCGATGCTGCCAAGCGGCTCAAGACGTTGGCCGATGAATTGCGCTCTGCCGCCACGCCGGAGGCCGCTTGTGCCCTGGCCTGGAGTGAAGAGCTGGCTGCCCTGATGGCGACTCACGGAGAAAGACTGTTCGTCACCGAGTACGAGCGCGTCCTGGAGGTCGTCGTCGACGTCGAGCGGGCGCGTTTCTCGACTTGGTACGAACTTTTTCCCCGCTCCTGCCTGAGCGATGGCCTGAAGCACGGAAACTTCGCCAGCGTCATCGACCGTCTGCCGGACATTGCCGCCATGGGCTTCGACGTTCTCTACCTGCCGCCCATCCACCCGATTGGCCAATCCTTTCGCAAAGGCCCCAACAACATACTCACTACCGAACCCAGCAACCCAGGCAGCCCGTGGGCCATTGGCAGTACTGAGGGAGGGCACTGCGACATTAACCACGCGCTGGGCAACATCGATGATTTCCGGCGCTTGGTTACCGAAGCTCACCGCCTCGGCATCGAAATTGCACTTGATATCGCCTACCAATGTTCGCCCGACCATCCTTATGCCAAACAGCATCCGGAGTGGTTCCGCCATCGCCCCGACGGCAGTATCCAGTACGCCGAGAATCCGCCCAAGAAATATCAGGACATCTACCCGTTCGATTTCGAAAACGATGCCTGGTCTGCCTTGTGGGAGGAACTCAAAGGCGTGCTGGATTACTGGATCGGCGAAGGAGTGCACATCTTCCGCGTCGACAATCCCCACACCAAGCCCTTTGCTTTTTGGCAATGGCTAATCTGCGCCGTCAAGGCCGAGCACCCGGAAATTATCTTTCTCGCCGAAGCCTTCACCCGCCCGAAAATCATGCAGCGCCTGGCCAAGCTCGGCTTCAGCCAGTCCTATACCTATTTCGCCTGGCGCAACACGAAACAGGAGCTGACCGACTACCTCACCGAGATCACGCAACGTGAGTCCAGCGAGTATTTTCGTCCCAACCTGTGGCCCAACACCCCGGACATCCTGCCCGAGTTCCTCCAGTACGGTGGCCGTCCGGCCTTCATGCTAAGGGTGGCGCTGGCGGCGACCCTGGGTGCGAGCTACGGCATTTACGGGCCGGCCTACGAACTCATGGACCATCAGGCAAGTGACTCCGGCAGCGAGGACTATCTGGATTCCGAGAAATACCAACTAAGGGATTGGGATATTGAACGGCAGGACAGCCTGCGCGATTACATCTCCCGCCTCAACCGCATCCGCCGCGAAAATATCGCTCTGCAGTCGGACATCAGTTTGCGCTTTCACCCGATCGACAATCCTCTGATGCTCTGCTACAGCAAGGCGGATGGCGAAGACACGCTGGTCATGGTGGCCAATCTGGACCCACATAACGTCCAGGCCGGCTGGATCGAATTGCCACTCGCCGAACTGAGCATCCCGGAACAGACCCCCTTCCAGGCGCACGACCTGCTCTCGAATGCCCACTATCTCTGGCAAGGAGCGCGGAACTTTATCCGCCTCGATCCCCAGGCATCACCGCTGCATATCCTGCGCCTGCGCCGACGGCTGCGCAGCGAGCGCGATTTCGACTACTTCCTTTGAGCGGAAGGCGAGATGCAAAACACAGAACACGACACTCGCAGCGCAACTTCTTCCGTCGACGCTTCATGGCAGAACGATCCCCTCTGGTATCAGGACGCCATCATTTACGAGTTACACGTCAAGGCGTTTTGCGACAGCGGCGGCGACGGCATCGGCGATTTCAAAGGCCTGACCGAGAAGCTCGACTACCTTCAGGATCTGGGCGTCAATACCCTCTGGCTGCTGCCCTTCTATCCCTCGCCGATGCGTGATGACGGCTACGATATTTCCGATTACCGGAATATTGATCCTGCGTATGGCAACCGCACCGACTTTCTCAACTTCATTCGCGAAGCCCACCACCGAGGACTTAAAGTCATTACCGAGCTGGTCATCAACCACACTTCGGATCAGCACCCCTGGTTTCAGGCCGCCCGCCGGGCACCCGCCGGATCGAAGAAACGCGACTTCTATCTTTGGTCGGATACGGACAAGCGTTTTCCCGAGACACGCATCATCTTCACCGATTCGGAAAAATCCAACTGGACCTGGGACGAAACTGCACGTGCCTACTACTGGCACCGCTTCTTTTCTCACCAACCTGACCTTAACCACAACAACCCGCAAGTGGTGAAGGCGGTAATCCGCATCATGCGCTTCTGGCTTGATCTGGGTGTCGACGGCTTGCGCCTGGATGCCATTCCCTACCTGTGCGTTCGCGATGGCACCACCAACGAGAACCTGCCGGAGACCCACGCCGTCATCCGGCAGATGCGTGCCGTCATCGACGCCCATTACAAGAATCGCATGCTGCTCGCCGAGGCTAATCAGTGGCCGGAGGATGTCAGTGAGTATTTCGGCGACGGAGACGAGTGCCACATGGCCTACAACTTCCCGGTCATGCCGCGGATCTTCATGGCGGTAGCCCAGGAAGACCGCCATCCGGTGGTCGAGATCATGCAACAGACACCGGACATCCCCGCCAACTGCCAGTGGGCCATCTTTCTGCGCAATCACGACGAGTTGACGCTCGAAATGGTCACCAAGCGCGAGCGTGACTACATGTATCAGATGTATGCCACCGATCCGCGCATGCGCGTCAACGTGGGCATTCGCCGTCGTCTTGCTCCACTGATGGAAAGCAACCGTGACAAGATCGAATTGGTGCTCTTTCTGCTGATGACTCTGCCTGGCTCGCCCGTCATGTACTACGGCGACGAGATCGGCATGGGCGACAACATCTATCTGGGCGACCGCAACGGTGTGCGTACGCCGATGCAGTGGAGCCCGGATCGCAACGCCGGCTTTTCCAGGGCCGATCCCCAGCTGCTCTATTTGCCTCCCAACATGGATCCGATCTATGGCTACGAGGCCATCAATGTGGAAGCCCAGTCACGCAACCCATCGTCATTGATGCACTGGACCAAGCGCCTGATCAGCGTTCGAAAGCACTACAAGGCCTTTGGCCGCGGCACCATAGAGTTCCTTTCCCCCGGCAACCGCAAGATCCTCGCCTATGTGCGCGAATGGCAGAACGAAATACTGTTGTGCGTGGTCAATCTCTCGCATACGGCGCAGCCTGTGGAACTCGATCTCAAGGCCTTCAAGAACCGGGTACCGGTTGAACTGCTTGGTCGCACGCCGTTTCCGCCCATTGGTGACTTGCCTTACCTGATGACCCTCAAGGGTTACGGCACCCTGGGATTCCGCCTTGCCACCGATGTCGAGGTTCCTTTCTGGCACGAGGAGCGACTGGTAACGCCCGACCTTCCCTTCCTGGTGCTCACCGAGGGCTGGCTCACTTTTTCCGGTGGCCACGCTACAGCCACCACCGTGCGCCGAGCCATCGCCGCGACCACGAAGGAACAACTTCAGCACAGGGTACTGGCCCCCTATCTCGTCAACAAGCGCTGGTTTGCCGCCAAGGGTCACACCATCCGGCGTATCGAATTGAAGGTACAGGGCGAGTGGACCACGTCCCTGGGTAGCTGGTTGCTGACGATCATCGAAGTCCATTGCGACGATCTTCCACCCCAGATCTATTTCCTGCCCCTGTCCATCTGCTGGGAAAACGAGACTAGTGACGAGAAGATCCAGTCTCTGGCTCATTGGTCGCTGGCCCGAGTGAGGCAAAAGGAACGTATCGGCATACTCTATGGTGCTTTCGCTGACGACCGTTTCTGTCGCGCTCTGCTTCAGGGCATAAGCCAGAATCTGGTGCTGCCTTTCGGCTCGGGACGGATCGAGTTCAGTGCCTGTACGGTCTTCGGCGAGCTGCCCGATACGATTGATGAGCCCGTGCGCCACCCGGCTCTGGAACAAAGCAACACATCAGTATTCTTCGGCGACCGGCTGTTTCTCAAGGCGTACCGTCGCCTTCAGATGGGCAGCAATCCAGAAGTTGAAGTTGGCCGCTTCCTCACCGAGCAATCGCCGTTTCCCCACACCGTACCGGTCGCCGGCTCCATCGAGTTTCGTCGTGCCGACGGGCAGAAACTGACCCTGGCAATTCTCCAGTCCTACGTTGAAAACCAAGGCACGGTCTGGAACTTTGCCGTGGATTACCTCGAACGCTTTCTCGCCGAACAACTGGCCGAGCCCGTTCTTCTCGCCGGTAGTCCTCACAGCTATTTCCTGACACTGATGAACCTGCTCGGCCGCCGTACCGCCGAACTGCACGTCGCCTTGTCGCGCTCTACCGGCAATACGGCCTTCGAACCGGAGCCGATTACCGCCGAGGATCTTGCCGCCTGGTCGGTTCAGTTGCATGAAGAGGCGCTGGCCACACTCAATGCTCTCGAACAGCGCCGCGACGGTCTCAGCAGAGAACTGCATACGGCCGGAGATCGGCTACTGGCACTACGTACCGTCCTGCTTGACCGGATTTCTCCTGCGGCTCTGGCCGGGATTGCAGCCACCAAGATGCGTTACCACGGTGACTACCATCTGGGCCAGGTACTGCGCGTGGAAAACGATTTTGTCATTACCGACTTTGAGGGCGAACCCACCCGAACCCTTGAAGAAAGAAGTCAGAAGCATTCACCGCTGCGCGATGTGGCCGGAATGCTGCGCTCTTTCAGCTACGTCTCGTCGGTGGCTACCAATCANNTACAAGGACGCTATCGGCGATTGTCCGGTGTGGCCTGCGACTCCCGGCGCAGCGGATCGACTGATCGGATTTTTCGTCATCGAAAAGGCACTCTACGAACTTCGCTACGAGATGGACAACCGCCCCGACTGGCTGTCGATTCCGCTCTTCAGCCTGCTCAGGACTCTTGAGGGGCGGCAGGAACAGAATGATTCCTAGAGAACGTTGAAAGTGATGACTGCATCATGCTACCAGTTATAGGAAAACAATGATGAAGGAACAAACCACGAACCTGCCTGTCGGCGCCGTATGGCCCGGCACTCCCTTCCCGGGGGGGGCCACCTGGGATGGCGAGGGGGTCAATTTCGCCCTTTTTTCCGAGAACGCACAGCGCGTTGAGTTGTGCCTGTTCGACTCCACTGGCCGTAAAGAAGTACAACGCATCGAAATACGCGAGCAGACCAACCTGATCTGGCACTGCTATCTGCCTGAGGCCCGTCCCGGTCTGCTCTACGGTTATCGTGTTCATGGCCCCTATGATCCCGCCCATGGCCACCGTTTCAACCCCTGCAAGCTATTGATCGAACCCTACGCCAAGGACATTATCGGCACGTTGCGCTGGAGCGACGCGCATTTCGGCTACCGCGTCGGTCACCGTCTGGAGGATATGTCTTTCGACCGCCGAAACAGCGCCCCGGACACGCCAAAATGCCGTGTTATCGATCCTGCCTTTACCTGGGGCAACGACAAGCCACCCGGCATACCCTGGTCGGACATGGTGATCTACGAGCTGCACGTGCGCGGCTTCACCAAGAACCATCCTGAGATCCCCGCCCCTCTGCGTGGCACCTACGCCGGCCTGGGCACTACGCCCGTCATCGAACATCTCAAGCTTCTCGGTATCACTTCGGTCGAATTGATGCCGGTGCACGCCTTTGTCGATGATCGCCATCTGGTCGAGCGTGGCCTTGCCAATTACTGGGGCTATAACTCGATCGGTTTCTTCGCCCCAGATCACCGCTACAGTTCGAGCGGCGTGATCAGCGAGTTCAAGACCATGGTCAAGACACTGCACTCGCACGGTATCGAAGTCATCCTCGATGTGGTCTACAACCACACGGCAGAGGGCAACCAGTTGGGTCCGACGCTCGCCTTCCGCGGCATCGACAACGCCGCCTTCTATCGGGTACTCGGCGACGATCCACGCTACTACATGGACTACACAGGTTGCGGCAACACCCTTAACCTGCAGCAACCACGGGTGCTCCAGCTGATCATGGACTCGTTGCGCTACTGGGTTCTGGAGATGCACGTTGATGGCTTCCGTTTCGATCTGGCCTCGGCTCTGGCCCGAGAACTGCAAGAAGTCAACCGCCTTGGCGCCTTCTTCGACATCCTGCTTCAGGATCCCGTACTCTCCCAGGTCAAGCTCATCGCCGAGCCTTGGGATCTGGGCGAGGGCGGCTATCAGGTGGGCAATTTCCCGGCCGGCTGGGGTGAGTGGAACGACCGCTACCGTGACACCATGCGAGCCTACTGGAAGGGCGACGGCGGCTTGATAGGCGATTTTGCCCGACGCCTTACCGGCTCCAGCGACTTGTATGAGCACAGCGGTCGCAAACCCTACGCCAGTGTCAATTTCATCACCGCCCACGACGGATTTACCCTGCACGATGTGGTGAGCTACAACGACAAGCATAACGAGGCCAATGGCGAGGAAAACCGTGACGGCACCGACAACAACAATTCATGGAACTGCGGCACCGAGGGCGTGACCGATGATGCCGAAATCAACGCTCTGCGTGCCCGCCAGAAACGCAACCTGTTGGCGACCCTTTTCTTCTCACAAGGTGTTCCCATGTTGCTGGCCGGCGATGAAATGGGTCGCACGCAGCAGGGCAGCAACAATGCATTCTGCCAGGACAACGAGATCAGCTGGGTCAACTGGAATCTTTCGACAGCCGATCGCGAGTTCTTCGCTTTCGTGCAACGCATTATTTCCCTGCGACGCCGGCATCCTGTCTTCCGCCGCAGAAACTTCTTTCAGGGTCGAGCCATCCGTGGCTCCCACAGCAAGGACATCAACTGGTTCAAGCCCGACGGCAACGAAATGAGTGATGAGGAGTGGGATAACGACTTTGCCCATTGTCTCGGCGTCTACCTCTCCGGAGAGGCCATGGAAGAACGCGACGGGCGCGGACGCCCGATCAAGGACGATAATTTCTTGCTGCTCTTCAACAGCCATCACGAGAGCATCCCGTTCCAACTGCCGGTCACCGGCAAAGCCTGCGTCTGGCGGTCGCTCCTCGACACTCATTTTGCAGCAGGGCTGGAGGCCGACGGCAGCTTCAAGGGTGGCGACATCTACCCACTGGAAGGCCGCTCCCTCGCCCTCCTGATCCATCCAATAACATCATGAAGCACCATGCCATGCCCTTTGGCGCAGAACTCATCGATGGCGGCGGTGTGCGCTTCCGTCTCTGGGCGCCTGGCGTGGAAACCGTGGCGTTGAAACTCGACACAGAAGGTGACCGTCCGATGACGGCGGTGGACGGTGGCTGGTTCGAGCTTCGGCATCCGGCAGCTGGCGAGGGTAGCCGCTATCGATTCCGCCTTCCCGGTGGATTGTTGGTGCCCGATCCGGCTTCACGTTTTAACCCGGATGATGTCCACGGCGCGTCCGAGGTCATCAATCCGGCGACCTTCGACTGGTCGGATGCCGACTGGCGCGGTCGTCCGTGGCAGGAAGCGGTGATCTACGAAGTGCACGTCGGCAGCTTCACCCCGGCCGGGAATTATGCCGGCGTTCTTGAGCGGCTCGACTATCTCGCCGAGCTGGGGGTAAGCGCACTCGAAATCATGCCGGTGGCCGATTTTCCGGGGCGACGCAACTGGGGTTACGACGGCGTGCTGCCCTTCGCACCCGATGCTACTTATGGCCGGCCGGACGACTTCAAGCGCCTCATCAATGCCGCTCACGAACGCGGGTTGATGGTCTTGCTGGATGTGGTCTACAACCACTTTGGCCCGGAGGGCAATTATCTGCATGCCTATGCCCCGGACTTCTTCAACCCGCAGCACACTACGCCATGGGGTGCTGCCATCAATTTCGATGGCGAAAACAGCCGCACGGTACGCGATTACTTTATCCACAACGCCCTTTACTGGCTGGAGGAATTCCATCTCGACGGCTTGCGTCTGGATGCCATCCACGCCATCTGCGACGACAGCTCACCTGACATAGTCGAAGAAATCGCTGCCCAGCTCAGGCAGGGACCGGGACGCGAGCGCCATGTTCACCTGATTCTCGAGAATGACCGAAATCAGGCTCGCTACCTGAGTCGTGACAAGGCCGGTCAGCCCAAGCAAGCCACAGCGCAGTGGAACGATGACCTGCACCACGTCCTGCACGTAATTGCCACTGGCGAAATCGACGGCTATTACGCTGACTACGCGACAAGTCCAACGCGCTTATTGATCCGCTGCCTCAGCGAAGGCTTCGCCTTTCAGGGCGAAGCCTCTCCCTTTCGCAATGGCGAGCCTCGTGGCGAACCCAGTTCCCATCTACCTCCTGCTGCATTCGTCAACTTCTTGCAGAGCCACGACCAGGTAGGCAACCGCGCTCTGGGCGAGCGTCTGTGCCATCTCGTTAGCCCTACGGCGCTTGAGGCCCTCACGGCGGTGCTGCTGCTGGCGCCACCAACACCTTTACTGTTCATGGGCGAAGAGTTCGCCGCTGCCCAGCCCTTCCTCTTCTTCTGCGACTTTGGCGCCGAACTTGCCCACGCCGTGACCGAAGGCCGTCGGCGCGAGTTTGCCAACTTTGTCCGCTTCGCCGACCCCGCCGCGCTTGCGCATATCCCAGATCCCAATGCGGCAGCCACCTTCACCGCCAGCGCGCTCGACTGGAGTGTCCTGGCACAAAGCCCCCACCACTTCGTGCTCGACCTTTATCGCCAACTGCTGTTCCTACGCCGGCAGTGGATCACCCCACGTCTCGCCGGCATGGGCAACGGCGCGCCGCAATCAACCGCATTCTCGGACAACGCCCTTAGCGTGAGCTGGCGGCTCGGCGACGGCAGCCGCTTGACACTGGTTGCCAATCTCGGGAACCGCCCGGTCGAACTCCCCCCCGCGCCAGGAACCCGGCTTTTCGCCACCCACAATCTCGACGAGGAGGCCATTGCCGCCGGACGATTCCTGCCTTGGTCGGCCACCTGGCATCTACAGGCCGGAGACAGCCTATGAGCCCCTCGACATTTGGCGCTCAGGAGGCGCAGGGGCAACTGGCCGAGCCTGCAGGGCAGCGTGTGGCCGTTATTCCCCGTGCCACCTACCGGATTCAGTTCAACCGCGACTTTACCTTTGCCCAGGCGACTGAACTGGTTCCCTATCTCGCTGAACTGGGGATAAGCCACTGCTACGCTTCGCCTTACCTGCGGGCACGTCCCGGCAGTACCCATGGCTACGACATCGTCGATCACAGCGTCCTCAATCCGGAAATTGGCACAACGCAAAGCTACGAGGAATTTGTCGCCGCACTCAAGGAGCGCGGCATGGGACAGATTCTCGACGTCGTTCCCAACCATATGGGGGTCATGGGTGCCGACAACGCCTGGTGGCTGGACGTGCTGGAGAACGGTCCGTCTTCGGCGTGGAGCACCTTCTTCGACATTGACTGGGAGCCGCTCAACCCCGAACTCAGCGGCAAAGTATTGCTACCCCTTCTGGGCGACCATTACGGCACAGCGCTCGAAGCCGGCGAATTGCATCTGGATTTTGATCTTTCTTGCGGCGAGTTCAGCTTGTACTATCACCAGCACCGGCTACCGGTGGATCCGGCTAGCTATCCGCGCATCATCGGACGCCGTAACGAACAGCTTGCCTCCACGCTGGGCAATGCCCCCCACTACGTTGAGCTGCAATCCTTGCTCACCGCTTTCAGCCGGCTGCCTGCACGCACCGACACGACGCCATCGTCCACGGCCGAACGCCAGCGCGACAAGGAAGTCCACAAGCGCCATCTCGCGACTCTGTGCGAAATCTGCCCGGACATTGCGCGGTACATTACCGACGTTCTGGTCGAATTCAACGGTATTCCGGGCAATTCCTCTAGCTTCGACCCGCTACATGAGTTGATCCAGTCGCAGGGCTATCGGCTCGCCTATTGGCGCGTTGCCTCCGACGAAATCAATTACCGTCGATTCTTTGACATCAACGACCTTGCCGCACTGCGCACGGAAGAGCCGTCAGTGTTCGCAGCCACCCATCGCTTCGTTCTCGATCTTCTGGCCCAAAACAAGCTGGATGGCTTGCGCATCGATCATCCGGACGGGCTCTATGATCCAGGACAGTATTTCATTCGCCTGCAACAGACGGTTGCCGGGCGAGAGCTAATTGCGGGAGAAACATTGCCGACATATCTCGTGATCGAGAAGATTCTCGCCGATCACGAGCACCTGCCTGATGACTGGCCGATTCATGGCGCTACCGGTTATCAGTTTTCCAATCAGACCAATGCCCTGTTTGTCGATGGCGCTGCCGAACGGCAGATGACGCGTATCTATCAAGGCTTCACCGGCGAAGACAGCAATTTCGAGCTCCTGGCCTACGAGGCCAAGAAGCTCATCACGCGCACTGCCTTGGCGGGCGAACTCAATGTGCTCGCCACCCGTCTGGCGCGTATTGCCGCGGCTAGCCGCGATACCTGCGACTTCACCCTCAACGGACTCCGCGACGCCTTGATTGAAGTGGTGGCCTGTTTTCCTGTCTATCGCAGCTATGTGGCCAGCGGCCACCTTTCCGTAGATGATCGTCGCCATATAGCCTGGGCACAGGCGGTGGCAAAGAAACATAGTCCGACGTCCGATACCGGTATCTACGATTTTGTCCAGAGCGTGTTAACTACTGATATTGCCAGTGGTCGTAGCGACTCCTACCGGCTGATGGTTGAATCCTTCGCCATGAAGTTTCAACAATTTTCCTCGCCAGTAATGGCCAAAGGCGTCGAAGACACCGCTTTTTACCGCTACCACCGCCTGACTTCACTCAATGACGTGGGCGGTGATCCACGCCGCTTCGGGGTTTCTGTCGCGGCTTACCACGCCGCCACACGCGCTCGCGCCGCCCGCTGGCCCAACAATATGCTTGCTTCTTCGACACACGACAGCAAGCGCTCCGAGGACGTTCGCGCCCGCCTCAACGTCCTCTCCGAAACGCCGGCCGCGTGGAAGTTGATGCTGAAGCGCTGGAGCCGCCTCAACCGTGGTCGCAAACTTGTCGTCGACGGTGTTGACGCCCCCTCGCGCAACGATAAATATCTGCTCTACCAGACCCTCATCGGCGCATGGCCTTTGGCTCTTCCCGACGCGGCAGGCATGGCCAATTTCTGCGCGCGCCTTGAAGCCTATATGATCAAGGCCTTACGCGAAGCCAAGGAATACAGCAGTTGGGCAAACGTGAATTCAGCCTACGAGTCGGCCATGAGTGGTTTCATCCAGAGCCTGCTCACCCCGGGTGAGAAGAACCTGTTCTTGGCTGACTTCGTCCCCATGGTGCAGCCGATCGCCTATCTCGGTTTGCTTAACAGTCTGGCCCAGACACTGATAAAAATGACCGCACCCGGTGTGCCTGACATCTATCAAGGCTGCGAGTTATGGCAGTTCAATCTGGTTGATCCAGACAACCGGCGGCCAGTGGATTTCACCCAGCGCAGTCGACTGCTAGCGGAAGTAAAAGCTCTTGTGGATGCGCCAACAGCGCAATGGCGGCAGAACCTGAAACCATTACTAGACGATATGGCCGACGGTCGCATCAAGATGTACCTCCTATGGCAAAGTCTGGCTCTGCGCCAGCGCTGGCCCGAAGTATTCCGTGATGGCGAATACCTGCCCCTTAATGTCCTTGGTAAACAAGCCACCCATGTTTTTGCCTTCGCCCGACGTACCGGGATGCGCACCGTAATCGCCGTCGTGCCGCGTCTGCCTGCCCGCTTACTTGGCAACGCCCCCCATCTACCTGTAGGGTTTGAGGTGTGGGGTGACACCAGCCTGGAATTGCCGCCGGAGTGGGCTAATCTGACATGGAACAACGTACTGAGCGGTGAATTCCATGCCCCGGTCGGGCTACTATTCATAGGCCACCTGCTGAGCTTCTTTCCCGTGGCTCTACTGACTGCGGAGATCACCACTGAAGGCACTGGACGACACCCGGTTGATTGAAGAGTGCGTACAGCGCTCCCTCGACCTGCTGCGCGAAAACCTCGGCCCCAACGGTTTCCTGGCGGCTCGGCCGACAGATAAGGCCATTGCGCGCGGTTATGACCGCGTTTTCGGTCGCGACGCCGCGCTGTGCGCCATCGCCGCCGCCCGCAGCGGTGACCCGCAACTCATTCGCGGCGCGCGGCGCAGCATCGCGGCCCTGGCCACCCATCAGGCCGCAAACGGACAGATTCCAAAATTTGTCGAGCCTGAGGCCGGCCGCGGTGACTTCTGGTACTTGGGATGCATCGACGCCACGCTGTGGTGGCTGATCGCTGTCAAGCTGGTCGACCGGGCCACCGGGGGGCGTCTTGAACACCGCCTCCAGGCGCGCATTGGCCGTGCGCTGGTGTGGATCGCCTGCCAGGAACACCCATTGATCTGCCTGCTGCAACAAAACGAAGCGAGTGACTGGGCTGACATCATGCCGCGCTCCGGATTCGTGCTGTACACCAACGCGCTGTGGTTGTATGTGAAGAAACTCTACCGCCTGCCTGGCACCACAACGACCCGGCAACATGCCAACTGGTTGTTCATTCCCGGCAGCCATCTGCCGGATTACCGTCGGCTGCGCTTGCTGATCCATTACGCGAAACGGGCTCCCTCGAAAACCGATCTGTACCTCAGTTTTGTCAATCTTTCCTTCTGGGGCGAGGAAGGCGATGTTCTTGGCAACCTTCTCGCCCTGCTGTTCGGCTTGGCCGATGAGCATCGTCGGCGACGGGTTCTCGACACTATCGCAGCGCACCCTTCCACCTACCCGGGGCTATCGGTGCTCGAGCCAATCCAGCCGACAAGTCGCCAGTGGCGACCCTATATGGAGCGGCATCGCCAGAACTTGCCGCATCGTTATCACAATGGCGGACTATGGCCGATGATCGGTGGCTTCTGGGTACTGGCTTTGGCAGCGGCGGGACGCAAGGTCGTCGCCAGACAGGAACTGGCGCGAGTGGCCCAGGCCAACGCCGTTGACGACTGGCGCTTTACGGAATGGTTTGAAGGTACCGACGGCACACCCCGCGGCATGGCCGGACAAACATGGAATGCCGCTCTTTTCTTGCTGGCCAACGAGGGTCTGGAGAAAACCATCTTCTGAACCAATCAAGACAGTGCTTTTGTTCTCGAATTTTCCTAGGGACGCGCCGAACAAATCAGCAATTCATTGACGATGACGCGAGCGGAGATCATGCAAGCGAAACGGTGGCCGAAATCGGTGGGAAGCCGCGACGTGTTCTTGCCCAGCCCGCGGTAGCGGACCTTCCAAGGCAGATGAGCGACTAGTGAACCAGCATGATGCAAAGTACAACGAGAAATAAATCACGGATTACGGATAGGTCATTCTTCTTGCCACGGTGTGGCTAGCGGCTGATCAGTGCGTTCACCGGACGCGACAAATCGGCCAGTTCATCCGCTGCCGGCGACAGCCCGAGATCCAGTAATTTGCGCGCCGGCATGTGATCCTCGGGGCTGTTGATCGAGTCGACAGCGATGAGCGTTCGACCACGGTAGTGAAAGGCGGAAAACTTCCGCGCCGCCAGGTCGCCGCGCACCACCGTGCGATCGCAGCCGGCTGCGAGCCCGACCATTTGCAGCTTGATGTCGTACTGGTCAGACCAGAACCACGGATTGGCGGTGAACGGGCGCTCCTTGCCGAGCAGGGCAGCGGCCGCCGACTTGCCTTGCTCGACAGCGTTCTGCACCGACTCCAGGCGCAGCAGATTGCCGTCGGCGAGACGGCGCGCCGTGCAATCGCCGGCGGCGACGATTGCCGGATCGGAGGTGCGCGAACAGGCGTCGACGATGATGCCATGCTGGCATTCGAGGCCGGCCTGCTGCGCCAGTTCCGCGTTGGGCAGGATGCCGATGCCGACCAGTACCAGGTCGGCTGGAAACTCGCGGCCGTCGCCCGTGTGCACGGCAGCGATTTTGCCCTGCTCGCCGAGCAAAGCGCAGACGCTGGCGCCCAACTCGACCTGGACGCCGTGAGCGATGTGCAGGTCGCGAAAGAAGTCCGACATCATGGGCGTCACCGCGCGCGGCATCAGGCGCGGGGCAGCTTCCAGCACGACGACTGCTTTGCCGAGTTTGCGCGCCACCGCCGCGAATTCGAGGCCGATGAAGCCGCCGCCGATCACGACCACATGGCTCGCGGACGGTAGCCTTGCCGCGATCGCCTGCGTGTCGGCGAGGGTACGTAGGGGAAAGACGCCATCGAGGTCGGCACCGGCTAGTGGCAGCGGCCGGGGCCGCGCCCCCGTAGCCAGGCACAGGTGGGCGTAGTCGAGTTCATCACCGTTGGTCAGGCGCAGTCTCTTGGTGGCACGATCGATGGCGCTGACCGTGATGCCGGTGCGCAGGTCGATACCCTTCTTCGCCAGCGCCTCTGGCGTGCGGATGGCGAGTTGCGCTGCGGTGAACTCGCCGAGCAGGTAAGCCTTCGACAACGGTGGCCGGTGGTAGGGCGTGTGCGGCTCGTCGCCGATCATCGTCAGCGATCCGGCATAGCCTTCGCTGCGCAGCGATTCCGCGGCTTGCAGGCCGGCCTGGCCGGCGCCGACGATGATGATTGGTGCGGTCAAGGACTTTAGCTTTGACAAATCGGCAGGCGCACGACCATGCCGTCGAGATCCGCGCTCGCCTTGAGCTGGCAGGACAGCCGGCTGTTCGGCCGCCGCTCGGCGGCGACGTGGTCGAGCATGCTCAGTTCAGTTTCCGACGGCGCCGGCAGACGATCGGCATGGCTCTCGACGTAGCAGTGGCAGGTGGCACAAGCGCATGAGCCGCCACACTCGGCTTCGATGCCTTCGACGCCGTTGCTGGTGGCGCCCTGCATCAGCGACCAGCCCTCCGGCAGATCGATCTCGGTCTGATTGCCGCTTGGTTCGATATAGGTAATTCTTGGCATGTCTGCCTCCGTTGTTCAATTCACCGCCAATTCCAGGCGCAGCGGACTTCTGAAAGTGGAGGAAGGCATCCAGGGCAACTGCTCCTGGACACGGCGGAATTCGGGGATGACCTTGAGGAATTCCTCGAAGGCGATCTTCAACGCCATGCGGGCAATGGCATTGCCGAGACAGGCATGGACGCCGCCGCCGAATCCCAGGTGCCCTTTCGGTTTGCGGTTGAGGTCGTAGATGTCGGGGTTGGGGAATTGACGCTCGTCGCGGTTGCCGGAGCCATAGGCGAGACAGACGAAATCGCCGGCGCGCATCGTCTGGCCGTGCAGCGCGACGTCCTTTTGCAGGCGACGGCGGAAGCGCTGGGCCGAGGTGTTGAAGCGCAGCGATTCCTCGATGGCATCGGCGAGCAGGTTGCCGTCGGCGACGACGCGCCGGCGCGCCTCGTGGTAGTCAGCCATGTTGAAGGCGAACATCGACATGAAGCCGCCCAGCGACTCGATGCCGGCCATGATCAACGTCGTGGTGGTCAATAGCACTTCCATTTCGTCGAGCTTGTCGCCGTCGATCTCGGCCAGCGAGAAATGCGAGATGAGGTCGTTTTGCGGTTTGGCGCGCCGCTCGGCGNNGAGCTTGTCGCCGTCGATCTCGGCGCTCGAGAAGTGGGAAATCAGATCGTTCTGCGGGTTCTTGCGGCGCTCGGCAATGACGCCAGCGGCGTAGTCGCGCATCCAGTTGTAAGCGGCGATATGCTCCGGGCCCTTGGCCCGCGTGTGTGGATCGGACTGCACCATGAGCACCGCCTTGTCGCGCACGGTGCGCTCATCGCCCATCGGCAGGCCGAGCGCGGCGAACAGTACGCGGACGGTGAACTTCGAGGAAAAATCCTCGATGAAATCGAATTGCTTGCTGTCGCGCAAAGCCTCGGCGGCGTCGCGGGCAATGGCGCGCATGGGTTCGGCCAACGCTTCCAGATTGCGCTTGAGGAAGGCGTGCTGAACCAGGCCGCGCAGGCGGTCGTGGCGCGGCGGGTCGGTAGTACCGAGGGTCGAGCCGGCGCGGTTGGGCAACTCGGTCATCAGATTGCCGCTGGCAGAGGAATACGTCTGCCAATCGTTCAACGCCGTGACGATGTCGGCGTAGCGAGAGAGAATCCACATCCCNNGCCATGGTCTCCTCCTTTGTCGTTATGGTCTACATGTTAGTCGCCGGACGACACGGAAGTAATGGACAATCACCGCAAACGATTGTACTTTTTGAACACTTTGTGACGAGGCTGACATGAAGCGAGCCCGGTCGATTTCACACTACGCGCTGTATGGGGAATTGCTCTCGGCGCAGGATCCCGAATTCGTGCACATCGAGGACATCAGCGCCCGTTCGCTGCTCTACGAGTGGCGCATCCGGCCGCACGTGCACCAGGGCATGTTCCAACTGGTCATCCTGCGTACCGGCAAAGTCAGCGTCTGGCTCGACGAGGCGGTGACGCTGTGGCAGGCGCCCTGCGCCGTGGTGGTCCCCGGTGGTGTCGTGCATGGTTTCGAGTTCGAGCCTGACACTGCTGGTCAAGTGGTTACTGTCGCCGATGCGCTGGTGGTGGCGATGCATGACCGCGACATCCGCAAGCAGTTCAAGAGCCTGCAAATGACCCCCATGGTCATCGATTTTTCGTTTGACCCGGAGCAGTTCGCCCGCATCGAGGCAACGCTGACGCACATGGAAAAGGAGTTCCAGTGGCCACGGCCGGGCCGTTCGGCGATGCTCGAGTGGTTGTTCCGCGTCCTGCTGCTGATCATCCGGCGCCAGGTCGACTTTCAGGAGGTCCAGGCGGAGACGCGGGGTGGCCGACTGGATACGTTCACTCGCTTCCGCCAGCTGGTCGAGGATCACTACCTCGAGCACTGGAGTATCGCCGACTATGCGGCACAACTGGCGGTGGCACAGCAGACGCTCAATCGGCTTTGTCGGGCCTTTGCCGGCAAGGGCGCCTCGGAAATTGTCCAGGAGCGCATGCTGCTTGCCGCGCGCCGGCACCTGATTTACACCGATGCTTCGGTGGAAGCCATCGCCTACGGTCTCGGCTTCCGGGACCCGGGCTACTTCTCGCGCTTCTTCAAGCGGCAGGCCGGTGTTGCACCGGGACAATTTCGTCAGGCGCGAGATGCGGCAAGCGGCTGAGCTTGCAGTGGGCGCAGACCTTGCCGGATTTCCGTCGGCAGGGCTAGAATTCGACGATATCGGCGGCATC
>PMIF01000131.1:0-2693 GCA_003157035.1 Rhodocyclaceae bacterium
TCAGTACCGGTAGCGCGGGCCCCGGTAGTAGACCGGGGGCGGAGCGTAGTAAGCCTGCGCTGGCGCATAGTAACGCGCCGACATGGGCGGCGGCGCGTAATAAGCCGGGGCCGGCGGCGCGTAATAGACCGGCGCGGGCGCAGCAGCGTAATACGGAGTAGCCGGTGGCGCAGCGTAATTGGCTGCCGCCGGTTGGCCGTAGTAGCCGGGCTGGGCGGGCGGCATGTTGTATCCAGGTGCAGCCTGGTAGCCCTGCTCCTGCGGATAGTAGCCGGGGGCCCCGGCGACCGCCGCCAGAATGGCCAGCGGCGCTGTGATCACGGCTGCTGCTACGCCAACCACCGCACTGGCGAGCCCGACGACGGGGCCGCCGCCATAGTAGCCTCGCCCACCGTGGTGGCCACCGTACCGGCCGTCTGCATACGCCGATGTCGCGCATCCGAGAGCAAGCGCAACTGTAAGAATGCGGCTGACGACGAGGCTTCGATTGTTCATGGCAACTCCCGGAAAAGCGGTGCGACATGCGCACCGGAAAACTCCCTGGTGAATCACGGTACCACATCCGCCAACGGGTAGCCAATCGGCTCAATCCAGTGTGCGCAGCCGAACAGACGGCGGGTGCGCGATCGTTCACGCTTCCTCCAGGTCCGGCAGCATATGGGCCGAATAGCGAAAAGGTGAACCTCATGCTCTATACGATCGCAGTTGTTCTCGTCATCCTCTGGCTGCTGGGCCTGGTGACCTCATACACCCTCGGCGGATTCATCCACATTCTCTTGGTGGTTGCCTTGGTCATGATTCTGATCAATTTCATCAGCGGCCGACGCGGCTTATAGCGCTGGCCAACCTTACTTCAGCCTCAACGTCCGTAGTCTCGGCCTTTCATGCCTGGACAACGGCATAACATGGAGATCTAAATCAAATGAACAAGAATCAAGTCGAAGGCAGCGCCAAGAAAGTTGTCGGCAAGGTACAACAAAAGGTGGGTGAAGCAACCGGCAGTACCAACCAGCAGGTCAAGGGTGCCACCAAGCGCATTGAAGGTGGGTTCCAAAAGGGCATGGGCGACGCCCAGCAGGCCGTCGACGATGCCAAGAAGTCCACTCACAAGCCCTAGTCAACTCAAGTATGAAGGCAAACGGCCGCGCCATATCGCGGCCGTTTTGCTTTGCCGTGCTGCACACGCCCGTCTGTCGTCTGCCACGCCGAATGGCCGCATCAGCGTTTTTCCTTTGCTTCCGGACGGCGTAGCAGCAGCGAAGGATTGTCCTTCACCTTGCTCGTCAAACCGCCGACATTGGTCACGACTTTCTTGACTTGATCCTCGATGGCGGAGAACTTCTCGACCAGTTTCGGCAGTTGGTCGAGCATGGCCTTTAGACCGGTCTGTTCCGAAGGTATCTCGGGAATGCTGCCAGCGGGCGTGACTGCCAGCAGCGTCTTGGCGGCTGGGTCGCCGCCGTTGAGCTCAATATTGACGACGCCGGTAATTCCCTTCAGGGCCAGGCTGGCCCGGGTGTCGGTCTTGACTGGCGTTCCCTTGCGCAGCATCACCTCCACCAGCACGAGAAGCGAATTTTCTGGGTCGATATTCATCGACTTTACCGTGCCGACATCGACACCGCGGAAGGTTACCGAATCGCCGACCGTGAGGCCACTCACCGAATCGGCAAAGTGAATGCGATAGGCCACGTCGTCATGGTGCCCCGGGCTGCCCAGCCAGACGGCAAGAACGGCCGCGGCAATGGCGAAGACGATGATAAATAGTCCTTCGAAGAAATAGTGTCGGTCAGTTTCCATGGCTTGTTCTCCTTGCCTCCATTGCCCCTTCGGCGCGCGGTCCGTGAAAGAATTCGTGGATCCAGGGATGCGTGGACTTCATCAATTCGTCCGCCGTATCGACCGTCAGCTTCCTGTCGACCAACACAGCGATGCGACCGCAGATGGTGAACAGCGTCGTCAGATCATGGGTGACGATGACGACGGTGACGCCAAGAGTCTCGTTAAGCTGCCGGATCAGCGAGTCGATGCCACTAGCGGCGATCGGATCGAGGTCGGATGTCGGTTCGTCGAGAAAGAGAATTTGCGGGTCGAGAGCCAGTGCCCGCGCGAAGGCGGCGCGTTTCACCATGCCGCCGGAGAGCGCGCCCGGGAACTTGATACCGTCGTCTGCGGGCAACCCCGTGAGCGCCAGCTTCATCGCCGCCAACTGTTCCCGTTCATTGGCCGGCAAGGTCGTATGTTCGCGCATCGGCAACATGATGTTCTGCGCCACGGACAGCGACGAAAACAGTGCCCCCTGCTGGAACAGCACGCCGATAAGAGAAGCCTTTTCTGCCGCGCCCAGTGATTGAACCGACTTGCCATTGAGCACAACGTCGCCGGCATCCGGCCGGTGCAGGCCGGTCAGGGTCTTCAGCAGCACTGACTTGCCGGCCCCTGATCCGCCGGCGATGCCGACGATCTCACCGGGCAGGATATCGAGGTTGAGCTGGTCGTGCACCAGTTGCGCGCCGAAGCGGTTGACGATGCCGCGCGCAGAAAGGATCGGCTCAGACATCGCTTTGGCCCGGCCGCTCATATGCCCAGCCTCTCGAACAGGACAGAGAACAGGGCGTCGAGCGCCAGAACCACAAAGATCGACTTGACTACCGCCAGGGTAGTCTCCCGGCCCACGCTCTCTGCCGAACCGC
>PMIF01000131.1:2837-3009 GCA_003157035.1 Rhodocyclaceae bacterium
AAACGCCGATCCCGAGCGACCGGCGACCATGATGGCGGTGATCAGTACGGCCATTTCTCGCAACACCGACACCGCCACCAAATTGATGGTGAGATCCTCGCCGCCATAGGGACGCAACTGAGCCACGCCCTGATAGCCGATGACCACAGCGATCATGACAGCCATGACGCCG
>PMIF01000161.1:0-698 GCA_003157035.1 Rhodocyclaceae bacterium
CATCGGCACGCTGGGCACGGGCTTTCCCGGCCAACTGGACCCAGGCGTCAATACCACGCCCGATGCGGTGAGCCTGCAGGCTGCACTGGCGCGCTTCG
Organism: Rhodocyclaceae bacterium; assembly: GCA_003157035.1. Lineage (GTDB taxonomy): Bacteria > Pseudomonadota > Gammaproteobacteria > Burkholderiales > Rhodocyclaceae > Fen-999. The sequence goes on from PMIF01000161.1 coordinate 99, forward strand.
TTGACCAGCAGGCGGTCGCCTGCGCCATGGAGGTGTCGTCGATCGGCATCGACGAGGGGCGCGTCAATGGCGTTCATTTCGATGTCGCTGTATTCACCAACCTGACTCAGGACCATCTCGATTACCACGGCAGCATGGCCGCCTATGGCGCGACCAAGCGACGCCTGTTCTCCTGGCCGGGACTGCGTACCGCCGTGATCAACCTCGACGATGCCTTTGGCCTCGAGCTGGCGCGTTCGCAGCCCGGCGCTGTGAAAGTCATCGGCTACACGCTGAACGGGCAAAGCGGCGGCGATCTCACTTTGGCGGCGAGCGACCTGGTCATGGGTGATGCTGGCTCGGGCTTCAAGATCGATGGTGTTGAATTCTTCGCTCCCGTAGTTGGTCGCTTCAACGCCTCGAATCTACTGGCAGTGATTGGCACCCTGCTCGCGGCCGACAAGTCGCTGGCGGAGATTGCCGCGATCTTGCACCATGTCGCGCCGCCGCCTGGCCGCATGCAGACGCTCGGCGGCGGCACCCAGCCGCTGGTGGTGGTCGACTATGCCCACACGCCCGATGCGTTGGAGAAGGCACTGGGCGCGTTGCGGGATACCGTGA
>PMIF01000161.1:712-15304 GCA_003157035.1 Rhodocyclaceae bacterium
CAAGTCGAAGTCGACCGTGCCATCGCGATCGACACGGCACTCGCCGGCGCCGATCGCGAGGACGTCGTTCTGCTGGCCGGCAAGGGCCACGAGACCTACCAGGAAGTTGCCGGTGAGCGATCACCATTCTCGGATCTTGACCAGGCGCGGGCAGCGCTGGAGCGCCGATCATGATGGACTTGTTTGAGGTCGCGCAAGCGACCGGCGGCAACGCCAGCATGGCCGGCCACGCCTTCTCCGGCGTGGCGACCGACTCGCGCAGCATCGGCGCCGGCGAGTTGTTCGTGGCCTTGCGCGGCGAGAGATTCGATGGCCACGATTTCGTTCGCGAGGTGCTGGCGCGCGGCGCAGCTGCCGCGATGGTCGACGGTGCCTGGGACGAAGGGCAAGCATCGGGCCTGCCGCGGGTGGTTGTCGCCGACACCAGGCTGGCATTGGGGGCGCTTGCCGGGCATTGGCGACAGCAGTTTGACTTGCCGCTGATCGGCATCACCGGCAGCAATGGCAAGACCACGGTCAAGGAGATGTGTGCGGCCATCCTGCGCGAACACGAACGTCGCGACGACCTCGACCCGGCTGAAACCGTTCTGGCGACGACCGGCAATCTGAATAACGACATCGGCGTGCCGCTGATGCTGCTCAGGCTCAACGCCGGTCATCGTGCCGCGGTCATCGAGATGGGCATGAATCATCCGGGCGAAATCAACTATTTGACCCGGTTGGCGCAGCCGACGGTCGCTCTGGTGAACAACGCCCAGCGCGCTCACCTGCAAGGATTGGGCACGTTGACCGACGTGGCGCGCGCCAAGGGCGAAATCTTTTCCGGTCTCGACGACAACGGCATCGCCGTCATCAATGCCGACGACCCCCACGCCGCCCTGTGGCAGGAGTTGGCCAGCGGCAAGGCAATCGTTCGCTTCGGCCTGGACAATGCCGCCGAGGTCACGGCAAGCGCCAAACCGGGGCCGACGGCGAGTGTGGTTACCCTGTCGTCTGCTCAAGGCAGCGTCGAGTTCGAGTTGCCGGTGCCTGGGCTGCACAACGTTCGCAATGCGCTGGCCGCTGCCGCAGCGACGCTTGCTGTCGGCGTCAGTCCGGGAACGGTTGCCGAGGCACTCAGTCGTTATCGCGGCATCAAGGGGCGATTGATGAGCAAGCCGGGAATTGCCGGCGCGCGCCTGATCGATGATAGCTACAACGCCAATCCGGACTCGATGCGCGCTGCCGCCGACGTGCTGGCAGCTCAGCCTGGCCGGCGCATCCTGGTCATTGGCGACATGGGCGAAGTCGGAGCATCGGGCCTTGCCTGCCACGAGGAGATCGGCGCCTACGCCCGCAGTTGTGGCATAGACCGCCTGCTGGCGGTGGGCGAACTGGCGACGGCCAGCGCCCGCGCGTTTGGCAACGGCGCCAGTCATCACGAAAGTGTCGAGGATCTGCTCGTCGCCTTGAGGCCGGAACTTGCCAGGAACGTCACGGTCCTGGTCAAGGGCTCGCGTTTCATGCGCATGGAGCGCGTCATCGAGTCGATTGCGGAGAATCAACATGCTGCTTGAGTTGGCCCAGTGGTTGGCCCAGGACATACGCGCCTTCAACGTCTTCAACTACATCACGCTGCGTGCGGTCCTGGCGACGATGACGGCGCTGACGATTTCCTTCGTCCTCGGGCCGGCGCTGATTCGTTGGCTGACGGAGAAGAAGATCGGCCAGCCGGTTCGCAGCGAAGGTCCGCAGACGCACTTGGTGAAAGCCGGTACGCCGACCATGGGTGGTGCCCTGATCCTGATCTCGCTGGGCATCTCCACCTTGCTCTGGGCCGACCTGGGCAATCGCTTCGTCTGGATCGTCCTGATCGTCACACTTGGCTACGGCGCTGTCGGCTGGGTGGATGATTGGCGCAAGGTGGTCTATCGCAATCCCGACGGCCTTTCGGCGCGGGCGAAGTTCTTCTGGCAGTCGCTGATCGGCATCGTGGCGGCGATCTACATCGTCTTCTCGATCTCGGCGCCCAACAACGAGAAAGTCGTCGAGTTGTTCTTCAACTGGGTGGCCAGCGGCTTTACCCTCGAGCTGCCGTCGAAAGCCAATCTGATCGTTCCCTTCTTCAAGGAGATATCGTATCCGGTTGGCATGTTCGGCTTCATCATCCTGAGCTACTTCGTTATCGTCGGCACCAGTAATGCCGTCAACTTTACCGATGGCCTCGATGGCCTGGCGATCATGCCGACAGTGATGATTGGCGCTGCTCTGGGCCTGTTCGCCTATGTGGCCGGCAACGCCGTCTATTCCAAATACTTGCTGCTGCCCTATATCCCCGGTGCCGGTGAGCTGGCCGTGTTCTGCGGTGCGCTGGCCGGCTCGGGCCTGGGGTTTCTCTGGTTCAACGCCTATCCGGCGGAAGTCTTCATGGGTGATGTCGGCGCCCTGGCTCTCGGCGGCGCGCTCGGCGCTGTTGCCGTCATCGTTCGGCAAGAGATCGTCCTCTTCATCATGGGGGGAGTCTTCGTCGCCGAGACGGTGTCGATCATTTTGCAAGTGAGTTACTTCAAGTACACCAAACGCCGTTATGGCCAGGGACGGCGGATCTTCCTCATGGCGCCGCTGCATCACCACTTCGAAAAGAGCGGCTGGAAGGAAACGCAAGTGGTCGTGCGTTTCTGGATCATCACCATCCTGCTGGTGCTGTTCGGCTTGTCGACGCTGAAGCTACGTTGATGGAACTCAAGGCGAAGTTGGTTCTCGTTCTTGGCCTCGGTGAAACCGGGCTTGCCTGTGCGCGTTGGTGCGACCGCCAGGGTGCGCTAGTCCGGGTACTCGATAGCCGGCGCGAGCCGCCTTACCTCAGCGTACTGAATCAACAAGTGCCGCGGGCAAGCTTCACCTGCAGCGCGATGAACGAGACCTTCGACAAGACGCTGCTGGATCACGTCGATCTGCTGGTAGTGTCACCGGGTCTGTCGGCCGGCCTGATGGCGGTATTGCATGCCCGCGCCCGCGGTATTCCCGTGCTCGGCGAGATCGAATTGTTCGCCCGGGCATTGCATAGCCTGGGTGTTCGCGCCAGCAGCCGGGTGATTGCCATCACGGGCACCAACGGCAAGACAACGACGACTGCCTTGACCGGCCATCTGTGTCGCGCCAGCGGTCGGGCGACGGCTGTTGCCGGCAACATTTCGCCAGCGGCGCTCAGTGCACTCATGACCTGCCAGGACGAGGGGCGGCTGCCCGAGGTCTGGGTACTCGAATTGTCCAGCTTCCAGCTGGAAACGCTGGAATCGCTGCATGCCGATGCGGCGACGGTACTCAATATCACCGATGATCACCTTGATCGCTATATCGACCTCGACGACTATGCGACGGCCAAGGCACGTGTCTTCATCGGCGACGGTATCCAGGTGCTCAACCGTCAGGATCCGCGGGTCAAGGACATGGCCGTTGGCGGCCGTCGTCTGGTCACCTTTGGCCTCGACGCGCCGGGCAATGAGGACGATTTCGGCTTGCGGCAAAATCGACGGGAGCCGTGGCTGGTCCAGGGTGACCGGTTTCTGCTGCCGGTGCGCGAACTGCCGATCGCCGGCTTGCATAACGCCACCAACGTCATGGCGGCGCTCGCCTTGTGTGCCGGCATCGGCATCGACGCGGTCGGCCTGCTGCCGGCGCTACGCGAGTTTCGTGGTCTGCCGCATCGCGTCGAGCGGATCGCCGAAATTGCCGGCGTCACCTACTTCGACGACTCGAAAGGGACCAATGTCGGGGCCACGGTGGCGGCACTCTCCGGCATGGGCCGCAAGGTCGTGGTCATTCTCGGCGGTGATGGCAAAGGCCAGGACTTCTCGCCGCTCAAAGAGGCGGTTGCTCGCCACGCCCGTGCGGTAGTGCTGATCGGCCGCGACGGACCACTGATCGGCCAAGCCATCGCTGGCGCCGATCTGCCACAGTTGCCGGCCACTGACCTCGAGCAAGCGGTGCACCTTGCCGCCGAGCAGGCGCAGCCCGGCGATGCTGTACTGCTGTCGCCGGCTTGCGCCAGTTTCGACATGTTTCGCAACTACGAACACCGGGCACAGGTGTTCGCCGATGCCGTCAGGCGGTTGGCGGTGAGTCCATGACCGCCGCTGCATTCAGGTCGTCACGGGCTCTGGCGCGGACGCCGCCGGAGCTGGATCCGTTGCTGTTCTGGCCGGCAGTGTTTCTCTTGCTGTTCGGCCTGGTCATGGTCTACTCAGCCTCGATTGCTACGGCCGAGGGCAGTGGCTTCACCGGCCATCAGTCCTACTATTTCCTCTTCCGCCACACCATCTTCCTGGCCATCGGGGCCGTGGCGGCAGTGGCTGCCTTTCAGGTGCCGATGCGGTTTTGGCAGGCGTTGGCGCCGTGGTTGTTCCTCTCCGGCGTCGCTTTGCTGATGGTGGTGCTGATCCCGCACGTCGGCCGCTCGATCAACGGCGCCCAGCGCTGGCTGCCGCTCGGCCCCATCAACCTGCAGCCATCGGAGCTGATGAAGTTGTTCGCCGTTCTCTATGCCGCCGATTACACGACGCGCAAGCTGGACGCCATGGGCAGTTTCCGTCGCGGTTTCCTGCCCATGGCCGCGGTCATCCTCGGCGTCGGCTTTCTGCTCCTGCGCGAGCCGGACTTCGGTGCCTTCGTCGTCATCACGGCCATCGCCTTCGGCATGCTGTTTCTCGGTGGCATGAACGGTCGCCTGTTTGTCCTGCTCACGACCATTGCCCTGATTGGCTTCGTGCTGCTGATCTGGCTGTCGCCCTATCGGCGCGAGCGCATCCTCGGTTTCATGGATCCCTGGCAGGATTCCTTCGGTAAGGGTTACCAGCTCTCGCACGCACTGATTGCCTTTGGCCGCGGTGAGTGGTTCGGCGTCGGTTTGGGCGCCAGCGTCGAAAAGCTGTTCTACCTTCCTGAGGCCCACACCGATTTCCTGCTCGCCGTGATTGCCGAAGAACTCGGCTTCGTCGGTGTCTTCGTTGTCGTGGCCTTCTTTGTCCTGCTGGTGCAACGGGCGTTTGCCGTCGGCCGCCAGGCGTTGTTGCTGGAAAGGGTGTTCGGCGGCCTGGTGGCGCAAGGCATCGGCATCTGGTTCGGCTTCCAGGCATTCATCAACATGGGTGTAAATATGGGCCTGCTGCCCACCAAGGGCTTGACGCTGCCGTTGATGAGTTTCGGCGGGTCGGGAATCGTCGCCAACTGCCTGGCACTGGCCGTCCTGTTGCGCATCGACTACGAGAATCGTTGCCTGATGCGGGGGCAATTGGCATGAGTACTTTGCTGGTCATGGCGGGCGGTACCGGCGGCCACATCCTGCCGGCGCTGGCGGTCGCCGACCATTTGCGTGAGCAAGGCTGGCGCGTGGTCTGGATGGGTAGTCCCGACGGTATGGAGGCTCGGATGGTGCCGGGGCGCGGCTATGAATTCGTCCCCGTCCGTTTTGCTGCCTTGCGCGGCAAAGGCCTGCTGCGCAAGCTCTTGCTGCCGTGGAACCTGCTGCGGGCGTTTGTCGAGGCTCGCCGGCAGATTCGCCAGACCCGTCCCGATGTCGTGCTCGGCATGGGCGGCTTTATCACCTTCCCCGGCGGCATGATGGCGGCGCTGAGTGGCATTCCCCTGCTGTTGCACGAACAGAACTCGGTGGCCGGACTCGCCAACAAGGTCTTGGCGCAGGTGGCGGACCGCATTCTCACCGGCTTTCCCGATGTATTGAAGAACGGCATCTGGGTTGGCAATCCGGTACGTCCAGCCATCGCCGTGCTGCCGCCCCCAGCGGAACGCCTTGGCCGCCGCGGCAGTGACGAGCGGCTGAACGTGCTGGTGCTCGGCGGCAGCCTCGGTGCCACGGCGCTCAACGATTGCGTGCCGAAGGCGCTGGCCTTGCTCACCGAGCGCGAACGACCCGAAGTGATGCATCAGGCCGGTGAAAAGCACATCGAATCGTTGCGCCGGGCCTACGCCGAAGCCGGCGTCTCGGGGCGGCTGGTGCCGTTCATCGACGATATGGCTAGCGCCTATGCCTGGGCAGACCTGGTGATCTGCCGCGCCGGCGCCATGACTGTGGCGGAACTGGCGGCAGCCGGCGTCGCCAGCATCCTGGTGCCTTTCCCGCATGCCGTCGACGACCACCAGACGGCCAATGCGCGCTTCCTGGCGTCTGCCGGTGCGGCCATCCTCTTGCCGCAGAGTGCATTGACGCCAGAGCGGCTGGCCGAGCTGCGGCGCCTGCCGCGACAACAATTGCTTCAGATGGCCGAGAAGGCGCGCGCCCTGGCGCGCGCCGACGCCACGGCCGCACTTGCCGCCGCTTGCGCGGCCCTGGTCAGGAGTTCGTCATGAAGCACAAGGTTCGTCGCGTTCACTTTGTCGGTATCGGCGGTGCCGGCATGTGCGGTATTGCCGAGGTTCTGGCTAACCAGGGCTACCAGATCAGCGGCTCGGATCTAGCGGAGAACGCGGCGACACGGCGCCTGGCCGCCATGGGGGTGCGCGTGCGCCTCGGCCACGCCGCGGCCAATGTCGCCGACGCCGATGCCGTCGTCGTGTCCACCGCGGTCAAGGACGACAACCCGGAGGTGGCGGCGGCGCGCGAACGCCGCATTCCGGTAGTGCCGCGGGCACAGATGCTCGCCGAACTCATGCGCATCAAGCAGGGCATCGCCATTGCCGGTACGCATGGCAAAACCACGACCACCAGCCTGGTTGCCAGTTGTTTGGCCGAAGGGCGGCTCGATCCGACCTTCGTTATCGGCGGTCGGCTCGTTTCAGCCGGCGTCAACGCGCGCCTCGGCCAGGGCGAATTCCTCGTTGCCGAAGCCGACGAGTCGGACGCCTCCTTCCTGTTCCTGACGCCGGTGCTCTCGGTCGTGACCAACATCGACGCCGACCATATGGAAACCTACGGCCATGACTTCAATCGCCTGAAGCAGGCTTTCGTCGATTTCATCCATCGGCTGCCGTTCTACGGTGTCGCCGTGCTCTGCATCGATGACCCGAACGTGCGCGACATCCTGCCACGCGTCGCCAAGCAGGTGGTTACCTATGGTTTCGCTGCGGCGGCCAATGTCCGCGCCGAGGACATTGTCGCCGACGGCGGCCGCATGCACTTCACCTGCGTCCGGCGCAACGGTGGCAGCTCGCGCTTTCCGGTGACCCTGAACCTCGCCGGCATGCACAACGTGCAGAACGCGCTGGCGGCGATCGCCGTCGCCAACGAAGTCGGTGTCGCCGACGCCGATATCGCCAAGGCCCTGGCCGAGTTCAAGGGCGTCGGCCGCCGCTTCCATCGCTATGGCGAAATTCCGCTGCGCCGGGAGGACGGCAGCGACGCGGGCAGCTTCACCCTGATCGATGATTACGGCCACCATCCGGCAGAGATGGCGGCAACCCTGGCGGCCGCCCGTGGCGCGTTCCCGGGAAGGCGGATCCTGCTGGCTTTCCAACCTCATCGATACACCCGGACGCGCGATTGTTTCGAGGATTTCGTCCGCGTCTTGTCGACCGTCGATGCGCTGCTGCTGACCGAGATCTATCCGGCCGGCGAGCAGCCGATCGTCGCCGCCGACGGCCGTTCACTGGCGCGGGCGATCCGCATCGCGGGCAAGGTCGAACCGATTTTCGTCGACGATATCAACGAATTGCCGGCGACGATCCTGGAAGCCGCGCGCAATGGTGACGTGGTGATGACCATGGGCGCGGGATCGATTGGCACCGTGCCCGGAAGGCTGGCCAATGCTTGAACCGTTGCGCGGTCGCCTGGTCGAGAACGAACCGATGGCTGGTCACGTATCGTGGCGGACCGGCGGTCGTGTGGCGCGCGCTTACTTTCCGGCTGACGTGGCAGACTTGGCGAACTTCCTCGCCGGTGTCCGTCCCGACGAACCGATGCTGATGGTCGGCCTCGGCAGCAATTTGCTGGTTCGCGACGCTGGCTTCGATGGCACGGCGGTGTTCACCCGCGATGCCCTCAATACATTGCGCCTGGAGGACGACGGCCGGCTGTACGTCGAAGCCGGCGTAGCCAGCCCAAAGCTCGCGCGCTTCGCTGCCGCCAACCGGTTGATCGGTGCCGAGTTCCTGGCCGGAATTCCGGGAACGTTCGGCGGTGCCTTGGCGATGAATGCCGGTTGCTACGGAGGCGAGACCTGGCAGTACGTTGATCGTCTGCTGATGCTTGATCGTCGTGGTGCACGCCAGGAACGCCCCGTCGACGATTTCGCTGTCGGCTATCGTCATGTCGGGCTCAAGTGCGCCTGCGATGAACTGTTCGCCGCCGCGTGGCTGCGCTTGCCAGCGGGAGACGGCGAGGCCGCTCGCCAGCGGATCGCCGAGTTGCTGGAACGTCGCCTGGCAACGCAGCCTCTGGATCTGCCCAATGCCGGTTCGGTGTTTCGCAATCCGCCCGACGACCACGCCGCCCGCCTGATCGAGTCGGTCGGACTGAAAGGATGCACGGACGATGGAGCGCAGGTCTCCGAAAAGCATGCGAATTTCATCGTTAATCCCGGGGGTGCGGCAAGCGCGGCTGCGATAGAAAGGTTAATCGGCCGGGTTCAGGCCGAAGTGAGGGCGCGCACGGGCGTCGAACTGGTCGTCGAAGTGAGGATCGTGGGGGAAAGGCAGTGAATTTTGGCAAGGTAGCGGTGCTGATGGGCGGCACTTCGGCAGAACGCGAGATCTCGCTGATCTCGGGCAAGGCCGTTTTGGCGGCGCTGCACGAACGTGGCGTCGACGCGCATGTATTCGACCCGGCGGTGAGTCCGATCTGGGAAATCAAGCAGCAGGGCTTCGATCGCGCCTTCATCATTCTCCATGGTCGCCATGGTGAGGATGGCACGATCCAGGGCGCGCTCGAACTCATGGGCGTGCCCTATACGGGCAGCGGCGTCATGGCGTCGGCGCTGGCCATGGACAAATGGCGGACCAAGCTGGTCTGGCTGGCGGCCGGCGTACCGACGCCGAAGTATCGCCTGTTGACGCCGCAGACCGATCTGGCGCGCGCTATTGATGACCTTGGCCTGCCGTTGATCGTCAAGCCGGCGCGCGAAGGTTCCTCGATCGGCGTTACCAAGGTCGATTCGGCAGTCGACCTCGGTCCCGCGTTCGAACTTGCCTATCGACTGGATCCGCTGGTGATTGCGGAGGAATTCGTCGTCGGCCAGGAAGTGACCTGCGCGATCCTCGATGACGCGAGCCTGCCGCTGGTTCGTATCGAGGCCCCGGAAGGCAAGTACGATTACAAGAACAAATATTTTACCGACGAAGTGCGCTACCACTGCCCGTCGGGCATTCGCGCCGACACCGAAGCCGAAATCGGCAGCACCATGCAGAAGGCCTTTCGCGTCCTCGGCTGTCGCAGTTGGGCGCGCGGCGATGCCATCCTGCGCGCCGACGGCAGCTTCACGCTGCTGGAGATGAATACCGCGCCGGGTATGACCAATCACTCCCTGGTGCCGATGGCCGCCCGAGTCGCCGGCCTGAACTTCTCGGACCTCGTATTGCGCGTCCTGGCAGGAGCGGCCCTTGGCTAAGAACGTGCGATCCGCCAAGACGCCGGCTCAGGACGCCTTCGGCTTCTGGGACCGGCCGCCGCTCATGGATATCGCGGCTGACCTGCTGATCGCTTTCGCCGTGGTGGTGCTCGCCTGGGCCTCGGTGATCGCCGTGCGGCGCTTGCCGATCTTTCCCCTGCGGGAAGTGGTCGTGCAAGGCGAATTGGCGCAGGTGACCCGGGCCCAGGTGGAGCAGGCGGCACGTGCGGCAATGATCGGCAATTTCTTCACCATCGATCTCGATGTCGTTCAATCTTCATTCGAGAAGCTGCCGTGGGTAAGGCATGCCGACGTGCGTCGGCGCTGGCCGGACGCCGTCGAATTGTCCTTGGAAGAACATGTGGCGGTGGCACGCTGGCGCCAGGCAGAAGCCAATGCCGCTCAGGAATCGCGACTGGTCAATACCTTTGGCGAAGTCTTTTCCGCGGCCAGTGCGCTGCCCCTGCCCGCGTTCGCCGGTCCCGAGGGTTCGGCGAACGAGATTCTCGGCCGCTATCGGGAGTTCGAGGCGGCGCTGCTGCCCTTGGGCCGGCGGCCAGAGGTCATGCAGTTGTCCCGCCGTGAGGCCTGGCAGGTGAAGCTTGACGACGGTCTGGTCATCGAACTGGGTCGCGATGAGGCCAAGCATCCGCTGACAGAGCGGCTGGCGCGCTTTGCCACCTACTTCGGCCCGGCGCTCGAGAAGACACGACTCGCTGCTGTCTCGGTCGCCGACATGCGCTACCCCAACGGCTTCGCCCTGCGCGTCGCCCGCAAGAGTTGATGGATATGAGGCAATGAGCAAGGAACAGAAAGATCTCATCGTCGGGCTGGATATCGGTACCTCGAAGATAGTTTCCGTGGTTGCCGAACTTGATGCCGAGGGCAAGCTGTGCGTCATCGGCCTGGGCAGCCACCAGTTCGAGGAGAACAAGGACAAGGGCCTGAAGAAGGGCGTGGTGGTCAGCATCGAAGCCACCGTCGACGCCATTTCGCGCGCCATTCAGGAAGTGGAGCTGATGGCCGGCTGCAAGGTCAAAGAGGTCTACACGGGCATCGCCGGAGCGCATATCAAGAGCAAGGACTCCAACGGCATGGCCGTGGTGCGCGAGAAGGAAGTCACTCAATACGATGTCGAGCGCGCCATCGAGGCGGCCAATGCGACGCCGATTTCGGCCGACGACCAGATCCTGCATACCTTGGTTCAGGAGTTCATCGTCGATGGCCAGGACGGCGTCAAGGAGCCGATCGGCATGGACGCCAAGCGGCTCGAGGTCAAGGTGCACCTCGTTACGGGCGCCGTTACCGCGGTACAGAACATCGTCAAGTGCGTACATCGTTGTGGCCTCGAAGTGGTCGACCTGGTCTTGCAGCCGCTGGCCTCGGGCATGGCGGTACTGACCGACGATGAAAAGGACGTCGGCGTCTGCCTGGTCGACATGGGCGGCGGCACCACCGATATTGCCGTGTTCACGCAGGGCGCCATTCGCCACACGGCGGTGATCCCCATTGCCGGCGACCAGATTACTTCCGACATTGGCATTGCCCTGCGCACGTCGACGCCGGACGCCGAGGAGATAAAGATCCGCTACGGCGTCGCCCTGCAGCAGCTTGCCGATCCCGAGGAGATGATCGAAGTGCCCGGCGTCGGCGACCGACCGGCGTCGCGGCTCTCCCGGCAGACCCTGGCGGGCTTCATCCAGCCGCGGGTGGAAGAGATCTACCAGAAGGTCCAGGAAGAATTGGTCCGCAGCGGCTACGAACGTCTGCTGCGAGCGGGTGTTGTCCTCACCGGCGGCTCGGCGGCTATGCCCGGCATGATCGAACTGGGCGAAGAGATCTTCCACAACACGGTCAAGCTTGGCCTGCCGAATTACGACGGCGGCCTGCGCGACATTATTCGTAATCCGCGCTATGCGACGGCAGTCGGGTTGCTGCTCGAGGGCATGGCGCAGAAGCAGCGTGGCCTCAAATCGCAGGGGCCGCTGACCTTCAGGCAGATCCTGGCCCGGATGCGGGCCTGGTTCATAAAGAACTTTTGACTTGGTGTGCAACAACAGGAGGCGAGAATGTTTGAAATCATCGATATGGTGGAACCCACATCGACCGTGATCAAAGTCATCGGCGTCGGCGGCGCCGGCGGCAATGCGGTCGAGCACATGATCCGCGAGAACGTCCAGGGCGTTGAGTTCATTTGCTGCAATACGGACTGCCAGGCGCTCAACCAGTCCTCGGCCGACATCAAACTTCAACTCGGCCCCGGACAAGGTGCCGGTGGCAGGCCGGAAAAAGCGCGCGACCTGGCAATGGGTGAGCGCGAGCGTATCGCCGAGGCGCTCGAGGGTGCACACATGGTGTTCATCACCGCCGGCATGGGTGGTGGCACTGGCACCGGCGCCGCGCCGGTCATCGCCGAGGTGGCGCGGGAAAAGAACATCCTGACCGTCGCCGTGGTGACCAAGCCCTTCGAGTTCGAAGGCAAGCGCATGCGCCTGGCCGAAGAAGGCTTGTGCGAGCTGCAGCAATATGTCGACGCCCTGATCGTCATCCTCAACGAGAAGTTGATGGAAGTTCTCGGTGATGACGTCAGCATGCAGGATGCTTTCCAGGCGGCCGACAACGTCTTGCGCAATGCCGTTGGCGGTATCGCTGAGATCATCAACGTGCCAGGCCTGGTCAACGTCGATTTCGAGGATGTCCGCACGGTTATGGGCGAAATGGGCAAGGCGATGATGGGGTCGGCAAGCGCTGCCGGCGTCGATCGCGCTCGTCTCGCCGCTGAATCGGCTGTCGCCAGCCCGCTGCTCGAAGGGATCGAACTGTCGGGCGCCCGCGGCGTTCTGGTCAACATCACGGCCAGCCGCCAACTTGGCATGAGGGAAGTCAAGGAGGTCATGAAGACCATACAGACTTATACCCATGAAGAAGCTACGGTCATCTTCGGCACGGTGTTCGACGATGCCATGGAAGACAACTTGCGCGTTACGGTGGTTGCCACCGGCCTGGGTGGCAAGATCGCCAAGTCGCCGCGCCTGGTGGAGACCGTGCAGAGCTATGGCCTGCGCACTGGCACGGACGATCGCATGTATGGCGACCCGGTTGCTGGCGGCGCCGATCTCGGCTTGCCGCCGGTGTTCACTTCCGGACGCACGCGTAACTCGACGGTCGATGCGATGAGCGCGAGCGGCGTGGACAAGTACGACATCCCGGCCTTCCTGCGCCGCCAGGCAGACTGAGAGCGCGTCGACGAAGCCGCCCCGGGGGATCTCGCCTCCTCCCAGGGTGGCTTTTCTCGTTTATGATGTTGCCTCGCAGCATCGGCCAAGAAATGCTTAAACAACGTACCCTGAAGACCCTCGTTAGCGCCACCGGAGTCGGTCTCCATTCGGGGGCCAAAGTGCATATCGTTTTGCGGCCTGCACCGCCGAACACCGGTATCGTCTTTTCCCGCGTCGATCTTGATCCGGTTGTTGAATTCAAGGCCGACGCCTATGCCGTGGGTGATACGCGCATGGCTTCCTGTCTGGAAAAGGGTGGCGCCAAGCTGAGTACCGTTGAGCACCTGATGTCGGCGCTGGCCGGGTTGGGTATCGACAATCTATACGTCGATATTGATGCCGCCGAATTGCCGATCATGGACGGCTCGGCGGCCCCGTTCGCCTTCCTGCTGCAGTCTGCCGGACTCGAGGAGCAACCGGCGGCAAAGAAATTTCTTCGCGTGAAGAAGGCTGTGCAAGTGGAAGACGGCGACAAATGGGCGCGTCTCGAGCCCTATGACGGCTACCGGCTGTCCTTCTCGATCCACTTCAATCACCCGGCGGTGGACCAGTCCGGCACTCGGGTGCAGATCGACTTCGCCGACGATTCCTATCTTCGCGAAGTATCCCGTGCCAGAACCTTCGGCTTTACCCAGGATGTCGAGGCGCTTCGTTCCCAGGGCTTGGCGCTGGGCGGCAGCCTGGAAAACGTCATTGTGATGGATGAGTATCGCGTGCTCAACGTCGAGGGGCTGCGGGTTCCCGATGAATTCGTTCGGCACAAGGTCCTCGATGCCATCGGCGACTTGTACCTGGTCGGTCATCCGCTGCTGGCCTCGTTTTCCGCCCACAAGTCGGGCCATGCCCTCAACAACATGCTGTTGCGCGCTCTGCTGGCGGACACGACAGCCTGGGAACTGACCTCGTTTCAGGCGGCGGACCAGGCGACAGATGCTGTCCGCCACCTGTACCCGCAAATTGCCTGATGCTGCTCGTCCGCATCGTCGGTGTGCTCACCGCGATCGCCATCGCTGCGGGGATCGCGGCCTATCTGTTCTCGGGTGAACAGCGCTATTTGCGCCTCGCCGGCCGTATCGCCAAGTACGCGCTGATCTTTGTCCTCATCGTCCTGGCCATGATGTTCCTCGAGCGAATCATCGCTCTCTAGCCTGTTTGGCAAACCGTAGCAGCGCAGCCTTCAAAGGCGAGTCGTCCGGCAAGCCGTTAGCCAGCGAAGTGAGTCCTTGCTTCTGCTGAAAGCCAATCCCAGGGGCAGGTCCTTGGACGGGCCGGGGAGGATTGCCGGCGATGGGTTGCACCCGTATATCGATTCCGGTAACCTCCACGCCCGCAGTAAGGAAAATATCGACTAGGCGGGGCGCCATTTGCCTGATCTTGGTAGCGACCGCGCCGTTGTCGGCGTGAATGACTACTCTTCCGAACTTGAGGTTGGCCACCCGAGCCGATCTCGCCAGCGGGGTCGCTGACCGGAAGCGGTGCTGAAGTTCCAGCAGGCGCCGAGCGTGGGAAGAGAACCGGGCGAGCCCGGCGTCGGCCATCAGACAGTCTTCGAGACTGCGGGTTTGACGTCGCATACTGCGCCTAGGCATGGATCGAGAGGACAGGGACGTGCATATTATTCTGGTCTCCGACCGACTGACAACAACGCGGACTGTCGTCCTCCGCGGCCGACATCTTGCATTTGCCGGTGCGTCGCTGGTAGCAATGGTTCTCGGCTTGTCGATGCTCTTTTCCTACGTCACGGTCCGTCATGCCGCCGAGATTCGCTTGCCGTTTCT
>PMIF01000161.1:15313-21901 GCA_003157035.1 Rhodocyclaceae bacterium
CTCGCCGGCGTCAAATCGCCCGACATCAAACTGCTGACCAAGCGTCAGGACGGCCAGGGAGGGCCCTTGGTGACGCCCATCTCGCTGTCTGCCGACCAACTGGGACAGGCGGTAGAGTCCTTGTCGCGCGACCTGGAAGCCAAGAGCGATGTCATGTCGCTGCTGGAAAACCAGTTGATCGACGACCGGATTCGCAAGAGCCTGTTGCCGACCTCGCTGCCGATCGACATGGCCTGGAATGCCTCCAGTTTCGGTTGGCGCATCGACCCGATCACCGGCCAGGCCGCGATGCACGAAGGCGTCGATTTCACCGCCGATGTCGGCACGCCGATCATGGCCGCCGCCGCCGGAGTCGTCATCAATGTCGAGCGCCACCCTACCTATGGCAATCTGCTGGAAATCGACCATGGCAACGATCTCGTGACGCGCTACGCGCACACTTCCAAGGTGCTGGTGCAGCCGGGCGCATTGGTCAAACGCGGCCAGGTTATTGCCGAAGTCGGCAACACCGGCCGTACTACTGGGCCACATCTGCACTTCGAGGTGCGGATCAAGGGCGTGGCACACAACCCCAACCGTTTCCTCCAGTACGCACAGGCTTCCAGTCACGCCAGGCAGGGCCGCTGACTGTCACGGGGCGACCTGCCCCGCGTGCTAAAATCTCCCCTTTTGCCTCCATAGGGCGGCCAAGTCATGATTTCGGGCCTACTCAAGAAAATTTTCGGCAGTCGTAACGATCGCCTGATCCGCCAGTATTCCCAGACCGCAACGCGTATCAACGCGCTTGAGTCGGCAATCAAGGCGCTCTCCGACGAGCAGTTGAAAGCCAAGACCGCGGAGTTCAAGCAGCGTCTGGCCGCAGGCGAGGAGTTGGATGACCTGCTCCCTGAAGCTTTTGCCGTCGTCCGCGAAGCGGGCGTGCGTGCGCTCGGCATGCGCCACTTCGACGTTCAGCTCATCGGCGGCATGGTCTTGCACCACGGCAAGATCGCCGAAATGCGCACCGGCGAAGGCAAGACGCTGGTTGCCACGCTGCCCGCGTACCTCAATGCCCTGACCGGCAAAGGCGTGCACATCATCACTGTCAACGACTACCTGGCCAGTCGCGACGCCGAATGGATGGGCCGATTGCATCGCTTCCTCGGCCTGACTGTCGGCTGCAACCTGTCGCAGATGGAGCACGCCGCGAAGCAGGACGCGTACGCTGCCGACATCACCTACGGCACCAACNNACTACCTGCGCGACAACATGGTGTACACCACGACCGAACGCGTCCAGCGCGGCATGGCCTACGCCATCGTGGACGAAGTCGACTCGATTCTGATTGACGAAGCACGGACGCCCCTGATCATCTCCGGCCACGCTGAGGACCATACCGACCTCTACGTCAAGATGAATGCCGTGCCGCCCTTGTTGACTCAAGGGGAGGCGGCAAAGACCCAGGAGGACAGCGACACGGGCGACTACACGGTCGACCTCAAGGCGCACCAGGTGCTGCTGACCGAAGAAGGCCACGAAAAGACCGAAGAGATACTTGGACGCCTGGGCATGCTGGCCGAAGGCGCCAGCCTCTACGATCCGGCGAATATCCTGCTGATGCACCACCTCTACGCGGCCTTGCGGGCGCACACACTGTTCCATCGCGACCAGCAGTACGTCGTGCAGGACGGCGAAGTGGTCATCGTGGACGAATTCACCGGCCGCCTGATGTCCGGCCGGCGCTGGTCCGATGGCCTGCATCAGGCTGTCGAGGCGAAGGAAGGCGTCGCCATCCAGTCGGAAAATCAGACCCTCGCTTCCATTACCTTCCAGAACTATTTCCGCATGTACGGCAAGCTGGCGGGAATGACCGGCACGGCGGACACCGAGGCCTACGAATTCCATCAGACCTATGGCCTGGAAACCGTGGTCATTCCGACCAACCAGCCCATGGTCCGCCGAGACGAGAACGACCAGATATTCCGCACCGCCGACGAGAAGTACGCGGCGATCATTGCCGATATCAAGGATTGCCATAAGCGTGGCCAGCCGGTGTTGGTCGGCACGACCTCGATCGAGAACTCCGAACTGCTCTCAGATCTGCTGCAGCGCGACAAGCTCGGCCATCAGGTTCTGAACGCCAAGCAGCACGCCAAGGAAGCCGAGATCGTGGTCCAGGCCGGTCGCCCTGGCATGATCACCATCGCCACCAACATGGCGGGCCGTGGCACGGATATCGTGCTCGGCGGCAGCATCGAGAAACCGATTGCCCTCATTCGCGACGACGAGACCCTGGCCGCCGACGACAAGGCCAGCCGCCTCGCGAGCCTGAAAGCCGAGTGGCAGGAGGTGCACAACAAGGTCATCGCTGCCGGTGGCTTGCACATCATCGGTTCCGAGCGCCACGAGTCCCGCCGCATCGACAATCAACTACGCGGCCGCGCCGGTCGCCAGGGCGACCCCGGTTCTTCGCGCTTCTACCTGTCGGCCGAAGATCCGCTGATGAAGATCTTCGGCGGCGATCGGCTGAAGGCGATCATGAGCTCCAAACTGGTGGCCCTGCCGCCGGGTGAGCCGATCGAGCACCCGCTGGTCACCCGGCAGCTCGAATCCGCCCAGCGCAAGGTGGAACAGCGCAACTTCGACATTCGCAAACAGCTGCTCGAATACGATGACGTCGCCAATGACCAGCGCAAGGTCATCTATCAGCAACGCAATGAACTGCTCGACTCCGGCGATATTTCGGAGACCATCGCCGCGATGCTGCAGGGCATGCTGCACGATACCTTCCGCATCTACGTACCCGCCGACAGCGTCGAAGAGCAGTGGGATATCGTCGGCCTGGAAAAAGCGCTGCAGGCGGAACTCCAGCTCAGCCTGCCGGTTGGCGATTGGCTGAAAGCGGAGCCCAGCCTGACGGACGAGGATCTGCTCCGACGCATCGTCGTGGCGGCGGAAGCGGCCTATGGCACCAAGAAGGGCCAGGTGGACGCCTCGGCGTGGGCAGGCTTCGAACGCAGCGTCATGTTGCAGGGCCTCGACACGCATTGGCGCGAGCATCTGGCGGCGCTTGATCACTTGCGCCAGGGCATCCATCTGCGTGGCTATGCGCAGAAGAACCCGAAACAGGAGTACAAGCGCGAGGCCTTCGAACTGTTCGAAGGCCTGCTCCAGACCGTGCGCACCCAGGTGACACAGTTGCTGATGACCGTGCAGATTCGTTCCGAGGAACAGATCGAGGAAGTCGAGCAGCAGCATCCGCAGGTTGAGAACGTTCAGTATCACCATGCCGACTACGATCAGGCACTGGCCGGTGACGGCGAACCGTCCAAGGCGCAGCCGGTCGAACGGGCAATGCCCAAGGTCGGACGCAACGACCCGTGCCCCTGCGGCAGCGGCAAGAAGTACAAGCACTGCCACGGCAAGCTGGGTTAGGACCGGCCGGCGGCGATGGCGCAGCCGCTTTGTACCCTCCGCGAAGACGGCGATGCGCTGGTCGTCCTCGACCAGACCTGCCTGCCCGGCGAGGTCAGCTACGTCCGGTTGGCTACGCTCGAACAGGCGGCTGATGCGATCCGGGTCATGCGGGTGCGCGGTGCACCGCTGATTGGCGCCACCGCGGCTTATGGCGTGGCCCTGGCACTGCAACATGGCATCGACCTGGCGCGCGCCATTGACCAGCTCACCAGCACGCGACCGACGGCGGTCAATCTGCGTTGGGCCCTCGAGCGCATGCGCCGCCGACTGGCCGCCCTCACCGGGCCGCAGTTAGTGGCAACCGCCTGGCAGGAGGCGCGCGCCATCGCTGACGCCGACCGGGCCGCCAACCAGGCCATTGGTCGCCACGGCCTGGATCTGCTGCGGGCGATGCCGAGTCTGCCGATACGACTGATGACTCACTGCAATGCCGGTTGGCTGGCGACGGTCGCGCACGGCACCGCGCTGGCTCCGGTTTATGCGGCGCAAGCGGCGGGGCTGGACATGCAGGTCTGGGTCTCGGAGACACGGCCGCGCAACCAGGGGTTGTTGACGGCCTGGGAATTGGCGCAGGCGGGGATCGCCCATACACTGATCGCCGACAATGCCGCTGGCCTGCTGATGATGCAGGGTCGGGTTGACTTGGTTATCGTCGGCGCCGATCGAATTGCGGCCAACGGCGACACCGCCAACAAGATTGGCACCTACCTGAAAGCACTGGCGGCACGGGCGCACGGCATCCCGTTCTACATCGCCGCGCCGGTGTCTACGATCGACTTCGACTGCCCGGATGGCAGCCGGATTCCGATCGAGGAGCGTGCGGCGGCGGAACTGGCTGCCGGCGCCGTACCGGTCGCCAATCCGGCCTTCGATGTCACCCCGGCAGGCTTGATCGCAGGAATCATCACCGAGCAGGGTGTCATTGCTGCCGACCGCCTGGGCACGCTACGCCGATGAGCGCTGCCGAACAGGTGCTGGCGACGGCGCTGGCACTGAACGTATCCGGCATCAATCGCGGTACGGCCGGCAACGTCAGCGTTCGCCAGGGCGAAGGCTTTCTGATCACGCCCACCGGTATGGCCTACGATGCCTGCACGGCCGAGGACATGGTGTTCGTCAGTTTCGCCGGTGAGGCACAAGGCCGGCGCAAGCCGTCGTCGGAATGGCGCTTTCATCGCGACATCTACCAGGCAAGAAATGAAGCGGGCGCCATCGTCCATGCCCATTCGCCATTCGCAGTCAGCCTGGCTTGCCAGGGCTACGCCATTCCGTCCTTCAACTACATGGTGGCGCGCTTCGGCGGTGCCGACGTTCGCTGCGCCGGCTATGCCACGTTCGGCACCCAGGAGTTGTCCGACCGTATCGTCGAGGCTCTGGTCGGACGCAGCGCCTGCCTGATGGCCCATCACGGCATGGTGGTGTTCGGCCGCGATCTCGCCACAGCACTGGCGCAAGCCATCGAATTGGAGACGCTGTGCGAGCAGTTCTGGCGCGTGCTGGCGCTCGGCCAGCCGCGCCTGCTGCCGGACGAGGAGATGGCGCGGGTGCTGGCGCGTTTCGCCGACTACGGCCGGCAGAAGTGAATCACACCATGCCGGTGTTTCTGAGTTCGTCCTTCAGGTAGGCATAGTAGATCGGCGCGGCGATCACGCCCGGCAGACCAAAAGCCGCCTCCATGACCAGCATGGCCAACAGCAGCTCCCAAGCCTTGGCGGAAATTTGCGAGCCGACGATGCGGGCGTTGAGGAAGTACTCGAGCTTGTGCACCACCACCAGGAACACCAGCGAAGCGACGGCAACGTCGGCCGAATGCGCCAGGCTGACGATGACGATGACCGTGTTCGAGATCAGGTTGCCGATCACCGGCAGCATGCCGACGACCAGGGTTAGCAGGATCAGGGTCTTCGCCAGCGGCAGATGAACGTCGAACAGCGGCAACACGCCGATCAGGTAGATGCCGGTCAGTGTGGTGTTGATGGCGGAAATGCGCACTTGCGCAAAGACGATGCGGCGAAAGGCCTCTGCCAGACGCCGGGCCCGCCCAGCCAGGGCCTCGGCCAGCGGTGCCATCGCTGCGTTGCTGGTTGCTTCGCGCAAGGCGAGCAGCGCGCCGATGACCAAACCGACCAGGACGTGGGCAAAGCCGCGCACCGCTTCCTTGCCCGCCAGTTGCAACTCGCTACCATGTTCGCGCAGCCAATGCGCCAGACTATCCTTCAGGGCGTCGACGTTGTCGGGCACCGAGATCGCCATCCACTCGGGCAGCGAATCGCGCGTGCTTTCGAGAATCTCGGCCATTTTTCCGAGCAAGCCGGGCAGGCTGCCGGCATCGCTGCGAAACAGCATAACGATGGTGGCACCGGCCGCTACCACGACAGCAATTATGGTTATGGCCAGCAGGACCACCGCGGCCAGCTTGGCCCGCCGATTGGTCAAATGGCGTGACAGGACGACGGCAGCGAGGTGAACCAGTTCGTACACCAGCAGACCGGCGAGCAACGCCGGCAGCAAATGGACTTGCAGGACCAGCAAAAGGGCGAGGCCGGCAAGACACCAGGCAGCGATGAGGATGCGGTTCATAGGATCGGTACGCCTTGCTTTTCGCCGCGCTCATAAACGACGTTGGCGCGGCCGACGATCAGCGAATCGAGCGCACCGATGCGCGCCGGGTCCTTGTTGGTGTAGGTCAGCCGGTGAAGTATGTAGCGCATGGCGTTGAGCCGCGCCCGCTTCTTGCAATCCGATTTAATGACGGTCCACGGGGCGTCGGCGGTATCGGTGTAGAAGAACATCGCCTCCTTCGCCTTGGTGTAGTCGTCCCATTTGTCCAGCGACGCCAGGTCGATCGGTGACAGTTTCCATTGTTTCAACGGATGGACGCGCCGCTCCTTGAAGCGCCGTCGTTGCTCTTCCCGGCTGACCGAGAACCAGAACTTGANNTGCAGAAGCCCATGACGCGCTCGACGCCGGCGCGGTTGTACCACGAGCGGTCGAAGAGGACGATTTCGCCCGAGGTCGGCAGGTGTTCGGTATAGCGCTGGAAATACCACTGTCCGCGCTCCATTTCCGTCGGCTTCTCCAGCGCCACGACGCGCGCGCCGCGCGGATTCAAGTGTTCCATGAAGCGCTTG
>PMIF01000303.1 GCA_003157035.1 Rhodocyclaceae bacterium
TCCATCGTGAACGGGTCAAGTCCGATGCTGGTCAGACCCACTGCGTAGAAGCGGCGGGCCTGATCGAAGGTATTGTTTTCAACCCAGAATCCGGCATTGAATTGATGCATGCCACTGTTAAAGGTCAGCGCGCTCATGACCCCGGAGCGGCTGATCTGATATTCGGTCGTCCGCATGGCGACAGGAACCGTCGCCGAGGACGCCGTGTAGGGGGTGCACCAGGTGCCGGCACCACGATCATGATGGTGGTACACCGTCGTTTTCCAGTTGAGATTGTCATTTGCCTTGGCGTCAAACGTAGCGCCGGCAAGCGTGTCCTTTCTCAAGCCGGAACTGCAACCGTAGGCATCGTCCATCGAGGTTTCGCCCTTGGTCCAGATCCCCTTTGCCGAATTGATCGTGCTTTGCCAGTCTGAGAGTGCATAGTTGTCCCACTTCCATCCGAGGCGCGCGAGCATTTCCTTGGACATGTCCTGGTCGTCAGCTTCCTTGCGATCCGAATAATTGACAAAGGCGCTCAGCCGGTTTTCGCCAAAGTTGCTGACCAGCTTGGAATTGAATTGCTGTTGCTTGCGCGAACCGGAACCCCGCCACTTGTCGGCGCGTTCGTCAGTGAAGCTGAACGCTGCCTTGGTAGTGCCGATGAGACCGGTGTCGAAGCCGACAAATGTCCGCCGCGCGGAGTCCGACCCGATCGTTTGCGCACCAGTGAAAGTAAGCTTGTCGGCGGGATCGGCGGAATAGAACTGGACGGTACCGCCCAAGTTGCTGGTCGACGCCGTATCAAGAGCGCCGGTTCCTTGAGACAGCGTAACGCGGCCAATATTTTCGGAGGAGATTGCGCGGCTGATGTGCAAGCCGTTGTAATTGGCATAGCTCATGTCGCCTAGAGGAACGTCGTCCAGGGTGAAGCCGAGTTGATTCTGGTTGAATCCGCGGATGGTCAGCCGGGTGGACCATTCATAGGCGCCCAGGGCATCAGAGGATTGAAAATTGACGCCCGGCAACTTTTCGATAACGGCAAGTGGGCTCTCCCCAGGAACCGACTTGGCGACGTCTTCGTGCGAAATACTATCCACCTGGCGGGTCTGGCCTGAACCGAAGATGGTGATCTTCGTGGGGGCGTCATCAAGCGGGCTTGATTGTGCGAATGCCACTGGCGAAAGCGCAGCCACGACGAGGCAGTAGATAGGATTCAGCCGGAATGTGTGCTTCATGGGACGCTCCCTGGTCAATGATGAAATAGTCAGTCTTGGTACGGAATTCCTGGCGCCAGTCGACGCGCGCACATCGTCGGCAATACGCCGGTACGGCTCTTCGTGCCACATGAACATCGGTGCCAAACCTGCCGGGAAGATCTTCGGAAAGCGCCAATTTAGTGGCGCTGCATTGCGGCACCGTTACCAGCGAATGACGGTCTCGTGCCGCCGTGTCGGCAGCGCAGCAGCTCAGGCGATAGCGCGGCGAACCAGGTGGCGGATTCGGCCTATCAGGCCGCCTTCCTGCTGGCGTGCCGGTGCCTCGACACGATGGCGCTCGGCCAGCCGCGGCTGGCAGCGGATGTTGTGGTGCAGCTGCACGCCCGAGAGCACACTACGGGCGGTCATGTTGGTGCGCACCGGCTTGGGCAGGAAGCGGTGAATCTGCCCCTGGTTGACCATCTCGACCAGGATCGAGATGTCCTGGATGCTCGACAGAATGATGGTGACAATATGTGGATGAAACTGTTTCAGCGTCTTCAGGAACGGCATCGCATCCTGACAGCCTAGCTTCAACTCGGAAATTACCAGGCCGATGTCACGCGTCTCCAGGATGGCCATGGCTTCTTCCAGGCTGCGCGCCCACTCTAGCGCGTAGCGGCCGGGCAGGTGCTGGTCGAGAATCGGCCGCAACGCGACCGCGGTCTCGGCCACAGCGTCGATCAGCATGATGGTCACCTGCGCTGAAGACGGTGCGGCAGCCAGCATCTTGCAGCCTGGCGCTTGCTCGAGGGCGATGGCGATCTTCGCTGCGCCAGCGACGATGCTGCGTATCTCCTCCTGGTTCCACGGCTTGGCGATGTAGCGAAAGATCTCGCCTTCGTTGATGGAACCGATGACGGCATCGACGTCGGCATAGCCGGTGAGCAACAGGCGCATGGTGTCAGGAGACACCTCGCGTGCCGCGCGTAGCACCTCGACACCGGACATGTGCGGCATGCGCTGATCGCAGATCAGCACGTGCACCTTTTGCTTGCGCAGGATGTTCAGCGCATCGGCGCCACTGGTGGTTGCCAGCACCNNGACTTGACTCGGATGGTGCCGCCATGATCGCTGACGATCTTGTGACTGATCGAAAGTCCGAGTCCGGTGCCTTCACCGACCGCCTTGGTGGTGAAGAAGGGATCGAAAATCTTCGGCAAGTGTTCCGCCGCAATGCCGCGACCGCTATCCTGGATGACCACATGCACATGGCCCTCGCTTGCCGCTGTGCGCACGACGATGCGGCCTGTGTCCTCGATCGCCTGGGCGGCATTGGTCAACAGGTTGAGGAAGACCTGATTGATCTGCGACGGCGCGCCAGCAATGGGCGGCAGATCCTGGTATTCCTTGATCACGTCGGCTTTGTGCTTGAGCGCATTCCTGGCAATCAGGAGCGAACTATCGAGGCAGCGGTTGATGTCGACGGCGTCTACGGCAGCCCGGTCGAGGCGACTGAAATCCCTCAGATTGGTGACAATCTCGGCGATCTGGTCGACGCCGAACAGGGTGTCGAGGAACAGCTCGGCCAGTTCGTCCTCGGGAAAGGTCTCGGCGAACGTCTGGCGCATATCGTCGAGCCGGAGCAGATACTCGGCGACAACGCCAAGGTCCCTCGGCACACTCGTCAACTCTTCAGCGATGGCGCCGCAGGCATCGATCATCGACTGCATCTGGCCGAAGGCCTCGTGCGCCAACTCGACATTGTTGCGCACGTAGCCGAGCGGCGTATTCACTTCGTGGGCAACGCCGGCGACCATCTGGCCGAGCGAGGCCATCTTTTCGGAGTGCACGAGTTGCGCTTGCGACGCCTGCAGCTTGGCATAGGCGTCGCCAAGCAGCCGGTTGCGGTCGACCAGGCGCGTCTCCATGCCGCGCAGCAAGTCGATCACCGAGCCGACACCGAGATAGGCGCCGCCACTGGTAACGACGAAATCCTCGGTGATCGGAAAGCTGATGTGCTCGGTCACGTAGCGACTGGCGTCTTCCATCGAATGTCCGGCGTCGACGACGAGCGGCGACGGGTTCATAAAGTGGCGAACCGATTTGCGGCCGTGGATTTCCCGGCCATAGCGCGACATGAAGATACCTTGCAGGTGGCCACGGCTGATGATGCCGATCGGCTTGCCGTCGACAACGACCGGCAGCGACAGGAAGCGCGCGTGGTCTTCGCGAAGAAACAACTCGCTGGCCTCGTTGACCGTGTGGTCGACGGTCAGCGGCACGACGTCAACATAGAGGGATTCGATTCGGCTCATGGCCCGACACGCGGACGCAACAAACCAGAGAAGGCTACAGGGGCTTTGTTACCGAATTGTTGGGCTTGGCTATGCCAGTTGCCCGCCCCAAAGTTCGTCCATCAGCTTCACAAGTGCCGCTTTTCGGTCATACTGATGCAGCACTGAAGGAGCGTGTCCTTTCGGATCAAACACGCGGCCATCGCTCACGCGAATAGCCGAATCTTGCACGTAGTGTAGCGTCCAAACGAGTTGGCCATTCTCCATAACGGGAACTCGGTAGCGGTTGACCAGGACATTATGGATACCTTGATCGATACCGAGCATCTGAAGGCGCGCCAGAGGAGCGCATTCATAGGCCCCCTTGATCATTAGTAGCAGGTAGCGTAGCAGACCGTGGGAAGATCCGTAGATTGTGCCGGAACAACTAATGCGCGCCGATCCGATCTGCTTGAGCATCGATTCGCCATAGCCGCCAACAATCCATCTGGCATTGAATGGGCACGTTGCAAGGGTCATGGATGGATCCTCCAGGACTGCAAGAATGTCCAGCGCCGGAAGCCCCTGAAATGGATCCCCTTGAAACACAACATCCCTTACGTCTGTCAACAGCACCCTGCGCGGAGCGGTACCAAGCTGGAGTGCTGTCTTCAGGATTCGATAGTAGGTGAAGAAGCGAGCGAGTTGCCTGTCCATCGGGAGAAAGTGAGCCTCCGAAAAAAGATCCGTATCCACCCTGTACTCTCGAAAAAACGCCTCAAGCTCCGCATCCATGTGTCCGACTAATAGAAGGACATCACCTTGGTAGCCGGAAGCTCGTAGTGACTTCACGAACGACGCAATCTTGCTTACCCCGTAGCCTGTGGCCATGCCCATGACCAAATCAGGTGCGCCAACGGCAACCGAACTTGGCGCCTGGATACTCGCCAATTCCCGCGCGACCGCATCAATTCTTGTACGGTCAAATTGCGCAAGAACGTGAAGCAAATGGTTCATGATGTTCGAAATGTGCTGAGGGCCGGCAGGCTCAAGAGAATGGGCAGGGACCGGCTAAGCCTGTGTCCCAAAGAATCTGTGCGTCCGTTGACAGTCTACAGCACTCATTCACAGTCTTCGCGTGACTGTCTCATCCTGGCCGGGAGCGCCAGTACAGGCAGTGTGTCGCATTGTCGCCATTGGCACCCGCGACCGAACTGGATTGGATGTCCGGGTTCCGGCGATTTGAGCTAGACGCGGCTCGTGGTGCCGGCGACAGATTCAAGGTAAAGCTGCACCGCAAGGATGTGCTTGCACGGCCCCCGGCTGCCTTTGTATTTCCCCCAGAATGTGCATGTACAACGTGGCTTGCCATCGGGGAAACTGACCCACTGATCGTGATCCTCGCTGCGCACCCGATGGTGTGTGCTGTCGGGTCGCACCGAGCCTGACGCCACGAGCGCTTTTGCGGCATCCAGGCGCGGATAGTTCTTTTCGAGGCGCGATTGGGTGTAGGGCAACTGGCGATGGAAGTAGCGCTGCTCATGGAGGTCGAAGCCGACCTGTCCGGCCGTGGCAAGGGCTTGCAACCCGTGGTGCACGCGCTCGGCGGAGAAGCCGGTTTCTTGAGCCAGGACGGCTGGCTCGATGGCCGCTTCCCATGCCAGGAGCGCGCCAAGCGTCAGCGCGTCGTCGGTTTCGGCCTGGCTTAGGGCATGCAGCAAGGCGCCCTCGCCGGAGAAGCCGCGATACGGCTCGGGCGAGAGCATCAGCAGCAGGCGGGCCCCTGGCAGGAAGAATTCCCAGGCGCTGACGGCTGCCTGAGTGTCAACGTCGATGGCCGGGCCGTAGATCTTAACCGCCTGGATTAGATGCGACAGACGCTTGACGGCCGTCAAGCGTGCGCTGCCGGGCAGCGCTATTGCCTCGGCGTGCGGACGCCCCGTTTGGCGCAGCGTTGTGCCGGCCGGCAGCAACCACATGCTGACGCCGGCGCCACCGCCAGCCATGGGCAGGGCATTGATGAAGCGCTGCCATGCTGTGGCGTCAAGCCGCGCGCGCAGGCCGAGCATGGCTGCGATCGATTGTGTTTCCGCCAGGGCGCGTATCCAGCGCTCGGGCAGCTGCACTTTGCGTTCGACGTATTGGTCGGCCGCCGTCGTCAACGTCAGTTCGGTCGGCCCGACATTGAGATGCAGCGTGTCGTGCGCCCGGATGGCCGCCAAGGCCTGCGCCAGGGGCGGATTGATGTCGACGTTGGTGGTGCCAAAGCCCAGGACGGCGCCGTTGAACGTTTCCGCCAGTAGGTCGAGCCGCGCGTAGACGCCATTGCAGGCGGAAAACACCTCGCAGCGCAGGCGGTCGCCGTTGGCCGTGACGACGGGATCCTTCCAGACGACATCGGGAACAGGCTTGTAATAGCGCGTGCCGACGATTTCGACCAGCGCGCGCAAGCCGGCCGCAGCGACGTCCGGCCGGCTGAGGTTGCCGCTGAAGAAGAGCGGATGCGTCACGAGACCGTGCGGCGTCAAGCCGGTGGCGGTTTGCAGCACCAGGCTGTCGTGGGTGGCCAGCCGCGTGTAGCTTGAGGCTGCGGGATAGGTACCGAGAGTGTCTTCAATCATGATCGATGGCTCAATCCGCCAGCATGTGCTGCAAACGGCGCGCCTCGACCAGCAGCTTGCTGCTGCCCTTGCCAGCCGCCGTCTTTGCCAGTATCTCGATGGATTCCCTGATCTGCCACCCTGGCACGACGCGACTGGCCAGCGCCAACAGCTCATGACTTCCGGCCGGAGGAGATGCCATGGTCAGTGCCACGCCTATGGCCGAGCGCAGCAGCGGCCAGAGAACAGGCCCGGCTGCATCGACCACTTGCGCCAGTGATTTCGCCAATCGGCCCGGTTTGACACTGCCGCAATCGATGGTCGCCGCCACCAGGGTCACGGCCAGATCGCTGTCATAGCGCTGCTGCGCGATCAGGTCCAGCAGAGCATCGCTGCCGGCGATGCGCGACTCCGCCTCGTTGCCCGACATGGCGAACAGCACGGCCAGATGCAGGGCCGGGCCGGCCGGGCCGCGTGCATGCAGAAAGGCCGGGAGGGCAAGCGCGACGCTCTTCCCGCAGGATGTGTCGGTATCATGGCCGGCCTTGCGGAACCCCCACAGATACCAGGCAGCCAGGATTTCGCCGTTGTTGGGCAGCATGCCGGTCAGATAGTGCTCATACATACAGTAGTCGGCGCCTTCAGGCGCCGTCGCGGGCGTGTAACCAGCGGCCCACTCCATAGGAATGTCCGGAATCGCGGGCGGGACTCGCAAGCCTTGCAGCGTGACGCAGACTTCGGGATGCCCGCTGCCGGTCCAGTTGGCAAGGTAGGAGCGCGGGGAGCGCGCTTGGCCTGCGTTCTCGACGATCTGCCATTGGCTGGCCATCTGCGCCATGCCGCCGGCGGCAAAGAAATCGGCGGCGACATTTGCCTGCGCCGAGCCGATGGTGCGCAGGGCTTCGATCTGTTGCGGGTCGGGCTGGCGGGTGCGGATCAATGCCAGCAAGAAGTCCATCGGACCCGCCGGCAAGCCGGCTCGTCCGATGTCGCGCAAGCGTGTCAGCAGGTCTTCAGGTTCGATGCTGCCATTGTCATAGCTCGGTCGTGAGATCAGCGGGTAGGTATCGCCCCGCGCCAAGGCAGTCTGGATCTCGTGCAAGCGCTGAAAGGCCAGCACTTCCAGCGGAGCGTGCTCGTAGGCGACCGGCTTGAGCCGAGACATTACAGGCACGGCGAGGGCCTTGCGGTCGGACTCCCTGGCCCGGCACAGCAGGTCGATGAGCTGCTCGCAGGCGAGCACGGAATGCGCGCTGTCGAAGTCGGCCAGCAGTTCCTTGTAAGTTGCTGCCTTGACCGGCAAGGAGACGAGGGGTTTGAGCGGACGGGCTTCGGCAAGTGCAGTAACCGGAAGCTGTGAAGGCGCGGACTCAGCGAGGGGAGTGGCCGACAGGCCGCCGATACCGCCGGCCAGTGCGGCGTACACGGAAGGCTCGACGGCAGAGCGAACAGCCGCCATCGACGCGCATAACGCAGCCTGTTCGGACGGCTCCAGTTCCGCCCAGCGCTCGGCCACAGCTACCGCCACCTTCTTCTGGAAGGGAAAGTCATCCACGTCCAGGGCAACGATGAGGCCGCGCATAATCGCCGGGCGCTGCGCCGGCAGCGTCGTCCAGCGCTGCAGCGCCCAACTCAGCTGTTCGTCGTGCAGACCCTTTTCCTTGCGCGCGAAGACGATCTGGCAGGCCAGCAAGAACTGCTCGGCCGTCAATGGGCTGGCCTTGTCCAGGCGCCGCAGCAGCTCAAGTTCGCCCTTGACCGCGCTACCATGGTTGCTGGGCAGGAGTCCGAGCAGGCTCTCGGTGTGCGGAGCGAGCGCCCGGATGTCCGGCATTGCGGCCAGGGCGAGGCACTTCGCCTGGAGGCGCTGGGCGGTGACGGCATCGCCGCGAATCAGCGCGGCGATGAGGTCGCCGATGAACGCGCGACGGTCGAACAGGCCACGGTCGAGCAAGTCGGCCAGTGTCGTCATTTCCGGCGGCGTGGCGTCCTCAGCGTAATAGTTCCACAGATGCAGGATGCCGTCCTTGCGCGCCAGCAGTGCGTGCAGCATCCAGCGCCAGCCGGCCACCAAGACCGCTGCACCCTCAACGGGCGTATGGGCAACGACATTCGCGGATTCGACCTCGACATCGCCGTCGGGCAGCAGTGTTGCCGTGAGCCGAGGCACGACGCGTTCATAGCCATCGAGTCGCGCCAGGTAGTTCTGATACGCGTCGCAATACAGGGCCCGTAGCCGGGAGAAGCACCAATGCTTCGGCAGG
Source organism: Rhodocyclaceae bacterium (assembly GCA_003157035.1). Lineage (GTDB taxonomy): Bacteria > Pseudomonadota > Gammaproteobacteria > Burkholderiales > Rhodocyclaceae > Fen-999. Next base: position 8,319 of record PMIF01000303.1, read on the forward strand.
TCGGGATCTTCCGGCAAGGGCAGATCGAAGGCAGCGCACAAGGCCACCAGCAGATCGGTGTGCGCCGGGTGCCAGTGGCGGTGCTGCGTTGCCCGCTTGACGAATTCTTCAACCCACTCGCGCCCGCGTAGCGCCACGGCCTTGAGCAGAAGTCCCCTTGCGGCGGCATCGTGTCCGTAGCCACCCGGCTCGATGGCCATCGCCTGCTTTGCGTCGCGCGCAAGCGTCATCCAGGCAATCAGGAAGCGGAACCACGGGCAGCCGCGTTCGTCGTGGCCCTGTTTTCGGATCGACGCTTCGTTGGCGGTGAGCCACTTCTGCGCATCGCGCCGTTGCTTCTCGTTCCAGCCCCTTGCGGCGTCCAGGGTCGATGCGTAGCTGCCGGAGGCAATCAATTGTTCGATCTGGTGCATATCGATGGCGTGGGCTATAGAGGCGGGGAATCTGCATCAGTGGGCTTGCATTTACCGCGGGCGGCTGGTCCTTCTCTCACAGCATTGGCTTCTTGAAGAGTACGACGGTCTGCAAGATGTTTCCTTACCGATAGGAAGGGTATTCTCAGCCACCGCGATCCGACTGTAAATGGTGAGGGAGGGATGCTCGATGCACGGGCACTCGCGTGCGGCGTCCTTTTCGCCACTCAACCCAAACGTTGAAAGTCGGCTTTCAGGGGCCGCTCGCTTCCGCAATGGGCACAGAATAGCCAGTAACGACTGGCCGCTTGCAGGAAGCGAAACTTCATTGACCGGTTTCGGGCGATGAATCCGAGGAGACGGCAGTCGCATACGTGCCCTGTGAAGGCGACACATGACCATGGCAAGCGATTTGGCAGGTGTGCCACGGAAAGCGGTCACTTGGTCTTGCGGATTGCTATTGTCCCGGCCCTTCTTGTTTTGGCAGCCAGCCGCTAAAGACGGATGGGGTGCGACTTTACGGGCTATTCCAAGTCAATTCGAGCCTGACCCCTTTGGCTAAAGAACGGAGGGAAGCTCAGTTGCGATCCCTCCGTTTACGTCACCTCCAGGCGACACCCGACGGCGTATTGAAGATTGCCCTCGACCATGCCGGCCACAGTCCACCGAACTGGCTCACTCTAGGGCGTATTCATCGCCCCGTGCGCTGCGCTTCCTATGTATGGATTGATTGCACCAACTACGCTGTTCCCCGAGTAAGCCCCACCGCCGAGCATCGCAATACCTTCGGTAAACCCGGTGATCACATTGTCGTGAACGACCGCAGCTCCGTACTCCGTCCGAATTCCCACCCGATCAGCGTCCATCCCGGCACGCACAGCGAGGTAATTGCCTGCAATGATTTGGTCGGCCCCGGTTGTCCAGATTCCCATTACGCCCCCGGAACCGACCGCCATGTTCAATATGCGATTGCCGACGATCGCCGACTGATCGCCACGCGAAAAGACGCCGACAGTCCCTGATCCATACGCGGGAACCGGCGCCGACGTACTGATCGTGTTGTTGATTATGCTGTTGCCCGCGCCCCAACTACGGATGCCGGACGGCGGGTTAGCGCCACCAATGACATCGATGCGATTGTCGCGGATGATCGAATTGCTGCTGCTGACGTCGATGCCGGATTCCGTTGAGCCATAGGCTCCGATGCCCTCGACGATATTGTCAGAACCGATCTCAAGCCTGACACCGGACGTCCCGCCCCGGATCGTCCCGTTCCGAACCGCAAGATGGTGATGGCCGTACGCGTGTACCCCCGCCGAGGAAGCCCACACGTCAGACCAGCCCATGTCAATCCGCCGGCCATTCAAATCAACAGTGACAAAATCCGCAGCAATTTCAATTGCCCCCTTCGGTCCCGTTGCGGACCTGAGTGCTCCGGCCTGCAGATCTCCGGTCAGGCAGTAAATTCCCGGTGCACTAATGACAAACGGCAGCGACGTTATGGGTGTGCAGTTGGTGATCTCGGCAAATGCCGATTGGCACGACAAACAGCAAAACAGCGTGGCCACTACGGAATGACGCGAATACATGAAACTCTCCTATGCAAGAATCGAAAGATTGGCACCTGGGTGATAATTCGGGACTGACCCAATTCCTCCCTGCCTGAGCCATGACCCAGAAGCATTAGAGCTGGCCGGCGGTAATCTCGACGCTCCGGACTGTCGCTGACAAATCGCTTCAACAGATCTAGACGTAATCAGAACGAAAAAGGGATCACGACATGGCGCCATCGGTCATCTGGATCCTCCCCGTGGCGTACGCGTGCGGTCGCCGGGACGCGTCCGCCCCCAGGGAGTGCGACGCTCCTCATCTCTTCGCTTCGTCAAGCACCAGCACGGCACGAAAGTCATTAACGTTGGTCAGCGTCGGACCGGTCACCACGGCGTCGCCAAGAGCGCCGAAGAAGCCGTGTCCATCGTTGTTCTGAAGGGCATCCAGTGGCCGGATGCCCTTTGCCCAAGCACGCTCCAGCGTATCTGGCGTGAGGATGGCGCCAGCGATTTCCTCGAGACCGTCGACGCCGTCGGTGTCACCGGCAATTGCATAAACGCCGGGGCAGCCATCGAGCGCCACCGCCTCGGCCGCTGCCGCGAACAGTGACTGTGGTTTCGCCGCCCGAAAGCAGAACGCAAGGGGCCCTGAAGGGCTGTGCGCACGAGACCACCTGGCGCGCAATGCCGGCCATGACCTTAGCTACAACCCGTGCCTCACCTTCGAAGGCATTGCCAAGGATGTGCGGCGTGACACCAGCCTGACGGGCGATCTCGGCCGCAGCCTCCAGGGCCATCTGCGGCGTGGCGATCATGCGCACTTCGCATGCGGCCAAACGCGGATCATTGAGCTTCACCGACTCGCCCGCACCACTTTCCAGAACGTGACGAACCGAGGCGGGCAGTTCCATGCCATAGCGGCTGACGATATTGCGCGCATCGGCGCAGGTGCTGGGGTCGCCCACCGTCGGTCCCGATGCAATGTCGCAGGGGTCATCGCCCGGCACGTCGGAAATGAGCAGCGTGATGACTTTGGCCGGGTGACAGGCGGCGGCAAGGCGTCCGCTCTTGATGCCGGAGAGATGTCGGCGCACGCAATTCATTTCGCCAATGCTCGCGCCTGATCTCAACAAGGCGCGATTGACCGCCTGCTTGTCCTCAAGCGTTACACCGGCCAGCGGCAAGGCGAGGAGCGCCGAGCCGCGACCTGCCATCAGGCACAGCACAGCGTCCTCGGCGGTCAGGCCGCGGACGAGATCCAAGGTGCGTTGTGCTGCCGCCAGGCCGGCGGCATCCGGTACCGGGTGCGCAGCCTCGACGATCTCGATCTGCTGGCACGGCGTAGCCGTAGCGGGTGACGACCAGACCGGACAGCGACCCCGGCCAGTGGCACTCTACCGCCCGCGCCATTGCCGCCGATGCCTTGCCGGCGCCGACGACGATGAGGCGGCCGGCAGGCGGGTCTGGCAGGTACCGTGGGACGCAGTGCGCCGGCTGTGCGGCTGCGATGGCCGCGTCGAACATCTGTCGTAGAAGATCGCGTGGGAGCACCATTGCCTCCATGTGCAGGCCAACCCCAGTATGCAGATACCGAATTATTGACCTTCGGCGCGCTTGGCCAGTACCTCGTCGACGCGGTTCTTCTCCATGTCCATGACCTCGAAGCGCCAGCCGCCCCATTCGAAACTCTCGGCCTTCTTCGGAATGTGGCCGATCTGCGAGAACATGAAGCCGCCCAATGTATGGTAGTTGCCGAGATCCTCTTCCGGCAGGTGCGGCAGCTCGAGCAATTCCTTGACCTCATCGACCGGTAACAGGCCGTCGAGCAACCAGCTGCCGTCGCTGCGTTGAACCGCCAGCGGCGCTTCGGTGGCACCCGAGAGCACCTCCCCGACGACGGTGCCCATCAAGTCCGACATCGTCACCAGCCCCTCGGTGGCGCCGAACTCGTTGACCACCAGCGCGATCTGGGTCTGGTTGGCCTTGAAGAATTCCAGCAGGCCGATCAGCGACAAGGTATTGGGCACATAGTGCGGTACCTTCGCCGACAACTTGCCGAAATCGAGTTGGCCGCCGGCCATCAACACGCGCAGCAGCTCACGCCCCTCGACGAAGCCGAGCGGATTGGCAATACCGCCCTTGCAGACCAGGAAGCGCGACACGGCGCGTTCTTCGAGCACTTTCATGTTCACCTCGCGCGGCGAGGCCAGATCGAAATAGGCGATGTCGGCGGCCGGCGTCATGATCGCCGCCACGCGGCGATTGTCCAGGCGAAAGACGTTACCGAGAATCTGGCTCTCGGTGCGG
>PMIF01000070.1 GCA_003157035.1 Rhodocyclaceae bacterium
TAAAGGGGTGAAGAATGAAGCTTGTAGACAAGAGAGTTCTCGGCGTTTCCATGGTGTCCCTGATGCTGGCTGGAGTGTTTGGAACAGCGCAAGCCGATGCCATTCCCTATCCGTCGGCCGGGACATACAACGACACGGCTTACAGTTTTACCGCTGCGACCGCTGGGGATGTGGTTGCATACTGGGTCGGCAGAGGGAGCGCAGGTTACGACAATCAACTGGGCCTGCTCATCAACAGAGCTCTGAGTTCTGTCGGCTACGGCCTGGACAACCACACGTCGTCAGTCGGTGACAGCTTCGATTTGGGTACGGTCAACTCGGGTGACTCGCTGATCTTCGCCATGCATAACCTTAGCTTTGGCAATGGCCTTGACGCGTACGCGTACTCTGACCCCACGCTAAATGCGGCCTACGACGGGGGCTCTATTGGTTATAACCACATCTATTCGACGTTGTCCGGAGCTCCAGCTGGTACTTATATCGGATTCGAGGATATTCCGTATGGCAGTTCTTCGGACTACAACTACCAGGACGAGAGTTTCGTGTTCACGATTGTCCCAACGCGCGGCACTGTTCCCGAGCCTGGCAGCCTGGCGCTTGTTGGCTTGGCCCTGGCCGGTGTGGTGCTGAAGCGGCGCAAGGCTGTTTAGCCGCTGCCGCCTCATGCCCCAAAATAGGCCCGGCCAGCGCTGGGGCGACGCGATCATTTTGACGCTGCTGCTGGTGCTGCCGATGGCGGCTTCGGCAGCTACTGGGTGGTGCAGCTGGTTCCCTTGGCTATGCAGTGACTGTGGCGCGCCGTTGACCGAGGCTACCGGCTTCGGCTCCAACCCGGGCAATCTGCGGATGTGCAAGTATCAGCCGGCGAATCTCGGTGCTTCTCGGCCGCTGGTTGTCGCGCTGCACGGCTGTACCCAGCAGGCATCCGATTACGCTGACGCCACGGGCTGGATCAAGTTTGCCGACAAATACCATTTCGCGTTGCTGCTGCCACAGCAGCAGCCGGCCAACAACTTGTCGCAATGCTTCAACTGGTTCGAACGAGCCAACAACGAGCGCGGCAAGGGTGAAGCATTGTCGATCCAGCAAATGATCGACAAGATCAAGGTCGATGCCGCCATCGACCCGCAGAAGGTTTATGTGACAGGCTTGTCGGCCGGCGGTGGCATGACGGCGGTGATGCTGGCAGCCTATCCGGAACTGTTCGCTGGCGGCGCGATCATCGCGGGGGTTCCGTACAAGTGCGCCAACGACGCCACTGAAGCGCTCAGTCACTGCGGCGTCAGCTTGTCGGGCCAGGTCACGCCAATGAAGGACTTGACGCCCAACCAGTGGGGTAGCCTGGTGCGCAAGGCATCGAACCATGGCGGGTCGTTCGCGCCGGTATCAATCTGGCAGGGCACAGCGGACACCACCGTCAACCCGGAGGATCAGAGAGAACTGGTGGATCAGTGGACGAACGTGCTGGGCATCGACCAAAAACCGGATGTCGAAGATACGATCAACGGCCAGCCTCACAAGCTCTACAAGGACGTCAATGGCAGGGTGCTGGTCGAGACGGTGCTGGTCAAGGGCATGGGCCATGGCACGCCGATCGATCCTGGCAAGGCGGACAACCAGTGCGGCAAAGCGGCGCCGTACATTCTGGACGTGGGCATCTGTTCCAGCTTCTACATCATCAAGTTCTGGGGGCTTGACGGACCGTGAGCTAGCACACTCCGCTGCAGGCCGCCGCGCCCGTCTTCTTCTCGGCGGCGGGACTTATCGGAACGGTTTGCCGCGCGACGAAGCCGGCCTTGGGCGCCAAGAGACTCGCTTCGTCGCCGAGGATATTGACAGCTTCCTCCAGCAATGTGTCTCTCGCGCTCTTGCGTGCGTGTTCGTCGGCGCGCTCAGCAGCTAGACTCCGTTCATTCGGTTGCAGGCCGTCGTCCTGCAGCATGGGATCCTTCGCCACATTCTGCGTCAGCAGGTCTTCGCCGGTGCCCTTGCCTGCGCCAGTCTTTGCGCCGCAGGATGCCAGCCGTGCCTCGCGGATATCGCGTTGCTGGCGCCGCTCCGCCTCATTCAGCGAGATCAGGTTTCTCTTGCGCTGCGACTCGAATTCGGCGATGTCGTCCTCAAGGCACTGGAAGGTGTTCTTCACGCGAGCGTCATGGCGCGTCAGGAGGGTTGGCTGCAGGGCCCGCAGGTCGCTGGCGGCCGCATAGTCAACGGCTTTGATTTGCCGCCACGGCAGCGCGTTATCGAAACTGGCTTCGCCAAAGTCCGTTGCCGTGGTCGCAGTGGGAAAGCTTATATCCGGCGTCACGCCCCGTAGTTGCGTCGTGCCACCATTGATGCGAAAGAACTGAGCGGTGGTAAATTTCAGCTCGCCGAGTCCCGCCTTGTTGTTCTCGGCGATCTGATCGAGATTGATCACGGTTTGCACGGTGCCTTTGCCAAAGCTTCGTTCACCAATCACCAGCCCGCGACCATAATCCTGAATTGCCGCGGCAAATATTTCCGACGCCGATGCCGACCCCCGGTTGATCAAGACGCCAAGGGGACCGTTCCAGGCAAGGTTGTCCTTGGTACTGCTGCCGACGATAATGTTGCCCTTGACGTCACGCTCTTGCACCACCGGCCCCTTGCCGACAAACAGGCCGGTGAGTTGGATTGCCTCGTCCAGCGAGCCGCCACCGTTATCGCGCAGATCAACCAGTACGCCGTCCACCTTTTCCGTCTTCAATTGACCCAGGAGGCGCGCCACGTCGCGGGTCGCGCTCTTGAAGTTTTGATCACCCTTTTCCCGGGCGGCGAAATCCTGGTAGAAGACGGGCAGTGATATCACGCCGATGTGGCGAGTGCGACTGCCTTCCGCGACTGTGAGAACAGACTTCTTGGCCGATTGATCGTCCAGCGTGATCTTCTTCCGAATGAGCGAAACGAGGCGATGTTTGCCATCCGGTCCGGCACTTGCGGGAAGCACATCGAGCACAACTGTCGAATCGGCTGCGCCGCGAATGAGCGCCACGGTGTCGTCGAGGCGCCAGCCGACAGTGTCGGTCATGACGCCTTTGTCGCCTTGGGCGACCCCGACGATGCGATCGCCAACGCTCAGCTGCTGCGAGCGGGCGGCGGGACCACCCGGCATGAGTTCCCGAATCGTCGCAAAGTCATCCTTCTCCGCCAGCACGGCACCTACTCCGACCAGGGATAGCTTCATCGAAATATCGAATTCCTCCGCTGCCCGCGGCCCGAAATAGTTGGTATGCGGTTCGATGGCTGTGGTGTAGGCGTTCATGAACGTCTGAAACGCATCTTCGCTCGTAAACTGGTCGATGCGTTTCAGTGCATTGTTGTACCGGCGATCGAGCGTTTGGAGGATAGCCTTGTCATTCTGCCCGGCCAGTTTGAGACGTAGCCAGTCGTTCTTGACCCGCTTGCGCCACAGATCGTGCATCTCGCTGGCGGACGTCAGCCAGGGTTCCTTCTCGCGTTCGTACTGATAATCTTCCTTCAGCTGGAAATCGAACCCGGCGCTGAGCAAGTTGCGGGCATAGGCAAGGCGTTCATATGCCCGCTGTGCGTAGAGATTGAAGATGGCGAAGGGGCCGGACAAGTCCTCCTTGAGGATCGCGTCAGCGAGCGTGCCACGAAGGTTGGACAGGTGGTCGATGTCGGCCTGAACAAAGTAGACTTTCTCCGGATCGAGCGACTTCAGATAGTTGTCGAATATCTGCGTCGACATGACGTCGTCGAGGGGGACGACCTTGTAGTGGTAGTGGCTCAGCACGTCAGCCGCCAGGTGGGCAGCCTGCGTCTGTTGCTGCAACGGCGTGAGCTCTCGCGGTGGTGCCGTTCCTGGCTCGTGCGTCGCGGCCTGCGCTGCCATCGCCAGGGCAAGAGTCAGCCACAGCAGTTTTCTTTTCATCTCTCCTCCGTCACTAGATGCCAGAACGCCCGCCAATGGTCGGCGGGCATTACCCTTCAATCCCCAGGGGGTATGGGCCGGCGCCTTGGGGTTGGTTCGCCTGCCTGTGGGTTTCAGCTGGCGCAAGACAACGACGCTTGCTTGTGACGGGTCTTGGCGGCGATGGTTCAACATTTGCGTGTAAGAAAGTGTTGCCACCAAGTCGATTGCCGGCCGGGGGACTTGACATGGCAAAGGCTTCGGACAAACTTGTCGTCCGCCACAAAGCCTGCCACACCGGCGCACGACCGATAGGGATCAACGCATGACGGAGAATTCAGTTCCTGGCCAGCTGGACGGCGACACCGTCAAACGCTATCTGCCGTGGGTGGTGGCGACAGCGCTGTTCATGGAACAGCTGGACTCGACCATCATCAATACGGCGGTGCCGGCCATGGCGGCGAGCCTCCAGGTGACGCCGCTGAGTCTAAAGGCCGTTGTGGCCAGTTACATATTGAGTCTGGCGGTCTGCATTCCGATCAGCGGCTGGATGGCCGATCGCTTTGGCACGCGCCGCGTGTTCAGTTCCGCAGTGGCGATCTTCACGCTTTCTTCCGTGCTTTGCGGCCTGTCTCTGAATGTTCCCATGCTGGTTGCCGCGCGCATCGTGCAGGGAGTGGGTGCGGCCATGATGATGCCGGTTGGACGACTGACCATCATTCGGGTGTTTCCCAAGGCCGAGTTGTTGATGGCGATGAACTTCGTCATCATTCCCGCCCTGATCGGTCCGCTGCTTGGGCCGACGGTTGGTGGTCTGATCGTGCATTGGCTACCGTGGCGCGTCATCTTCTTCATCAACGTTCCAGTGGGGCTGGCGGCACAGATCCTGATTCATCGCCACATGCCGGACTATCGCGGCGATCAGCCGCGGCCGCTTGATGTTTTCGGCTTGATACTGTTCGGCGCGGGTACGGCCCTGCTGTCGTGGTTGTTGGAGGTATTCGGTGAGCACGAGATCGACATGCCGGTGGCGGCAGTTCTCCTCCTGGTGGCATTGAGCCTGCTGGTCGCATACGCTTGGCATGCGCGTCGAGCGCGCTACCCGCTACTGCGCCTCGAGCTGTTTCGCGTGCGCACCTTCCGCGTTTCGGTGCTCGGCGGCTTCATCACCCGGCTGGGCATCGGTGGCCTGCCATTTCTGCTGCCACTGCTGTACCAACTTGGCCTGGGTCTCCCGGCGTGGCAGTCGGGTCTGCTCATGATGCCGGCAGCGGCCGCGGCCATGGGGATGAAAGTGATTTCGCGCCCCATCCTGCGGCGCTTCGGCTACCGGAACATCCTGATCGTCAATACTTTGATGATCGGCGTCACGATCAGCATGTTCGCCACCGTCAGCTCGGCGACGCCGATTGCCGTGATCATCTTGCTCGGCCTGGCTCAGGGCTTCTTCAATTCACTGCAATTCTCGAGCATGAATTCGATGGCCTATGCCGACATCGGTGCGGCGGATTCGAGCATGGCCAGTACCATCGCCAGTTCAATGCAGCAAATGTCGATGAGCTTCGGTCTCGCCTGCGGCTCGCTGGTGACCGCCTGGTACCTGGGCAACTTGTCGCAGTCCGATCACGCCGCCGTTACTGTCGCGCTGCACCACGCATTTCTCACCCTGGGCGGTTTGACTGCGATTTCGTCATTGTCATTCTGGACTTTGCGCGTCCACGATGGCGAGAGCGTCAGCAAGGGTGGCGTGCCGGAGGCAGGCTGAGATCTCTGTGCTGGCTCGGGCAGGTTCCCGTCCATTTCTTGAATGCACGATGGAAGGCGCTGGGGTCGGCAAAACCCAACTCGGTGGCAACGGCCACGACGCTCTTGCCGCTGTCGCTGAGCAGGGAGATCGCCATGTCCTGCCGCAGATCATCGAGGATGCTGCGGTAGGTGCTGCCCTCGTCGTCAAGTCTTCGCCGCAACGTGGACGTCGAGTAGTGAAGTTGTTCGGCCAGGGCGGCGAAATCCGGCCAATCAGCCGGGTGTATCGTCCGCAAGTGGCGCCGTATCCGGGCAGTGAGGCTGGCGCTATTCTTGTACTTGACGAGAAAATTCGTCGGCGCGCCGCGCAAGAATTCCTTCATGGTCCGTTCGTTCTGGATATTACTCATGTCCAGGTATTCGCTGTCGAAGCAGATGCCCGACCATGGCTGATCGAAGTTCAGGTTCGAACAAAACAGCACTTTCCATTCGCTGCTGAAAAGCGGCTCGGGCGAGCGAAAATTGGCGCAACTGAGCGGAATGCGGCGTCCGACCAGCCAACAGGCCAGGCCATGCAGCATCAGCAGGAAGGTGCCGTAGGCAAATGCACGCTTAGGCGCTGCGGTCGCCCCGGAGAGGCGTTCCTTAGGCCCGGGATAGTCCTTGAGAATGATTGTCGCCTGCTTGCCTTCACGGACGAGGCAAGCCTCCATGTCGTCCATGATCACCCGAAAGAAACGCAGGGCGCGCAACAGGGCCCGTTCCAGGGTATCGCTATGGATGATGGCGTGGCAGAGCAGGGTGAAGCTGCCGGCCTTCATGCGTCGGCTGTCCATGCCGAAGAATTCGTCGTCCAAAGTATCGGCAATGCGGTGCCAAAGCTTGCCATAGTGAGCGGACGAGACCCTGGCCTGGCGCGAACCGATCAACTCGGGCGCAATACCCGACTCCCGCAACAGCAAATCAGTATCGAAACCGCGCGCCCGCATGCATTCCAGGGCTTCCTGAACGAAACAGACGGCGATGGTGCCGCGGTCGTTACTAGTGGGGTTCATCCTCGACNNATCTGAATCAAGCGGAGGAGAGTGATCCATGCAGATCAAGGACAATGTGTTCGTGGTAACCGGCGGCGGCTCGGGCCTGGGCGCTGCCACCGCGCGCATGATTGTTGCCAAGGGCGGCAAGGTCTTGCTTGCCGACGTCAACAAGGAAGCCGGGGCGGCCGTGGCGACCGAACTTGGCGTCAATGCCCGTTTCGTCGCCACCGACGTCACCAGCGAAGAGAGCGCCAAAAGCGCCTTTGCCGCCGCGGTGGCAATGGGTGCCTTGCGAGGACTGGTCAATTGCGCGGGTATTGCGCCGGCCGAAAAAGTGGTCGGCAAGGATGGCGTGCACAAACTGGACTCCTTCGCCCGGATCATCAACATCAATCTTGTTGGCACGTTCAACATGATCCGCCTTGCCGCCGAGATCATGAGCAAGGCTGAACCGGACGCCCTGGGCGAACGCGGCGTTATCGTCAGCACCGCTTCCGTGGCGGCTTTCGACGGTCAGTTGGGCCAGGCCGCCTATGCTGCCTCAAAGGGCGGTATCGTGGCGATGACGCTGCCCATTGCCAGGGAACTCGCCCGTTCCGGCATCCGGGTCATGACCATCGCGCCCGGCATCATGGAAACGCCCATGCTCATGGGCATGCCACCTGAAGTTCAGGAAGCGCTGGGCAGGATGGTGCCTTTCCCCTCGCGCATGGGCAAGCCGGCCGAATATGCTGCGCTGGTGGAACATATTTTCGCCAACCAATATCTCAATGGCGAAGTGATTCGCTTTGACGGCGCCATTCGTATGGCCGCCAAGTAAGCCGAGCCGTCGATAGACCGAAAGGAATTCTCATGTCGCAACAAGATCCCATCGTTATCGTCGCCGTCGCCCGTACGCCCATGGGTGGCTTCCAGGGTGATTTCAACGCCCTCACCGCGCCGCAGCTTGGCGCCGTAGCGATCAAGGCTGCCGTCGAGCGTGCCGGCATCAAGCCGGAGCAGGTTGAAGAAGTGGTGTTCGGCAACGTGCTGCAGGCCGGCATCGGCCAGGCTCCCGGCCGCCAGGCCGCTCTTGGTGCCGGACTGCCCCTGTCCGTCGGTTGCACGACTATCAACAAGATGTGCGGCTCCGCCCTCAAGGCCGTGATGTTGGTGCATGACAGCCTGCTGGCGGGCGCCTACGAGATCGGCGTCGCCGGTGGTCAGGAATCCATGTCCAATGCCCCCTACCTGTTACCCAAGGCGCGTGGCGGCTACCGCCTGGGGCACGGCCAGATGCTCGATCACATGTTTCTTGACGGCCTCGAGGATGCCTACAACAAGGACGCCAAGGGCGGGGGCCGTCTGATGGGCACCTTCGCCGAGGAGTGTGCCGAGTCCTACGGCTTCACCCGCCAGGCCCAGGATGCGTTTGCCATCCAGTCCACGACGCGGGCGCAGAAGGCCATCAACGAAGGTCTGTTCAAGTGGGAAATCGCTCCGGTGACCATCGTCGGCAAGAAAGGCGATGTTGTCGTGGATAAGGACGAGCAACCGTTGAAGGCCCAGATCGAAAAGATCCCTGGCCTCAAGCCCGCTTTCAAGAAGGACGGCACGGTGACTGCGGCCAACTCGTCGTCCATTTCCGATGGTGCCGCTGCCGTGGTGCTGATGAAGGCGTCCAAGGCCAAGTCGCTTGGCCTTGCTCCCATTGCCAGGATCGTCGGCCACACGACCCACGCGCAAGAGCCCAACTTGTTTACCACGGCTCCTGTTTTCGCCATCGAGAAGCTGCTGAAGAAGAACGGCTGGAGTGTCGCTGACGTGGATCTGTGGGAAATCAACGAAGCCTTCGCCGTGGTGACCATGGCGGCCATTCATGACTTGAAGCTGGATCCGGCCAAGGTGAACGTGCATGGTGGCGCCTGCGCCCTCGGACACCCCATCGGCGCCTCCGGCGCGCGCATCCTGGTTTCCCTGATCGGTGCCCTGAAGCAATACGGCAAGACTCGGGGCGTGGCGTCGCTGTGCATCGGCGGCGGCGAAGCGGTGGCCGTCGGCGTCGAAATGCTGAAGGAGCAATGATGATCCTGAGCCAAGAACACGAAATGATCCGCGACACCATGCGCAAGTTTGCCCAGGAGCGCTTGGCGCCGTTTGCTGGCGAGTGGGACAGGAACCACACGTTTCCTGCCCAAGCCTTGAAGGAGCTCGGCGAGTTGGGTGCCCTCGGCATGGTGACGCCGGAGCAGTACGGCGGTGCCGGCATGGATTACATGAGTCTGGTCCTGACCCTGGAAGAAATCGCCGCCGGCGATGGTTCCACGTCCACGATCGTCTCGGTGCAGAATTC
>PMIF01000157.1 GCA_003157035.1 Rhodocyclaceae bacterium
CGGGGTGAGAGAGGGAGCTACAACAAGCACTGGGGAGAGGTTGTACCGCTCCCCAGTGCTTGTGTCGCTTCGCGACGTCAGCAGGCAAGGCCGACGCCGTACAATCCGCCCCAGCCATGTTCAAATACCTGCGCATCGCCATCCTGCTCGTCATCCTCGCCACGGTCGCCGAGGAGGCGTGGCTCGCGCACTCGCATGCGGTGTCGTGGTCGCGGCCGCTGCAAGTGGCGATCTATCCGATCAACGGCGACGGCAGTGCCGTTGCTGACGCTTATCTGCGCGGCTTGCAGCCGCGCGCCTTCAAGTCGATCGAGGATTTCTTCGCCGACGAGGCGCGCCGCCGCGGCCTCGACATTCACCGGCCGGTGGAGATTGCGCTGGCGCCGATTGTTGCTTCGCTGCCGCCGCAGCCGCCGCGCGATGGCAGCGCCATCGAGAACCTGCTCTGGGGGTTGAAGATCCGCTACTGGGCATGGCGCCACGATGGCGTGCCGGGCATGCGGCCGCAGGCGCGCTTGTTCGTGCTCTATTTCGATCCGGCGACGCACGATGCCCTGCCGCATTCGGTCGGCAGCGAGCGCGGCATGATCGGCCTGGTGAACGCCTTCGCTACTCCTGCGATGGCCGGCTCCAACGCCGTGGTTGCTGCCCACGAGTTGCTGCACACGCTCGGCGCTACAGACAAGTACGATCTTGCCAGCGATCAGCCGGTCTTCCCCGATGGTTACGCCGAGCCGGCGCGTGCACCACGCCTACCGCAGCAGTTCGCCGAGATAATGGCCGGCCGGATTCCGGTGTCGGAATCGGACGCTGAAATTCCCGCCACTCTCGGCGCCTGCGTGATCGGCGATGCCACGGCGCGGGAAATCGGCTGGATGAAGCCATGATCGGCATGAACCTGGTACGCCGCTCATGATCGNNGCCGCATGCTGGTGGTGGCCTGCAACACCGCGACGGCAGCGGCGGTGACAGAACTTCGCCATCGCCATCCGGGGGTGCCCGTGGTCGGCGTCGAGCCCGGCGTCAAGCCGGCTGCGGCCGCGTCCCGCTCGCGGCGCATCGCCGTGCTGGCGACCGAGGCCACGGCGCGCAGCGAGCGCCTGGCGCGCTTGATCCGCGATCATGCCGGAGAGGTCGAAGTCATCGTCCGCGCCTGCCCCGGTTGGGCGACGCGCGTCGAAATGCTGCATTTCGCAGCCAGCGATTTTGGCGCCGAGATTGCCGCCACGGTGGCGCCGCTGCTGGCCGCCGGCGCCGATCGCCTGGTGCTCGGCTGCACCCACTACAGCTTTTTGGTTCCGGCCCTGGCGCCTCTGGTCGACGGGCGTGCCGAGTTGGTCGATGTCGCTGAAGCCGTCGCCCGCCAGGCCGTGCGCCTGATCGGCAGTGCACCCGGCAGCTGCCGCCTGGAGCTGTTTGCCACGGCACATCCCGAGCGTCTGCATGCGGCCCTGGCGGCACTGGACCTCGGCTGGCTGGCGGCGCGCACCGTGACGCCGGCAAGACAACTCGTGATTTGACCCATCAGCGCACTCCGACTGTCACCACCGTGACATAATGTACTGGGCATCATCCACCGGTCATTCGCGTTCGGAGGGTAGCGTTATGAACATCAGCGCCAAGCTGAAACTCCTGACAGCCGTAACCGCCATCGGCCTTAGCTTGATCCTGATCGTTGCCATAGTTGGTCTCAATGCTGTTCAGGAGGCATCCGACACCGCGCAACGGCGCGATTCCTATATCGCCGACATGTTGGAGATCAAGGCCTACGCGATGTCCACCATCCAACTGGACCCCAGCACGCGCGAGACGCGAGACATTTTCGCCGCTGCTGACGCGACCATCGCCAAGCATGGCGATGCCGCCCTGACCGTCATCCGGCGAGCCGATATCAAAGAGCAACTCAAGATCGTGTTTTCGCGCTGGACGACCTATCGCAAGGAATCCGATCGCCTGTTCAAGTTGGCGACCACCGATGCCAAGGGCGCCGCCGATCAGGTTCTGTCCGTCTACTCGAAGGACTTCAAGCCGCTGATGGCCGACCTCGAGCAATTCATTGCCGCCCGCGTCCAGGATGCCAGCCAGGCACGCGACGAGGCGCGCCGGGTCTCCGCGCGCACCTTCTGGACCTTGATCTCCCTTATCGCCGCTGTCGCCGTCGTCAACATCGCCGCGGTCGTCGCCTTGTCATTGTCGCTGCAACGATCGCTGGCGGGCATTCGCGCCAAGATGGCGCCATTGCGCGAGGGCGACCTGACCCAGAGACTGCCGGTGACGGGCGATGACGAGTTGTCGCAGATCGCCACCGATGTCAACGGCTTCATCGCCGAACTGCACGCCATCGTCCAGCGCACGCGCGATCGCTCAGTGCGCCTGACCAAGGCAGCGAAGATTCTGGCGACCGATGCTGAAAAAGTATTGCTCGACTCGAGCAGCCAGAGCGACGCCACGGCATCGGTGGCGGCAGCTGTTCAAGAATTCTCCGTCAGCATCGACCAAGTCTCGGACAATGCTACCCTGGCTGAGCAGAAGGCCTCCGACTCGGATCACTTATCGAAATCGGGTCGCTCGGAAGTGGACCATGCGATCACCGAGATCCGCCACATCGAAGAGGTGGTCAACAATGCCACCGGTCAAATGCAGGCGCTGGGCCAACAGGCACGCGACATCGGCAGCATTATCAATGTCATCAAGGATGTCGCCGAGCAGACCAACCTCCTGGCGCTCAATGCCGCCATTGAAGCCGCCCGCGCCGGCGAGAGCGGCCGCGGCTTCGCTGTTGTTGCCGATGAAGTTCGCAAACTGGCGGAACGAACGGCCAGCTCGGCGCAGGAAATCACCAGCATGGTGGCCGCCGTGCAACAGAATACCAAGCATGCTGCTGAGATAATGGAAGAGGGCAATACTTTGGTCGCCGAGGGAGTCCGTCAGGCAGAACAGGCCGGCCGCTCGATGCAGCAGATCAATGACGGCTCGATCGGCGTAATCAACGCGGTCAGCGACATTTCGGCGGCGCTGCGAGAACAGCGCGTCGCTGGCGCCGAGATCGCCAAGAGCGTCGAGCGTATCGCCCANNTTGGCAGACGAACTCGAAGCCGAAGTCGCCGGATTCACCGTCTAGCGAAGCCTGGCCCGGACCTCGCTCAAATCACGGGCTATTGCCAGGCGGCGAGGAACTGGCGCCAGTGCGCACCGTCGGCGGCGGCCAGATGCTGGCGGACGATGTCTTCTTCCTTGGCCCGTGCCTCGACGCTATAACGCCCCTGCATCTGCGCGAAGCGCAAATAGACGAGATAAGTATTGACCACGTCGGTCTCGCAATAGTCGCGCACTTCATCGATGCGACCGTCCTGCCAGGCCTGCCAAACCGCCGACCCGTCCATGCCCAGCTTGCCGGGCGCACCCATCAGCTTGGCCAGCTGGTCGAGCGGCGCGCTGGCGCGCGGCTGGTAGAGCGCCAGAAGATCCATGAGATCGAGATGTCGCGTGTGGTAGCGACTGATGTAATTGTTGTAGCGGAAATCGCGGTCGTCGTCGCCCATCTCCCAGTAGCGGGCGGCGTTGACGCCATGAATGAGGCCGCGATAGTGCAGCACCGGCAGATCGAAGCCACCACCGTTCCACGACACCAGATTCGGCGTGTATTTCTCGATGCCGACGAAGAAGCGCTGGATGATTTCCGCCTCGGAAAATTTCGGTTCGGCCAGCGACCAGACGCGCAAACCTTCGTCGCTGCGCAGCAGACACGATATGACAGCGACCCGCTGCAGATAATGCGGCAGAAAATCGCTGCCATTCTTCGCCCGCTGCTGCTGAAAGGCAAACTCCGCCACTTCAGCATCGGAGAGCGCCGCCGGCAGCGCACTGAGCTTGCGCACGCCAGCGACATCCGGAATGGTCTCGATGTCGAATACCAGGATCGGTGTCATGCTAGGCCGGGAAAACGCCGGTGGACAAGTAGCGATCGCCGCGATCGCAAACGATGGTGACGATCACCGCATTGCTCGTCTCTTCGGCCAGGCGCAATGCCACCTGTAGTGCGCCGCCCGACGACATGCCGGCGAAGATGCCTTCCTCCCGCGCCAGGCGACGGGTCATCTCCTCGGCATCCGCCTGGCTCACGTACTCAAGCCGGTCGACGCGCGAGAAGTCGCAGATCTTCGGCAGGTAGGCCGGTGCCCACTTGCGAATGCCGGGGATCTGCGAGCCTTCGGCGGGCTGGCAGCCGATGATGGCGATTGCCGGGTTCTGCTCCTTCAGATAGCGTGAGCAGCCCATGATGGTACCGGTGGTGCCCATGCTGGAGACGAAATGGCTGACCCTGCCCTGGGTATCGCGCCAGATCTCCGGACCGGTGCCTTCGTAGTGAGACAGCGGATTGTCGGCATTGGCAAACTGGTCGAGCATGACGCCTCGTCCTGCCTCCACCATGCGCTCGGCGACGTCGCGGGCGCCTTCCATGCTTGCTGCCCTGGGCGTCAACACCAGTTCGGCGCCAAACGCGCGCATCGCCTGCCGCCGTTCGACGCTCTGGTTTTCCGGCATCACCAGCACCATGCGGTAGCCGCGCATGGCGGCCACCATGGCCAGCGCGATGCCGGTATTGCCGGAAGTCGCTTCGATCAGCGTATCGCCGGCCTTGATCTCGCCGCGTGCCTCGGCGTGCATGATCATCGACAGCACCGGCCGATCCTTGACCGATCCGGCCGGGTTGTTGCCTTCCAGCTTGGCCAGAATGACGTTGCCCCGGCGCTCGTTGTCGGCGCCAGGGATGCGCTTCAGTCTCACCAGCGGCGTATTGCCGACGAAATCTTCCAATGTCCGGTCGTTCATGCAGGTCGCTCCAGGCACAGCAACACTGCGAATGGTACCCGATGCCACGCCGGTGACGTTGTGATCCCAGACGCGCTAATCCCCTTGCGTCGACACCGCTTGTCCTGCAACAATGACGCATGGCTCAATCCATGTTCGAAAGGAAGCACCCATGGGGTTGATCAGCGCCTTGGGCGGCATGTTCGGCTCGGGCCCGTCGAGAAATGCCGCCGTCGACCACGCATTCGAAGTCATCGCCAAGACCGTCGACCCGACCATCAGCGGTTTGGCCAATAGCCGCGACGCCCTGCAGCCGGCCGTCGAACAGGCACTAAGCTTCTACGATCGCTCGATCGCCGCCATCCCGGGGCCGATCGCCGTCGATGCCACGACGTACCAGAACAGCGTGGTGCTGAAGTCACTGTTCGGCCGCAGCGAGGAAATTTCCGAGGCGCTCGGCCGCAGCCTCGCCTTGCGCAGTTCGATTCGCTGGTTCGTCGACAACAACCATGACGACGTTTTTGCCATCCTCGGCATGCGCGTCAGGCCAGGCAGTCCTGGCGGCTTTGTCGACCATACGTTCCGCAGCCTCGGCACCAGCGAACAGGATAGTCGCGAATGCCTGCGCGAAGCGGCTTTTGCCAGTCTGGTGAAGGCCTTCGACGCACGCACGAAGGAGAAGCGCCGCGAATGGCGCTTGCGGCGGACCGATGCCAGGATCAGCGACGAGTTGCGCAGCCGCAACGGCGATGAGCCGGCGCTACCGTTCACCGAAGACCTGCGCGATGAGATCCTCGATCGCCACGCCGGCGGTGAGCACGACTTGACGCCAGCCCGAGCGCTCGCAGCATTGATCGAATGGCTACAGCGGCCGGAAAAACAGTTGCAGGTCGAGACCAGTGACGGCCATCCCTTGGTCGGCGCGGTAGCCGACGACGGTCGCGGTGAGTTGCACATGCCAACCCTGGCCTGCACCGACCGGCGCAAATGGGTGGTCTGCATTACCCGCTTCTCGCTGCCCGAGGCTTTGGCCGCCATCAACCAGGAATCGCAGCCACACCGCTACATTCTGATTTGATCGGCCGTAGCGCAGTCACTAACGCGCCCGACCCGGTGTCCGGGGTATCGTCTAGGCAATGCCCCTGATGGAGAGAATCAGCGTCAGCGGCTGTTTGGCCGATGCGACAAAGCCGTGATGTTCGTAGAAGTCCTTCGCGTCAGCTGACAGCGCGTGGGCGACCAAGCCACGGATACCAACGATGCCGGCCGCCTGTGCGGTGCGCAGCACAGCGTCCTGCAGCAATGCGACGCCCAGGCCGTTGCGGCGCCAGGACAAATCGACCGCAAGCCGACCGAGGATGGCCACGGGAATCGGGTCCGGCATGTTGCGCCGAACAGACCCGGGGGCATCGTCGGTGGCCAATGCGCCAGAGGCCAAGCAATAGTAGCCGACTACCCGGGCACCTTCGGCAGCAACATAGGTGCGCGAGGCACCGCCAATCTGGTTGGCGCGAGCGCGCCGTTTCAACCAGTCGTCGAGACTGGCTTCGCCACAGGCGAAGAGTTCGAGTTCATGCTCGCCGGAGAGTGGTGCCGGCGCCGACAGGCTTACTTTGCCCAAGGCTTCTGGGCCTTCATAAGCCTTGCAAATCCCTTGCCACCTGGTGGCCGGTCGAGAACCTTGACGAAGCGTTGGTAACTCTCCTGGTCCACACGCACCAGCGTCTGGTCGAGCAACGCTTCCTCCGCCGCCCGACGGGCTGAATCGATCATGAACTCGGAGCGCGACTTGCCGCGCGCCTTCGCGGCACGGTCGATCAGAGCGCGCGTATCATCACGAATGCGCAGATTGATGGCGCGGGCAGGTGTTGTCGTGGTGGTCGTCATGGCATTGCCTCAGAGTCACCATGATAGCTCAAGCGATACACAATGTGTATCACCGCCAGCGCAGCCAACGATCAAACCCGAGCCAGATAGTTGACGTACTCCGTTATGCCCTGTTCGACGCTGGCGAATGCCTGGCGGTAACCGGCGCCGCGCAGCCGGCTGATGTCGGCACAGGTGAAGCTCTGATACTTGCCCTTCAGCGCATCGGGAAACGGGATGTATTCGACGATGCCCTGCTCGACCATCGCCGCCAGCGATAGCGCCGGCTGGCCATCAATGGCGCGGCAGGCATTGACTGTTGCCGTGGCAATGTCGTTGAAGGGCTGGGCGCGGCCGGTACCGAGATTGAAAATGCCCGATTGTTCAGGATGGTCGAGGAAGAACATGTTTACATCGATGACATCGCCGACATAGACGAAATCGCGGCTTTGCTCACCGTCACCGTAGCCGTCGCAGCCCTCGAACAGTTTGACCTTGCCCGAGCTTGAGTACTGCTGGTAATGGTGAAACGCCACCGACGCCATGCGCCCTTTGTGCTGCTCGCGCGGTCCGTAAACGTTGAAATAGCGAAAGCCGGCTACTTGCGAATTGGCTTCCGACAAGCGCCGACGCACCACCTGGTCGAAGAGAAACTTCGAGTAGCCGTAGACGTTGAGCGGACTCTCATGGCTGCGCGACTCGGCGAAAACGCGGCGGCCGCCATAGACCGAAGCGCTCGAGGCGTACAGATAGGGCACCTCTTGATCGAGGCAGTAATCGAGCAGCGCCAGCGAATAGCGGTAGTTATTCTCCATCATGTAGCGGCCGTCGGTTGCCATGGTGTCCGAACAGGCGCCCTGATGGAACACCGCCTCGACCGCACCGTCGAAATGGCCGGCCTCAAGTAGGTCGATAAACTCGCTCTTGTCCAGGTAATCGGCGATCTCGCAATCGACCAGGTTGAGGAACTTGTCNNGTACATGGGCATCATCCCCGCTTCAGTTCATCGAGCGTGCATACCGCCGTACCCAGCTTGCCGACGACGATACCGGCAGCAAGGTTGGCGAGCGGCAGCGCCCGGAGCAAATCGAAACCGCTGGCCAACATGACCGCCAAGGTGGCAATGACAGTATCGCCAGCGCCGCTGACATCATAGACCTCGCGTGCCATAGCCGGCTCATGATGCGCGCCATCGTCATCGAACAAGGTCATGCCCTCTTCCGAACGCGTTACCAGCAATGCCTTGATGTCGAGCTGCTGACGCAGCTCGGTGGCGCGGCGACAGAGATCGGCCTCGTCCGACCAGCGGCCAACGACTTCGCGCAGTTCGCCGCGATTGGGGGTCAACACGTCGGCACCGGCATAGCGCCGATAGTCCTCGCCTTTGGGGTCCACCAGAACGGGTTTACCGCAGCCATGAGCCAGAGCAATCATGGCGTCGACATGCACCAGACCACCCTTGCCATAATCGGAAAAGACGACGACGTCGCAAGCCGGCAGGCGCAACTCGAATTCCGTCAGCTTGGCACGCAAGACTTCGTGCGCCGGGGCGTTTTCGAAGTCGATGCGCAACAACTGTTGCTGGCGGCCGATGACGCGCAGCTTGACGGTCGTATCAAGCTGGTGGTCCTCGTGCAGGCCGGCGACAATGCCGGCATCGGCAAGCAGTCGGGACAGCGTGCGTCCCGCCTCGTCAGCCCCGACGACCGATAGCAGTGTCACCTGGGCACCCAGGGCGGCGCAATTGCGCGCCACATTGGCGGCACCGCCGAGGCGTTCTTCGCTGCGCTCGACCTTGACCACCGGCACGGGCGCTTCGGGCGAGATCCGCGACACCTCACCGAACCAATAGCGGTCGAGCATGACGTCGCCGACCACCAGCACGCGCGCCCTGGTGGTGTCGGGTACCTGCATTACCGGCGGCCGATGGAGAAATAGTCGAGGCCGGCGGCGCGCACCTGCGCCGGCTCGTAGAGATTGCGGCCGTCGAAGACTGCGCCGGCCGCAAGTTTGGTCCGCATGGCGTTGAAATCGGGACTGCGAAATTCCTTCCACTCGGTGACGATGATCAGGGCATCAGCGCCGTCCAGTGCCGCCATCGGCGTATCGGCAAAGCCGATGCGGGATTCGCCGGCGTAGATGCGGCGCGCCTCGTTCATCGCCACCGGATCGTAGGCACACACCCGAGCACCACGCGCCAGCAGGTCGTCGATCAGCACGCGACTCGGCGCCTCGCGCATATCGTCGGTATTCGGCTTGAAGGCCAGGCCCCAGATCGCGAAGGTCATGGCAGACAGGTCGGCGCCGAAACGCCGCGTCACCTTCTGGCTGAGCACGCTCTTCTGCGCCTCGTTGGCCGCCTCGACGGCGGTCAGAACCTTCAGTTCCTGGCCGGCATCGCTAGCCGTGCGGGTCAGCGCCTTGACGTCCTTGGGAAAGCAGGAGCCGCCATAGCCGCAGCCCGAATAGAGGAAGTGGTAGCCGATACGCGGATCAGCGCCGATGCCGTGCCGCACCAGTTCTATGTCGGCACCGAGTTTCTCGGCCAGGTTGGCCAACTCGTTCATGAAGCTGATGCGCGTGGCCAACATGGCGTTGGCGGCGTACTTGGTCAGCTCCGCGGAACGCACATCCATGACGATCAGGCGCTCGTGGTTGCGCTGGAACGGCGCATAGAGCTGGCGCATCACTTCAGCCGCGCGCGCGTCCTCGACGCCGATGACGATGCGATCCGGCCGCATGAAGTCCTCGACCGCGGCGCCTTCCTTGAGAAACTCGGGGTTGGAAACGACGCTGTAGTCGACGCTAGTTGCGCGCGCCGCCAGCTCCTCGCTGATCGCGGCGCGCACCTTGTCGGCCGTGCCCACCGGTACCGTCGACTTGTCCACCACGACCTTGTAGTCGACCATCAGCCGGCCGATATTGCGCGCGGCGGCGACGACGTACTGCAGGTCGGCCGAGCCATCTTCGTCGGGCGGTGTGCCGACGGCGATGAATTGGACACTGCCGAAGGCGACTGCCTCGGCAACGTCGGTGGTGAAGCGCAGGCGGCCGGCGGCGCGGTTGCGCGCCACCATGCTCTCCAGGCCGGGCTCGTGAATCGGGATGCCGCCGGCGTTGAGGGTGGCAATCTTGGTCGCGTCGACGTCAAGGCAGAGCACGTCATTGCCGACCTCAGCCAGACAAGTGCCCGAGACAAGGCCGACATAACCGGTACCGATGACAGTGATCTTCATGACAACTCCTAGGGTTCGAGATCGAATTCTTCCGTACGCCGCGGCGGATAGGTCTCCCAGCCACCGCAGGCCGGGCAGCGCCAATGGAACTGCCGCGCCTTGAAGCCGCACTGGCCGCAGCGATAGCGCGCCACGCGGCGAGTGTGACTATGGATCAGATTCTTTACCATTTCGAGGTCGCCCCGCCGCTCCGGCGCGGCCACCAGCACCTGCGCCTCGAGAAACTTGTCGAGCGCCAGAAGCGTCGGATTGCGCCGCAACTCGTCACGCACCAGGACTACTGCAGCGTCGGGTCCGGCACGCTCCAGTTCCGCCGCGAAGGCAGCATCGAGCAGATCCAGCGACGGGTGGCGATCGAGATAGCCGCGCAATACCTGGCAGCCATGGCTGGCCTGGTCGGTCTGCCGATAGGCAGCCATCAGTTTGTCGGCCACCAGTGCCAGGTAGGCCGGGTTCTGTTGTTCGATTCGCGTCCAGATTTCGATTGCGTCGCCGGGCCGGCCCTCGCCGACCGCCAGCTCGCCGACCAATATCGTGGCCCGCACGCACTTGCGGTTCGCCGCCAGCGCGGCATCAAGATGCTGTTTGGCTTCGACCAGGCGACCGTGGAGGATCTCGCCGGAGGCAATCTCGCAATGGAACTCGGCAATCGCCGTTTGCCACAGGTGGTCGGCGTGGTCGGGCATGGCCTGCGCGATGGTGATCGCCTGCTGCCATTCCTGCTCCTGCTGGTAGATCTCCAGCAACGCCTTCAAAGCCTCTTCGCCACGTGTCGTAGCGCGCAATTTAACGAAGATATCCTCGGCGCGATCGAGCAAGCCGGCCTTCAGGTAGTCCTGGCCCAGTTCGGCGAGCGCCGTCAGGCGCTGCTCGTCCTTCAGTCCTTCGCGCTCGACCAGGTTCTGATGTACACGAATGGCGCGATCGGTCTCACCGCGCCGGCGGAACAGGCTACCGAGCGCGTAGTGCAACTCGACTGTCTCCGGATCCACCTTGGCCGCCTCGAGAAAAGCCTCGATGGCCTTGTCCGGCTGTTCGTTGAGCAGGAAGTTGAGGCCGCGAAAATAGGAGCGCGGCAGGGCGCGCGATTCGCGCAGCAACTGACGGATGTCGATGCGCGCCGCCACCCAGCCGAGGGCGAAGAATATCGGCAAAGCCAGGAGCCACCAGAGCTGGATCGCCATCATGGCTGGCCGCCCTCACCGCTATCGGCGATCCGTCGCCGCAGCGCCCGCAGTTCGCGCCGTTCGCCGACCGAATGGACGATGGTCACGGTGAGGCCGACAAAAGTGCCGGCGACAAAAGCGGCCAGGATGATCAGCGATAGCGGCGCCTGCCAGGTGCCCTCGAGAAAGAAGCGCAACTCGACCGGCGCACTGTTCTTGACCGCCAGGCCGAAGAGAAGCAGGAAGACGACGCCGCGCAACAACCAGACGATGATTCTCATCACGCCTCGACAAGAACAGGGCGGTGACCGTCGTCGACGGCCGCCGTCCAATCAACCATTGCCGCCGGTCGTCGGCGATTACAACAAACGACCGTCAACCCGTTCGCGCAGTTCCTTGCCGGCCTTGAAATGTGGCACATACTTGGCCGGCACATGCACCTTGTCGCCCGATTTCGGATTGCGGCCAGTGCGCGGCGGTCGGTAGTTGAGCGCGAAACTGCCGAAGCCGCGGATCTCGATGCGATCGCCGCGCGCCAGCGCGGCGGCCATGGCATCGAGAATGACCTTGACGGCCAGATCCGCGTCCTTGGCGACCAGTTGCGGGAAGCGGGACGCCAGCCGGGCGATCAGCTCGGACTTGGTCATGGCTATCTGACCTGACAGCATCGCGGCTTACTGCTGGTTCAACTTCGCCTTGAGCAGGGCGCCGAGGTTGGTGGTGCCAGCGCTGCCGCCCGAATCCGCGGCCAGCTTCTGCATCGCCTCGTTCTGCTCCGCCTGGTCCTTGGCCTTGATCGACAAGGTCAGGCCACGCGACTTGCGATCGACGTTGATGATCAACGCCTCGACGACATCACCGTCCTTGAGCATCGTGCGCAAGTCTTCGATGCGCTCGCGGGAAAACTCGGAAGCGCGCAGATAGCCCTCGACATCGTTGCCGATATCGATGACGGCACCGCGCTGATCGACGCTCTTGACCGTGCCCTTGACGATGGTGTTCTTGTCGTGGGTGGCGACAAAGCTGGTGAACGGATCGCCTTCCATCTGTTTGATGCCCAGGGAGATGCGTTCCTTCTCGACATCGATCGACAGCACCATGGCTTCGACTTCGTCGCCGCGCTTGTAATTCTGCTTGGCTTCCTCGCCGGTCATCGACCAGGAGAGGTCGGACAGGTGCACCAGGCCATCGATGCCGCCGGGCAGGCCGATGAAGATGCCGAAGTCGGTGATCGACTTGATGGCGCCGCGGACCTTGTCGCCCTTCTTGTGGTTCATGGCGAAGTCATCCCACGGGTTGGCGATGCACTGCTTCATGCCCAGGGAGATGCGGCGACGCTCTTCATCGATCTCGAGGATCATCACTTCGACTTCGTCACCCAACTGTACGACCTTGGTCGGGTGGATGTTCTTGTTCGTCCAGTCCATCTCGGAGACGTGCACCAGGCCTTCGATGCCTTGCTCGATCTCGACGAAGGCGCCGTAGTCGGTCAGGTTGGTGACCTTGCCGAACAGGCGGGTGCCCTGCGGATAACGGCGGGCGATGCCTACCCACGGATCTTCGCCCA
>PMIF01000004.1 GCA_003157035.1 Rhodocyclaceae bacterium
CAGCGATATAAAGGTAACCGTCAAGGACGACAAGCGGGCAACGACGGTATTCCGGCAGAACTACCGTGCGGCAAATTATCAGGATTCGGTGAGCAAGACCTTGGAATGGGAAAAGAGCGAAGGCCGCTGGCGGATTGTTCGTGAGACGGTGAATCCGCTCTGATCTTCGGCGGTCACCGATGCGCGGAGAGCGGCGCCACTTGGCGCCGTTTTCATCTTAGGGGTTAACGATCGACGATTTCGCCGTCGTGAAGGTGGAAGGCGCCATTTCGCCGGTCAGAGAAGTAGTGCTGTAGCGTCAGAGCAACAGTACGAAACGCAATTTGCGGCCAGGGTATGGCCGGCTCATCCAGCAGCGCGATCTCCAGGGTTTCTTGGCCGGCGGAGAATTCAGGGTTGGTCAATCGTGCGCGGTAGATCACATGTACCTGGCTGATGTGGGGTACGGAAATCAGCGTGAACATGCTGTCGAGTTCGACACTGGCGTTGGCCTCCTCCCTCGTTTCCCGCAAGGCTGCTTCGGCCATGGTTTCGCCGTTCTCCATGAACCCGGCCGGCAGCGTCCATAGGCCATGGCCCGGTTCGATGGCGCGTCGGCAAAGCAGGACGCGACCCTGCCAGACGGGCAAGGTACCAACGACCAGGCGCGGATTGCGGTAGTGGATGGCGCCGCAGGAGTCGCAGACATGGCGTGGCAGGCTATCGCCCGGTGGCGGGCGAAATTCGACTGGCGCGCCGCAGGTACAGCAATAATTGATGGCCGGGTCCATGGTGCAGCGATTCTAGCGCCGTCGCAGCGTTCGACCGGAGCCGCTACTGGGTGTGAAAAGAGGGTAAACTGCGCCGAGTACAAATGAGTACGGCGATCCTTCGCTCGGTCTGCTGCAACCCATGAAGCCCCTCGATTTCGGAAAGTTCGAACAACTCAAGGCTACCGGCGACCTGCCCTCACCGAGGGGATCGGCGCTGGCGGTGATTCGCCTTACGCAGAAGAACGATACGTCGGTCGACGAATTGGCTCACGTGATCAAGCCGGATCCGGCGTTTGTCGGACGGCTGATCAAGGCAGCGAATTCGGTTGCCACCGGAGCGCACCGCCCCGTGGTTTCCGTGCATGATGCCCTGATCGTACTTGGCCTGCCGGCGGTGCGGTCGCTGGCCTTGGCTTTTTCGCTGCTGTCCAATTACCGGCAAGGTGGCTGCCGCAACTTCGACTACCAGCATTTTTGGTCGCATTCCGTGGCCTGCGCCACCTCTTTGCAAGCGTTGGCGCAACGTACCAATGCGGCGGCCCCCGAAGAGGCATTTTCGGTCGGCCTGTTGGCTCGCATCGGTTGCCTGGCGATGGCAACACTTTTCCCCCATGAGTACTCGGAGCTACTGGAACACATTTCCGGCGATGCCGGCGACGGGTTGAGCCAGCTCGAGAGTCAGGCATTCGTTATGACGCACAGCGAGCTGACGTCGTCGATGTTCCTCGACTGGGGCTTGCCGAAGACTTTCGCCGAACCGGTTCTCTATCACGAGATTGCGGATCAGGCGCCGTTTGCCGAAGGTTCTCGGCGCCATACGTTGGTCTGGTCGTTGGCCCTGGCTCAAGGTATTGCCGATGCTTGCATGGCCGTGGAGTCGGACCGACGATTGATGATGCCGCGACTATTTGTGCTGGCCAGCAAGATTTCGATCGGCAGTGACGAGTTGGTCAGTTTATGTAACCGCGTGGTTGGTGAGTGGCTGGATTGGTGCCAGTTGCTGCAACTGCGCGCCGAATCGCTACCGCCCTTCGAAGAACTCCTGCAACCCCGCGAAGCCTGGGGTGGGGGTATGGAGTCAGGAGCTCCGCGGCTGAAGATTCTGGTTGTCGACGACGATCCGGCGATTCGTACCCTTCTCAAGGGCTTGCTTGGCAATGCTGGGCATGAAGTCCTCGAGGCCGACAGCGGTGAGGTTGCGCTGGAGGTCGCTATCGCGGAACGACCGCAATTGATGATCGTCGACTGGCTGATGCCGGGCATGGATGGCTTGCAGCTGACGCGAGCGTTGCGTGAAATGAAGATCGGTCGTGGCATCTACATCATTGTCCTCACCAGCCTGGAAGACGAGGAAAAGCTGATCGAGGCGTTTGAGAGCGGTGCCGATGATTTCATTTCCAAGCCCTTGCGCCCACGTGTCCTTTCTGCCCGCCTGCGTGCCGGCCAGCGGGTGGTTGAGCTGCAGGAGGAAATCGAGCGTGACCGCGAGGAAATCCGCCATTTCGCTGCGGAGCTGGCGGTAACCAACGCCAAGTTGCAGGAAGCGGCGATGACCGATTTTCTCACCAACTTCCCGAACCGACGTTACGTCATGGAGAGGCTGGAGCAGGAGTGGGCATCGTCGACGCGCGGCGAGCGGCCGCTGTCCTGTCTGTTGGTCGATGTGGACGGATTCAAGACCATCAACGATGCGCACGGCCATGATGTCGGCGACACCGTGTTGAAGCAGACGTCGGCGGCGCTGAAGCGCGGGTTGCGTGCGCACGATGTGGTCGCGCGCACTGGCGGCGACGAGTTCCTGGTCATTTGTCCGGACACCAATCTCAAAGCGGCCCTGGCGTGTGCAGAGCGCGTGCGCAAGGCGGTGGCGTCAGCGGCAGTGGTGGCTGGTGCCATCGAGTTGCACGCCAGCGTCAGCATCGGTGTCGCGCAGCGCAGCCCGGAGATGACGGACTCTGATGCCCTGGTCAAGCTCGCAGACCAAGGGCTGTACCGAGCCAAGGAGCAGGGGCGGAACCGAATTGGCACTTGCCAGGAAGTCGACTGACTGGCACGTTCCGGCATCGACTAATCGTCGATTAAACAGCCTTTTATCTCGCCTTTGTAAGGTTTTTTCTTACAAACAAGCGCCATCTATTTCTTACAAAAGAAACAGTTTTTCGGTGATTTTCTTCTTGACGGTTGTTCGCAACAATGCGAAGACCGTCATAGCAGCCATATTTGACGTGTCCGGATGGCCGGGCGCGGGCGGGCGGGTTCCACTAGGAGCGCTAGATGAAATCGACCGACACCTACAATGATATAAAGGAAGTCAATCTTGCGTACCTGATGCTGGCGCAGAACATGGTCCGTTCCGATCGGGAAGAGGCGGTGTTTCGGCTTGGTATCAGCGAGGAGATTGTCGATATCCTTGAGCGGCTGACGCCCGGCCAGGTCTTGAAAATGGCTGCCTCGGACATGTTGTTGTGCAGTTTTCGCTTCGAAGATTCCTTGCTACTCGATCTGCTAGCTAACCACGAGCGCGATCGGGGGGTTGGCCACATCCACGCGGCCATCCTGGCGGCCAGCAAGCCGGTAGAGACCGTTGTCTGAGTCGCGGCGGCACAGCAAGAATCTAGCATCGAGGAGATCGCAATGCGCAATAAGTCCGTGATCCTGGAGGCGAGGGATATTCGCTTGGCCATCGAATTGATCCAACTCGGCGCCCGGCTGCAAATGCTGGAGGCCGAAACTAACATGTCACGTGAGCGCTTGCTCAAGTTGTACAAGGAGGTCAGGGGAGTGTCGCCGCCCAAGGGGATGCTGCCGTTCTCGACGGACTGGTTCATGACCTGGCAACCGAATGTCCACGCCTCCCTGTTCATGGCCTACTACCGATTTCTCCAACGCCACACCAAGCTCAGGGGGCTGGAGCTGATCATCAAGTCCTATCGCATGTACCTGGATAAAGTCAGTCGCGGCGGCATGGACATCGTGCTGTCGTTGACCCGTGCCTGGACCATGGTTCGCTTCTTCGACGCCAATATGCTGCAAATGGCCACTTGTCGGGAATGTAACGGCCAGTTTGTTGCCCACGCCTATGACCCCACCCGAGGCTATGTCTGCGGCCTTTGTCATATGCCGGCCCGAGCTGGCAAGACCCGTCGCGCTGCCGCGGAGGCCCGTGCTGCCTAGCAAGTCGGTTGGCTGAAAGCGCAGCTGACGACGGCCGTAGCGTCCCAGGGCGCTCATCTCGGAGGGCAGAAATCCTTCCTCGGGGCTTCCCGCCCTGAATCGAATCCCGCTATGATTAGCTCGGGCGCAGCGACCCGCGCCCGAGTTGGGTCGCTTGCGGCCGGACGAATCGTGGAGGGTGCCGGTGTTCCTGTTGATTGGTTATGTGGTGATCCTTGCTGCCTCGGTGGGGACCTACTCCGTACACGGCAGTCTCGCCGCGTTGTTCGTGCCGATGGAGTATCTAGCGCTCCTCGGCTTGGTGGCCGGTGGCTTCGTCGCCGGCAATGGTCCCAAGGCGGTCAAGGCGACGTTGGCTGCGCTACCGTCGGTACTCAAGGGCTCGCCTTTCAGCAAGGCGCTCTACATGGAGCTCTTGGCGATGCTTTACGAGATTCTCGGCAAGGTTCGCAAGGAAGGCCTGATGTCGATCGAGGGCGATATCGAGACTCCGGACACTAGCCCAATCTTCTCGAAATATCCGACCATCGTCTCCGATCATCATGTGATGGAGTTCATCACCGACTACCTGCGCATGATGGTGGGCGGCAATTTGAACGCCTTCGAAATCGAGAACCTGATGGACGTCGAGATGGAGACCCATCACGAGGAAGCACATTTGCCTGCGCATATCATGTCGAAGACGGCCGACGGCGCCCCGGCCTTCGGTATCGTCGTGGCGGTGATGGGCGTGGTCAATGTCATGGGTTCGGTTGGCGAGCCGCCGGCTGTGCTCGGGCACATGATCGGTGGCGCGCTGGTCGGCACTTTCCTCGGCATTCTCGTCTCTTACGGATTCATTTCGCCGATCGCCAGCCAGCTCGAGCAGAAGGCTGAAGAAGGCGGCAAGATCTATCAGTGCATCAAGGCGGTCCTGCTGGCCAGCATGAACGGCTACGCGCCGCAAGTGGCGGTGGAATTCGGCCGCAAGGTACTTTATTCCACGGATCGTCCGGGCTTCCTCGAGCTGGAGGCGGACCTCAAGGCGCGCAAAGGAAAGTAACCAGCCATGAGTGACGACAGCCAACAGCCAATCGTCGTCAAGCGCATCAAGAAGGGCGGCGGCGCCGCGCACGGCGGTGCATGGAAGATCGCCTATGCCGACTTCGTCACCGCGATGATGGCGTTCTTCCTGTTGATGTGGTTGCTGGGATCTACGGCCAAAGGCGATCTCAAGGGTATTGCCGACTATTTCCAGACGCCGTTGAAAGTGGCGTTGTTCGGCGGCTCCGGGTCGGGGGATTCGTCTTCGGTGATTCAGGGCGGCGGCACCAGTCTCAGTTCTACCTATGGGCAGGTGAAGAAGGGCGATACGCCTGCGGACAAGAAGACTATCAACCTGCAGCGTCTGAAAAACGATTTTGAGCGAACGGAGCGATCCAAGCTGGAAACGCTGAAGAGCGACCTGGAGACACTGATTGAAGCGACGCCGAGC
Source organism: Rhodocyclaceae bacterium (assembly GCA_003157035.1). Taxonomy (GTDB): domain Bacteria; phylum Pseudomonadota; class Gammaproteobacteria; order Burkholderiales; family Rhodocyclaceae; genus Fen-999. The sequence goes on from PMIF01000004.1 coordinate 5,401, forward strand.
CTGAAGCAGTTCAAGAACCAGTTGTTGCTCGACCTGACGACGGAAGGCTTGAGAATACAGATCGTGGACGAGAAGAATCGGCCGATGTTCGACTCTGCGAGTTCCGAGCTGAAACCCTACACGCGGGACATTCTGCGCGAGATCGGCAAGGCTTTGAACAGGGTGGACAACAAGATCAGTCTCTCGGGCCACACTGATGCGACGCCTTATGTGGGCGGCGACCGCGGTTTCGGCAATTGGGAACTCTCCACCAACCGCGCCAATGCCTCGCGGCGCGAACTAGTGGCGGGCGGCATGGCCGAAAGCAAGATGGTTCGTGTCGTTGGCTTGGCATCAACTGTGCTATACAACAAGGAGGATCCGTACAGCGCCAGCAACCGTCGGATCAGCATTGTTGTTCTCAACAAGCGTACTGAAGAAGAAATCATGCGTGACGGCAACGTCACGGCGGAAACGGAAGACGGGAATGCTGGTACGGAGGCTGCGCCCGGTGATGTCGGCGCGCAGCCCGGCCGCTAGGCAAGCTTGCCGCGCGACAGGGAGAGAGTAATGTTGTCAGGAAGGTTCAGAACCATAGGCCTAGTCTGGACTGTGGTTTCAGTCGGGCTGTTGGCGCTTCTTCTTGCCGACGGCAGTGTTGTTGCGGTGGTCGTCACGGCTATTTCGGTGGCCAGCGGCTGGCTGGTGGCGGCGATACTGGCCCAGACGGATGGGCGACAACTCGGTGATGGCGGCGCAACCGTGGACGAGACCGAGCTGGCCAATGGCGTCAGCAACCTTCTCGTCACTTCAGTCGGGCCTGTGGCAGCGCAGCTTGCCACCATGCGCGAGGAAGTGTTGCGCACGCAGAGCCTGCTGGCCGATGCCTTCAGTCAACTGACGATGAGCTTCCAGGGCATGAACGAGTTGACCGATCGGCAACGAGATACCGCTCTCGGTGTCAGCGGCGCCTTGGTGGGCGAGGGCACGACGAAGCAGTTCGACGAGTTCGTTGCCAATACGTCGCAGGTGATGCAGCGCATCGTCGATAACGTGGTCCTCAATGGCAAATTGGGCGTGGAACTGGCTGAGATGACCGACGGTATTGCTCAACACACCCGGACGGTGCAAGGCATCCTGAGCGAGATCGGCTCCATCGCCAAACAGACCAATCTTCTTGCACTCAATGCGGCCATCGAGGCGGCGCGGGCGGGCGAGGCGGGTCGCGGCTTCGCCGTCGTTGCCGACGAGGTGCGTGACTTGTCCGGACGGACAACGCAGTTCAGCCAGCAGATCAACAACGTCATACAACGCATGCAGGAGGCCGTGCATCAGACGGAGGTCGCCATCCAGCGCCTGGCAGGGCAAGACATGACTTTCGCGCTTGACTCCAAGCTTAGCGTGGAACAAATCATTCGCACCATGGAAGACCAGGCCAGGGCCCGCAATGAGGCGATCAACGATCTTGCGCGCGGCTCCGGCGAAGTCTCCGCCGTAGTGAATAAGGCAATAACGGCGCTACAGTTCCAGGATATGACGGCGCAATTGCTCAGCCATATCCTGCAAAGGATGGCAACCCTGGATCAGGTGTTCGGCGATTTGGCCAGGCTGGGCAACGATCTGAGCCAGCATGCGGCCCGCGGTGATGTCAAGGCGGTGGCCGATGCCCTCGGCAGCGAAGCAACACGCATCGTCAGTCGGATGGAGAGTATGGTGGCTGCGCAGCAAGAGAATCCGGTCGGCCAGACGGCCATGAGCCAGGGCGATATTGAACTCTTTTAGGAGCGGAGAAATGGGCAAGACGATCCTCGCAGTAGATGATTCGGCTTCGATTCGGCAGATGGTTTCCTTCACTCTCAAGAGTTCTGGCTATGAGGTGATCGAGGCCGTCGACGGAATGGATGGCCTCGACAAGGCGAAGGCGAAGACGGTAAATCTGATCTTGTCCGATCAAAACATGCCGCGCATGGATGGCTTGACGCTGATCAAGTCGCTGCGGGCCTTGCCGCAGTACAAGACGGTACCGATCTTGATGCTGACTACGGAATCATCGGATGCGATGAAGCAGCAAGGCCGCGCAGCGGGGGCGACCGGCTGGCTGGTGAAACCATTTGATCCACAAAAGCTGATTGAGGTTGTCAAGAAGGTCATCGGCTGATAAAGGCGTAGTTGGCCAAAGCGGAGGCGCGAGTGTCCATCGATCTGAGCCAGTTCTACCAAGTCTTTTTCGAAGAGACCGCCGAGCATTTGGAGACGATGGAAGCGCTGCTGCTCGGCCTCGATGTCGCCAGCCCCGATGTCGAACAGCTGAATGCCATCTTCCGTGCAGCGCACTCGATCAAGGGTTCTTCGGGCACCTTCGGCTTCACTGACATGGCCGATGTCACCCATGTCCTGGAGAATCTCCTCGACCGCATTCGCAAGGGTGAACTGGCGCTGCGTGAGGAAATGATTGATGCTTTTCTCGCTGCCGACGATGTCCTGAAGAGTCTGCTGGCCGCTCACAGGGGCGAGGCCGAAGCCGATCCGGCCGTGGTCGACGCCACCTGCGCCCGCCTGCGCGCGCTCACCGGCGATGCCGGCATGCGCCAGACCCCGCGTCCGCCACCGCCGAAGCCCGAGGATAGTTGCCGCGTCGAATTCGTCATCGATGGTGATCCGGCGGCGCACAAGAGCACGGTGGACAATCTGCTCGCCGAACTTGGCTCGCAAGGAAAGGTTCAGATGTTGGCTGCGCCGTCGGCGGCCGGAGAACCCTACCGACTCGAGGTTGTTGGCCATCCCGATGCGGGCCAAGTGCGCAACATGCTGGAGTTTGTCGCCCGCACAGAGAGCATACGTATCGAGCCACTTGGGCCGGAACCGGCACTGACCTCCGCGCCAGACAACTCGTACGGCTTCTTCAGCGACGAGCCGGCGCCGGCTGCCGCCGGGGTGGAAACCGCGTACGGATTCTTCGCCGATGTTTCTGCCGAACCAGCCTCGCCGCCAGCGCCGACTGAGGGCGACGGTTACGGCTTTTTCGAGGCGCCATCACCGCCCCCGGCTGCGCCGTCGCCGGCCGAGGACAAGCCCACGGCCGCGGTTGAAAGACCGAGCAAGACCGCGCCGCCGCAAAAGGGCGGGGGCGATACGACGATCCGCGTCGGCGTCGAGAAAGTCGATCAGCTGATCAACCTGGTCGGCGAGTTGGTCATCACTCAGGCGATGCTCTTGCAGTCCGCAAGTTCGATCGACCTCGCCGAAAACGAACGCCTTCATGCCGGCCTGTCGCAACTCGAGCGCAATTCCCGCGACTTGCAGGAAAGCGTGATGTCTATCCGCATGATGCCGATATCGGTGGTCTTCTCTCGCTTCCCGCGCGTTGTGCGCGAGGTTTCGCAAAAGCTCGGCAAGAAGGTCGAATTGAAGCTGGTCGGCGAGGGAACGGAGCTCGACAAGAGCCTGATCGAGCGCTTGGCGGATCCACTCACCCACCTGATCCGCAACAGCCTCGATCATGGCATCGAGATGCCTGAGGCGAGAGCCGAGAAGGGCAAGCAGCCGGTCGGCACGATTACGCTCAAGGCCTATCATCAGAGCGGCAACATCGTCATCGAAGTCAGCGATGACGGTGCCGGCCTCAACCGGGCGAAGATTCTGAGCAAGGCCAGGGAACGCGGTCTGCCGGTGAACGACCAGATGAGCGATCAGGAAGTCTGGCTGCTCATTTTCGAGGCCGGCTTCTCGACCGCTGATGTGGTGACCGAGGTGTCCGGTCGCGGTGTCGGCATGGATGTGGTGAAGCGGAACATTCATGGCATGGGTGGCCGGGTCGAAATCGATTCGATGCTCGGTGTCGGCACACGCATGACGGTGCGTCTGCCGCTGACCCTGGCCATCCTGGACGGTATGTCGATCGCGGTCGGCGCCGAGACCTACATCCTGCCGCTCGGTTACGTTATCGAGTCTCTGCAGGCGACGGCGGAAATGACGAAGAGCATCTCCGGTGTCAAGAAGTTGTTGTTTGTCCGTGGCGAATATGTTCCCGTGGTCGTCCTGCACGAGGTGTTCGGCGTTGCCGGTGCGGTGACGGAATTCGAGCGCGGCATCATGGTCATCATCGAAGCGGCCGGCGCCAAGGCGGCACTGTTCGTCGATGCGCTGGTTGGACAACAGCAGGTCGTGATCAAGAGCATGGAAGCCAACTACCGCAAGGTGCTTGGTGTTTCCGGCGCCACCATCATGGGTGACGGCCACGTGGCGATGATTCTCGATGTGGCGGTATTGGCTGGCATGGGGCGCAATGCCATGGTTGCCGAATCCGCCTGACAACAGGAGGCAAGAGATGCAAGACCTGACCCAAACGAGAGCCGAGCGCAGCGAAGATGCCTCCGGTGCGCAGGAGTATCTGACGTTTACCCTCGGTCATGAGGAATATGCAATCGACATTCTGAAGGTGCAGGAGATCCGTGGCTACGAGAAGCCAACCACGATCGCCAATGCGCCCGCGTTCATCAAGGGCGTGATCAACTTGCGCGGCACCATCGTGCCGATCGTCGACCTGCGCATCAAGTTTCAGGTCGGCGAGGCAGCATACACGCCGATCACGGTGGTCATCATCCTCAACATCGGCCAGCGCATTGTCGGGGTGGTGGTCGATGGCGTCTCCGATGTCATCACCATGCCGGCGAGCCAGATCCGGCCGGCGCCGGAGTTCTCGGCGGCGGTCGATACGCGCTACATCGTCGGGTTGGCCACGCTGGACGAACGCATGCTGATCGTCATCGATATCTCGCGCCTGATGCTGTCGGCCGACATGGCGCTGATCGATGAGGCGATCGCGGCCTGAACGAAAGAAGACTGACGTCGGTGGAACGGCCAGTGGCACGGCCCGCCGACGATACGAATCGCCGTATGCAGTGAATTGACCAAGAGAGAGGTACCCAAAATGACTGTGAAACAACGTTTGATGCTGCTAATCGCCAGCGCCGTCGTTGGTTTGGTGCTGGTAGCGGGTATCGGCACATATCAGATCGGCCGCGTCTATACGGCTGCCAACTTTGGCAACGAAAACACTGTGCCGGCCATGGATGCCCTGAGCAAACTGCAGACTGGCCTCGGGCAGAGCCGGATACGAATCATGCGCCATGTCTTTTTTGGTACCGATGCCGCCAAGATGGCCGAGTACGAGCGCACGATCGAAGCCTCTGAGAAGGAGGTAAACGACGCTATCAAGGAGTATGAGCCGACGGTCGTCGATGCCGACGACAAGCGCCGATTTGACAATGTCATCTCGCTGTTCAAGGATTTGACGATCAGCCAGGTGGCTGTGCTCGATGCATCCCGTGCCAACAAGAAGGACCAGGCGAAGGAGCTGCTGACGGCTGTGGACGCGAAAGGCAAGAAGCTCAATGACGCCATTATCGAGTATGTCGCGTACAACGTCGGTCTGGGCAAGAAAGCGGGAGCAGAAGCCAAGGAGATCGAGCATACGGCGGTTCTCCTGTCGGTCATCATCTCGGTACTCGCGATCGGGGCGGCGATCGTCATCGGCCTGTTGATCCTGCGGGTGCTAATGCGCCAGTTGGGCGGTGAGCCGGCCTACGCGGCGGAGATCGCGAACAAGATGGCGGCAGGCGAGATGATGGACATTCAGCTCAAGGCAGGCGATAGCGAAAGCCTGCTGGCGGCGATGAAGAACATGGTGGACATGTTCAAGGGTTTTGTTGCCGCGCAGGTGGAGAACGCGAAGCAACACGAACTGGGCATGATCGACCATCAGATACCGGCGGCGCAGTTCCCTGGCGTGTACGGAGAGATGGCGAAGTCGATCAACGTGCTGGTGCAATCACACATTGCCGTGAAGATGAAGGTGGTCGAAGTCGTGAAGCGTTACGCCCTGGGTGACCTGTCGATGGACATGGACCGCCTGCCGGGGCAGAAGGCGCAGATCACTGCCGCGATCGATGGCGTCAAAGCCAGCATGAAGGCCGTCAACGCGCAGATCAAGGCCCTGGTGGATGCCGCAGTGGCGGGCGACTTCAAGGCGCGCGGCGAGGTCGACAAGTTCCAGTACGAGTTCAAAGAGATGATTGGCGGGCTGAACCGGCTGATGGAAGTCAGCGACGTCGGCCTGGGCGAAGTCTCGCGCATCCTCGATGCCTTGGCCAAGGGCGACCTGACGCAGAGGATCGACGGCAACTACCAGGGCACCTTCGGCAAACTGCAGGACGACTCCAACGCGACGGTTGGCCGTCTCCAGGAAGTGGTGGGTCGGATCAAGGAGGCGACTGAAGCGATCGACACGGCGGCGAAGGAAATTGCGGCGGGGAATCAGGACCTGTCCTCCCGGACGGAGGAGCAGGCGAGCAGTCTGGAAGAGACCGCAAGCTCGATGGAAGAACTGAACGCCACCGTCAAGCAGAACGCCGAGAACGCGCGGCAGGCGAACGAATTGGCGAAGAAGTCGAACGAGGCGGTGAGCCGGGGTGGCGAAGCGGTGAAGCGGGTGGTGACCACCATGGGCGACATTCAGGACAGCTCGAAGAAGATTGCCGACATCATCGGCGTGATTGACAGCATCGCCTTCCAGACCAACATCC
>PMIF01000293.1:0-634 GCA_003157035.1 Rhodocyclaceae bacterium
GCCGAGCCAGCGAATGCGGCAACGACCATGGACGACGCCAAGGGGCCTGACATCGAGTCGGCCAAGTATGTCCCGGGTAGCTTCGCCCGCCGCTTCCTGGCGCGCTTGCGCAACAGCAGCTGAGGCCGCGGCTAATCCTGGCGGCTGTAGGTCCGCAGCGCCCGGTCGGCGGCGCCATCGAACAACGAGTGCGCGTCACGCATCGATGCTTCGCCAACGGCGAGTTGCTTCTCCAGGATCGCCGGCATGATGCCTACCGCATAATGCCAATCGGGATTGATGAATAGGCAAAGTCCGACTGTGGGTCCAACCCAGGCCAGACAACCACAGGCCAATTCGTTGTCGGCAAGACGGAAATCAACCCAGTCGCCAACTTGCAGGCTGGACACCAGAGCATCGGCGCCCGCACTTGCCGGTTCACTCAGTCGAATGACTTTCAAGATCACACCATCGACCGAGCTCTCGACTGTTTCGACATCGTCGCCGACACGTCCGGCGGACGGCCCGCGCTCACCGCTGCCGGCCTGACCGCGCAGTGCGGCCGTCTGCAAGGTAAAGCAGGCATCGAAGAATGCCGCCCGATCCTGCGGCGCAATGCCGACCCGATGCAGACCGTCGTTGAGTCGGCGCAACA
>PMIF01000293.1:645-6086 GCA_003157035.1 Rhodocyclaceae bacterium
CTGCGCACCAGGCGATGCGCCTCCACCAGCGCCACTTCCCGCGCCTCTTGGCTCTTGGCCAGCGACAGGTAGGGCTGCGCTGCTTCGAGCAGGTCATGGTCGCGGCGGGCGACGAAGGTCTCCAGTTCGGTGGCAAAACGCGCGAAGATTTCGACGTCGTTCTTGAACTGCGCTTGCACGGCAATGGCAATGCGCAGGATCTCGGCGCACACCGGATGATCGCCGCTCGTGCCGGGCGCCAGACCGGCGGCAGCCATCGCCATGGTATCCAGCAGCATGCGCGCCGGATGCTGGCGATCCGAGAACAACGCCTGATCCAGAATCGCCACCTTGAGCAGCGGAATCTGCAAACGGGCGATGGCCGACTTGACGGCATCGGGCAAGCGCGGATCGTTGAAGATGGCGTCGAACAGTCGCGATAGCACATCGAGACAAGCCGCGTCCTGGCCGCGCATGGCCGACGCCAGCTCGCCCGACTTGAGTTCCTGCAACTGATCGGTACGCGCCTGCGCATCAGGAAAAAGATCGAGCGTCGCTTGTTCCTGGCGGGCATCGAGCACCGCCAGCAACTTTTCCAGCAAGGCGGCGTTGGCAGCCGCCGCTACGGCATCGACGGCGCCGCCGGCCAGCCACCCCGGTGGTGCCGGAATCATGCCACCGGCCGCGCCGGCACTACCGCCGGCGCCGACATTGCCGCCAGCACCGGCCATCGCGGGCGTCTGCCAGCTATCGAACACCACTTGCTGCAAGGAGTTGAGCGGATCGTCCCGGCGTTCGCCGGGCCGCTTGCGCGCGCCCGGTCCGCCGGTATCGACCTGCGCCTGCGCCAGACGCGTCGGCCGAATATCGCGGTTGGCCAGCAATTCGTTCAGCTCGGCATAGACCACCGGCAAATCGCGCGAAAATTGTTCTGACAGTGCGCCGATAGCCGCCACGGACTGGTCGAGGCTACCGCCCAGTTCGCCAAGAAGCGCCTCGACACCAGCGCGAACGCAGTAGGCACCGACGGGCAAATCGCCCTCCGGCATATCCAGTCGGCCCAGCAGGGTGATGAAACGGGGATGCAGCTTGGACAGCGCAGCAGCGGCCTGATCGAACAGCTGGCGGGACATTTCGTCGAGCCGCAGCGACAATTCGAACTGGACCTCATCGACAAGCTGGATCTTCGACGCCGTCAGGCCAGCAGCCGCCTCGAAGCCCGGGCGGCCACCGCGCTCAACCATGTCGTCGAAGAAACTGCCGGCGCCCGAGCGCATCGCCTCGGCCGCTGAAGCGGAGCGGATGCCGGCGCCAGTCAGGCTCTTGCCCAGACGGCTGAGAAACAGCGTGCGAACCTCGGCCACAATGGCACGTGCCGGTTCGCCGCCGGGGATCAGACTGTCTTCAGCCATGACTGCTCGTCACCATGGGTGAGGATTGTAGCCTGCCGACGCCCAGCCTGCAGCGCAATCGACCGCTGGCCGGCGCAGCCCGATTGGCGCGTCGGTCGTCTAGGGTCTTCCCCCGATCAGACGTTGCGCTCGTTCCACTTGTCGAGGCGGTCGAAGTTGCCGTCGGCCTCGGTGCGCCAGGACAGGCTCTCGTCGAACGACTTGGCACAGCCGAAGTTTCCCTTGAGACATTGCCTATGTGCCGTCCTTATGGCAGCTTCGGCTCAGCGGTATGGGCGACGGCGGGCATGCGTCCTGGTGTTCGCGCAGCACGCGATAAGCCTCGGTCTGGCGGCAATCGCGCTTGCCGCACCATGCCGGAATCAGGTCGAGAAGCACATAGTCGACCGCCAGGTGCGGGCCGTCCTGCGGCTCGACGATCTTCCAGTGCACTTCGCCATTCTTGCCGAGATTCTCGAGAATGAACTTGCGCGTCACCGTGCCGGCAGTGGTCGTATCAAGCACCGGCATCATCTCGCCGTCACCATGAAGATCCCCGATCTTGCGTACGCGAACCGTGACTTCCGCACGTTTGCCCAGGTCGCGTCGCCCGATGATCTCGGCAGACTCGACCACGGCGCTGGTATCCCAACCGGGGCCATCCTGCCAGGTCGTGAACCTGGTCACCAGCGGCCAGTTCTCGCTGCTCAGTTGCAGGCCCCAGGCATCGGCACGCAGATACGCGGCCAGCAACGCCGCCGGGTCGCTATCGGGCAACGGACCAGCCCACGGCACCCGGTCGGCCGCGCCCACAGGCGCCGGGGCCAGCCTCATCTCCACGGCAACATACTTTGTGCCGTCAAAGCGAAAAAGCATCTCCCCCTGGTGCCCGGCGTTATCGTAGGTCCACTCGGCTGCGTTCGGCCGCACGTGAATGTCGTAGTGATCAGCGACTGGGCCAGGCTCGTACTTGATGTCGAGCACATTTTCGCGGCAGGGTTCAAGATCGTCGGCCAGGGTCTCGCTGCAATTGCCGCCGTTGTCTTCCTTGGTCATCGTGGCAAAACGTTCGGCGAGCCGGCCCTGTTCCTGGGTCCAGAGGCTGACGTAGGCGCCGCTATTGCCTCGATTGAACCAATCGGTGTCAGCCAGGATGCCGTGTCGAGAAGGGCCGACGGCAACGAGCGTCATCGCCGGGCCGCCGCCGTTGTAGCCCAGTTTGGTGACGAAGGGCTGATGCGCCTCCACCTGCCAACGGTCGCCGTGCTTGACGAAGATCGTGGCGCCGACCGCCGGCTGGCAGCTCTCGCAGTCAAAGTCGTCTTCGCCGGGCTCGGTTTGCGGTGTGATGACGACGCCAAGGTAGAAGCGGTCGACATCTCCCTCCTTGACCTGTTGGGCCAAAGCAATGCCGACGATCGCGTCCTTGCCTTCCGTCAACACGTCCCCGGCCGGGCTGCCAGACGGCAGATTAGCGACTTTCCAAACGGCACCCTCGAGTTTCGTATCGTAGGGGCCGTAGAGAAACGCCAGCGCCTTCTGGCCGTCGATGGCGCCATCGATGCCGGGCGCCGAGCGGTCACAGCCGCCAAGCGCCAGGAAAGTTGCCACTGCCAACACGGCCACCAGCCTCGGCGCCACTCCCCACCATTCGGTAGCTGACCTGTTCATCCTTCGTCCACCACCCTCTTGCTGAATCACGCCGGCTGCAGCAACATCTCCCGCAGCGCCTGGCGACTGTTCACGCCAACGCGATGATAGACGTCCTTGACCATGCCGGCGACCGTGCTCGGGCGCAGGCCGAGACGATCGGCAATGATTTCGTTCTGCAAGCTGCAGCCAAGCAAAACCGCGAGTTCGCGTTGGCGCGGCGAAAGACCGAGGCCATCCACCGTCTGCACCATCTTCAGCGCCGCCGGTACCTGGCGCTGGATACGGATGCCGACTTGATCGCCCGTTCCGGTGCCCCCATGCAGGCGGGCCGCACGCAACTGAAAACGACCCCAGGCGTTATCGATGGACACTGCCGGCCCTTGCCACGCATGGCCGTCGTAATCATTGCCGACACCGACTGCCAGCCGGGCGAGTAACTGTCGTTCCGGTTCGAGCAAGGTCCCGAGATGAAACTGCCCGGGACACGCGGCCATGTGCAGCAACTCGCGCCCGCGAACGCAGGCGTGGCGCAGGTCGCCATCGAAGCTGGCGATCACCATGCCGCTGTCGCCCTCGGCAACGAAGGTGTGATCGCCCGCCCGCCGATCGAGGGCATTGGCAATCTCCGGCAAGGCCAGTGACAGACTGCGCCGATATTCACGGCAGAAGACGCGCTCATGGCCACCGCGGAACAGCAACAAAACGCCGAGGGCACCTTCGGGCGAGACGACGCTGCCGGCGATCTGCCGGTCCAGGTCGGCCGGCGCCAGCAATTCGCGGCAGACGTTCGAGCGCAGGAATTCGCGCTCGTAAGGTGAAAAGTCGACGACCCCCGTACGGCGACGCAAGGCCAGTTCGACCAGGCTCGGCCAGGCAGCGACTGATTGGGCGTACTCGGCGGCATAGTGCCCAGCCAGGCGTTGAGCCGCCGGATCGGAAGCGCAGGCGGCAACGGGTCGCCCGAGGTCATCGGTCCAGAAGAAAGCGCCGACCGCGAAGCCCAGCCAGGACTTGAGCGCCGCCAGGATAGCGGGCATGGCCGTGCGCGAATCAACGTCNNCAAAAGGGTCAAAACTCTACCAAGTTTTGCTATGCTGGTTTCGTAGCCTGCCCAGCGGGGTGTTGGTTTCAAGTAATCGGGGTCTGTCCCCGGTTATCCCAAGACATCTGCTCCCCGCTTGGCGCTTAAGGCCTGGCGCTCCAGTTGACACGCTGTTTGGCGACCATACCGAACAGCCCCGTCAGCCCGACCAGCAGCAGCAGCGCCCATTCCGACAGGGTCGGTACAGCCGTTGCGCTACCGCCCACCGCGCCATCATCGTTCACCGCAATTCCATATGGGTGTGCAAGCATAGTGTTGGCGCCCCGGATGGAGCGTGTCGGCGGTATGTTGTTGGCACCGTCGATCGGGAATACATCGATGCTTTGAGAATTGGGATCAGTCACATAAATCCAGCTTGCGTCCACCGCAATATGATGCGGTGCAGAAAGGGTAGTGGCAGCGCCATGAATGGAGCGCGTCGGCGCTATGTTGTTGGCACCGTTGATCGGAAATACATTGATGCTCTGAGTAATCTCATCGGTCACATATATCCATTTGGCATCGACCGCTACTCCGATAACTCTGCCCAAGGTAGTGGTGGCGCCAACGATGGAGCGTGTCGGGCCAATATCTCCGTGTCCGTTTATCGGAAACACATCGATACTCGGGTGATTGCCATTAGCCACATAGATCCAGTTCGCATCCACAGCCACGCCAAAAGGATTAANNCAGCTCCTACCAAATTGGTGGCGGAACCCTGAATGGAACGTGTCGGTCCAATATTGCCGGAGCCGTTGATCGGAAAGATATCGATACGGTCCCAATTAGCCGCATAAATCCAGTTTGCATCCACTGCCACGGCCGCGGGGGCATCACCGGTAAACGTGGTGGCGGTGCCGGCAATGCGTGTAGTCGGCGCAATGTTGTCTTTGGCATTGTTGAACCATGTCGAGACGCTTTGACCTGTGCCATTGGCCAGACTGCCATCGGCTACATACAGCACTGCATAAGCCTGAGAGGCATAAAGAAAAACGCCGCTCAGCAAGAACAAGAGGCCGATCGGATTGAGACGCCTGCATCTTTGCATGTCACTTTCTCCTTGAATAGGTTCCAAATGAACAGTAATGGGGCTAGGGACGATTGTTCTGATGGCGCCGAAGCTTCAGCATTCTCGAAACCTTGATGCACCCCACCGGGGCATCGAAGGCGGCCACCACTTGCCAGTGGCAGGGTGCCTTTGGGTAGCAGGACGACTCGCGACGCAGGCGCCCCTGCAGCAGGACGTCGTAATAATCGGGGACAGCCCCGATTATTTTCCTTGGCCGCCCCGTCAATCTCGCCGCCCACGGAACGCCCGCTGCCGCGGCCTGCGCCGC
>PMIF01000170.1:0-3147 GCA_003157035.1 Rhodocyclaceae bacterium
CTGGCCGAGCCGGTACTGATCGGCCGTCCCGACGTGGTGCGCACGCGAATCGAGCGCGCCGGCCTGCGCATGGCTGCCGGGCGAGACTTCGAATTGGTCAATCCGCTTTCCGACGGCCGCTACAAGGAACTGTGGCAGGAGTACCACCACTTGCGCGGTCGCCAGGGCATCACACCCGAGTTGGCCAAGCAGCGGCTGAGCAGCGATAACACGCTGATCGGCTGCATGTTGCTGCGCCGCGGCGACGTCGATGCCGTGCTCTGCGGCACGGTGGGCAAGCACGTCAAGCATTTGAATCAGGTGCGCGACGCCATCGGCCTGGAGTCGGGCGCCCATTGTTTCGCGGCCATGAATCTGCTGCTGTTGCCCAAGCACACGTTGTTCATTTGCGATACCTACGTCAATGAAGATCCCAGCGCCGAGATGTTGGCCGAGATCGCCATCATGGCCGCCGAGGAAGTGCACCGTTTTGGCCTGACGCCGAAGGTGGCGCTGCTCTCGCACTCGAACTTCGGCAGCGTCCGTTCGGCGTCGGCAGCCAAGATGAGNNTGATCATGCCCAATGTCGATGCCGCCAACATTGCCTTCAACCTGATGAAGGTGACCAACGGCGACGGCATCACCGTCGGGCCGATCCTTCTGGGTGCCGCCAAGCCAGTGCACATCCTGACGCCGACGGCAACCGTGCGGCGATTGGTGAACATGACGGCGTTGGCCGTGGTGGACGCCAACCATCTGCGTTCGGTGAGCTGATGGCGATCCTTCAGGCGGTGGCCGGGTATGCCGTGTTCGTGCTCATTGCCTGGGCATGGTCGGAGAAGCGCCGTGCCGTCCCCTGGCGCACGGTGGCGGGCGGCATCCTGCTGCAGATCATCCTGGCGGTGGCGATCCTGCTGCTGCCGGGCGTACGCGCCGTCTTCGCCGGCCTCAACGACGGTTTGCTGGCACTCCAGGAGGCGACACGGGCCGGCACCGCAGTGGTGTTCGGCTTCCTTGGCGGTGGCACGCTGCCCTATGCCGAGACGGCGGCCGGCGCCAGCTTCGTGCTGGCCTTCCAGGCCTTGCCGATCGTACTGGTGATGAGCGCATTGTCGGCCTTGCTCTTCCACTGGCGGGTCCTGCCTCTGCTGGTTCGGGGCATGTCGCTGCTGCTCGAAAAGACGCTCGGCGTTGGCGGCGCGGTGGGCATGTCCACCGCCGCCAATGTCTTTGTCGGCATGGTGGAAGCGCCGCTACTGGTCAAACCCTACTTGACGCGCGTTTCGCGCGGCGAGATGTTCATCATCCTGTCGGCGGGCATGGCCGGCGTCGCCGGCACTGTCATGGCTCTCTACGCCGGCATCGTCGGGCCGCGGGTGCCGGATGCCCTGGCGCATATCCTGGCGGCCTCGTTCATCAGCGCTCCGGCGGCGATCGTCTTCTCGGTGCTGATGGTGCCACCGGAAGGATTGCTCACCGGCCGCGACGTGGCGCTGCCGCGGCCCGACGGCAGCAGCATCGACGCCATCACCCGCGGTACCGGCGAAGGCCTGCAACTGCTGCTCAACATCGTCGCCATGCTGATTGTCCTGGTCGCCCTGGTAGCGCTGGCAAATCAGGTGCTGGCCTTGATTCCTCACCCGGGCGCGCCGTGGTCGTTGCAGGGCATCCTCGGCTGGGCGATGGCGCCGTTGGCCTGGCTCGCCGGCGTACCGTGGGACGAAGCCGCCACTGCCGGCGCCTTGCTCGGCACCAAGACCGTGCTCAACGAGTTGATTGCCTACATCGATCTCGCCGCGTTGCCCGAAGGGGCCTTGTCGCCGAAGAGCCGCATCATCATGACCTACGCCTTGTGCGGCTTCGCCAACCTCGGCAGCCTGGGCATCATGATCGGTGGGTTAACGACCATGGTGCCGGAACGCCGCCGCGAGATCCTCGAACTCGGCCCGCGCACCATCGTCGCCGGCACCTTGGCGACCTTGTCCTGCGGCTGCGTGGTCGGCGCGTTGCTGTAGGGCACTCAGGCCGAATTACCGGCCNNTCGAAGATCAGGCCGACGATCTCTTGCTTGCGGTTGAAGACCGGGCTGCCCGAATTGCCGCCGATGATGTCATTGGTGGTGACGAAGTTCAGCCGCTGCTCCAGGTGCAGCTTCGAGCGCGCTGCCAGCCATGTCGGCGGCAGCACGAAGGGCTCGACGCCCGTAGCCCGGTCGAAGAGGCCGGCATAGGTGGTGAAAGGCGGGATCGCGCGACCATGGTCCTGCCAGCCGCGTACGTCACCGTAGGACAGTCGCAGCGTGAAGGTGGCGTCGGGGTAGACAGCGGTGCCGGACATGGCAAACCGCGCGGCGGCGATGCGCTCGGTGTTGCTGCGGATCACGGATTCGACATTTTCCTCGTAGCGCTTGCGTAGCGCCAGCGCCTGCGGTTCGATCTGCCTTGCCAACAAGATCATCGGATCGTCGCTGGCCTCGATGGCCGCTGTGCCGCCGTCCCAGAGCTTGCGACGGAAATCGATATCGCCCAGATGCGTGCCGGCGACCAGGCGGTCGGCGACCTGTTGTGGCGATTCGCGGCCAAGCATGTCCTTCACCCGCGCGTCGTCGGCGCCCAGAAGCTCGCGGACCTTGCCCAGCGACCAGGCGAGCTTGAGGCGGTCGTAGTCCGGATAGATCGGCGCCGGGGTGAACAGTCTCTGCTCGACGGCAGGCAGCGCGGCGTCACTGAATTCGGCAAAGCGCTCGCCGTTCGGCTTGGCGCGCTGGGCCGCGCCGCGCACCAGGGTGCGGGCGAGCGCAAAGTACTCGCTCCACGGGCCGTCGCTACCCTCGAAGACCTTGAATTCAGTGGCGAAGCCGCGGAAGTCGTCGCAGGCGGCGGCAATGGCCCGCCAGGGGTCACCGCTATGGCCGTCGCCATGCCGGCCGAACCAGGCGCGCAGACGACCTTCCTCGGCTTCCTTGGTGCGCCAGAAGACCGGGTCCTGCAGTGTCTGCAACTGACCGGTCAGCGCCTTGAAGGAGTTCTCGATACCGAATAGATCGGTGGTGGAGACGCGGGTGGATTCAGCCGACGATCTACCGTATTGCGTCAGCAGACCACGCATTTCCGCCAGGCGGATCAGGCTCTGCGTTTCGCCGATATCGCGCTTGAGTTCAAGCTGGGC